>CAINLT010000502.1 GCA_903850505.1 uncultured Myxococcales bacterium | reverse complement strand
TGCAGGACGAGGTGCTGGCGGGCCAGTGGCCGCAGCTTGTGAAGGCGTTCCTGCGCGCGGTGGGCGACGGTCCGGCGGAGCTGCTGCTGGCGATGCCCAATTTCGCCCGGGGTCAGCAGCCGCCCGGCGTCGAGCGGCAGCGGGCGGAGAACCTGGCGATGATGCAGACGCTCGTGACGGCGGCCGAGGCTGCCGGTCTCAAGCCGATCCTGGCGACGTTGTCCGCGGCGAGTCGGCAGATCGACCGGGAGCGCGGCGAGCCGATGGCGGCGCTTGAGGCGCAGTTGGCGACGCTGGTTGCGACCGAGTCGTGGGACAACCGGCTGTTTCGCCATGGGCTGGCCGATGGGCCGATGGAATTTGTGACGTGGATGCCAGCGTGGCTCGTCGAACGGACGGACATGCCGCCACAGAGCGCCGAGCAGGACGGCGATCACGGCGGATCGCTGCGCAGCGCCAAGTCCGTGACGCTGGAACCGACGCGCCCGGGCGAGGACCGCTGGGCGGGACGCGTGGGATAGAGCTTACGGCCGCGGCGCCAGATGCTCATGCACCGGCGCTTCACGCACCTTGCGCGGCTTGCGGACCGGCACTGCGCTCGGCACCTGCGTCGGCGTGGGCGCTTGCGGCAGCGGCAGCGGCTCGAGCACCGCCGGCAGCGGCTTGGGCGTCAGCTTCGCATCCACCTCCACCCACACCGCGGACCAGATCAGCGCGGTCTGGTCGGGCACCGGGCAGGGCGCCATGCTCGTCCGCCGTGCGTCATGCAGCGTGACGTCGTAGTTGCTGTCGCCCTCCTGTCGGCGAATGTGCGCGCCCGGCGGATACGTGACGCGCCGACGATTGGGCGCAGCGGCCGCATGGAGGTCGACGCCCGTCGTGACGAAGTAGTGGGAAGTCGACTGCGTGCATTCGCCCTCGCCCTTGAACGCCTCGCGGTAGGCGAGTTGTTCCGTGCGCGTCATCCCCGTCAGCACGTGCGGAAGGGCGTCCTGCGGGATCAGATCGTCGTGGCGGGAGACAATGACGACCGGCTTGAAATCGGCGCCCGTCCCCAGCGGTCGGCGCGCGGAGACGATCAGGCTGTGCTGCACCGTCCCGTCGTCACCCAGCCGCGCGAATGTGCGGACTTTCACCGCCTCATTGCGAAACAGCGGCAGCACTGTGCCGTGGCCAAGCCGTAGATGCAGGTGCCGATCAGTCGATGACGCGTCGCGCATGTGCACGGTATGTTCCGCGCCCGTCGCGTCCTGCGGGCCCTCGACAAAAGGCGTGATCTCGACGACATGGCCGGTCCACTCGTCGTCGCGCACCTTGTTATTCACCGGTGTGCTGATCCACGGATCGAGCACCGCGATCGGCTCCGGCAGCGCCTCTTGCCAGAAATCGGCCTGATCGCGCGTTTGGCCGCGACCACAGGAAAGCAGCACCAGCAGGACGGCGATCTGGCTCACATGACGCTGGAGGGGCTGCAACTGCACCCGGTGAGTGTAGCGAAGTCTTGCAGGTACGCGAAGTCCTGCCGTAGAATCGCGGCCCATTCGTTCCGCAACCTCAGGAGCCTCACGATGTCTTTCTTCGGCCGTCCGCAAAATTCCTTGAAGACCATTGAACCGCTGGAGACCAGCCAGGACGTCACCGCGGTGATGGAAACCTCGCTCGGCGACATGACCATCAAGCTCTTCGTGACGGAAGCGCCCAAGACCTGCACCAACTTCATCCAGTTGGCTGAAGGCACGACGACCTGGAAGAATCCGTTGACCGGCAAGGACGAAAAGCGCCCTTACTACGACGGCTTGCAGTTCCATCGCGTGATTCCGGGCTTCATGATCCAGGGCGGCTGCCCCAAGGGCGACGGCACCGGCGGCCCCGGTTACAAGTTCGCCGACGAGTTTCACCCGTCGCTCCGCCACGTCGGCCCCGGCATCCTCTCGATGGCCAACGCCGGTCCGGGCACCAACGGCAGCCAGTTCTTCATCACCTGTGATTCGACGCCGCACTTGGACAACCGCCACAGCGTGTTCGGCAAGGTCATCGATGGCCTCGACGTGATCGACAAGATCTGCGCCGTGCCGCGTGGCCCGGGCGACCGTCCGCGCACGCCGGTGACGATCAAGTCCATCCGCATCATCCGCAACGGCTGATCAGAATGGCCAAACACGCCAAGGCGCACGTCGCCGCATTGGGTTGGCTTATCCTGGGCACGGCGTGCGCTGAGCCGGTGGACTGCACGGTTGAACCGCGCCGCTGCCCGCGCCTCGCCGCGCCGGAGCCGCAGGCGGCCCATCCGCCGATGCCCACGCGCACGCAGCTTCAGGTGCCCGCGCCCACGCGTGGGGGCCAGCGGCTTCTGCAGGCGCCGCTCGATCCGGGCGCGCCAGGACGGCCGCCGTCGCGGGAACCGCTGGCGCTGGACGTGCGCGCGCTGGAGAAGATCCCGCCCCAGGCCGGGGCCCAGCCGGTGGACAACGCGCCGCTGCCCGCGGGTGCGCCAACGCGCGAGGAGCTGAAGTCGCTCGTCGCGGTGGTGCAGTTGCCGGCCAAGGCGCGCAATTTCGAGGGCCTCAAGCCGTTCATCACGCAGCGGTTGTACGACGCGCTATCGCCGCTCCTGGCGAAAGACGGCGATCGGCTGTGGCGCCATCTGGAAAAGTACGTGTCGGCGGTCGACACTGGATTCAAGACTGAGGTCGAATCCGTGGAGATGGACCGCGCGCAACTGCACCTGACGCTGCCGGACGGCAGTGAACTGCGGCCGATTCTGCTGCGGCAAAATGGCGTATGGAAGATTGATCGCTTCTGACCTTGGCACTGCAGCCAACGACCAGCGAACGGAGATAGACATGGCAAAGCACACTTTTCTCAGCGCGCGCGGCCCTTTGGTGATTGCGGCGACGGTCCTCGCGGCGGCAGCATGTGGCAAGAAGACGCCGCCGGCGGAAGCGCCCAAGGCGGAAGCGACGAAGCCCGCTGAAGCAGTGGCCCCGCCTGAGGCAGCGACGGCGGTTGAAGCGGCGGCTCCGGCGACGCCCGCGGACGATCCGCTGAAGAACGGTTGGAACCTGACGCCGCGCGGTACGTCGGCCAAGGAAGGCGATCGCATCTTCCTGTTGACGCAGGGCAAGGATCGCAGCCACACGAATCCGGCGGCGATTTACCAGCTCTTCGCCCACGATCTCGGCGA
>CAINLT010000501.1 GCA_903850505.1 uncultured Myxococcales bacterium | reverse complement strand
TGGGTGCTCGATCACACCGCGGACACTGAACTCGCGGCGCTGGAACAGTGCGTCGCCGGCGCCACAACGTGCGACGGACTCAGCAAGGGCTGCGACGCGCAGGGCAAGGCCTTCATGACGGCGGCGGAAGCCAACGACGCGTGGTCGCTCGGTCTTGGCGGCTTTGGCGGCACCACGACGTCCAGCGGCAGCGAGACCGGCAATACCAAGGACAGCGACGCCACGACGTCGGTATTCGGCAATGCCGACGCCGGCGCCACTGCGCCGCACAACGACTCGGCGGCAACGGGCGGGGCAGCCTCCCCCGCGAGCTCCGGTTGCACGGCCGGTTCCGCGCCGCAGTCCGCGCCCATGGGTCTCGGCCTCCTCGGTCTGCTCGCTGGAGCGCTGATTCTGCGCCGCCGTCACGCGCGCTAGGCCGCCGCGACTTTCTCGCCCGCCAACTGCCCGCACGCCGCGCCGATGTCCTGGCCCTTGGACTCCCGCAGCGTGATGCTGGCGCCCGCGCGCCGCGCGACATCGACAAACCGCTGAATTACCACGCGCTCCGGTCGCTGATAGTCGGCGCCCGGCCAGGCGTTGAACGGAATCGCGTTCACGTGGGCGTTCAACTCGCGCGCCATCGCCGCCAGCCGGCGCGCGTCGTCGTCGCTGTCGTTGACGCCCTTGAGCAGCGCGTATTCAAAGGTGATCTTGCGATTGGCGCTTGCCGGCAGTTCCAGCAGCACGTCCACCATTTTGCGGATCGGCACGCCCTTGTTCACCGGCATCAGCCGGTCGCGGACGTCATCGGTCGTCGCCGTCAGGCTCCACGCGAGGTTCAGATTGGGATGCGCCGCGATCAACTTGGCGACATTCTTGGCCACGCCCGCAGTTGAGATCGTGATGCGCCGCGGCGAAAAGTCGAAGCCTTTGGGATCGCACAGGATATCGAGCGCGTCGATGACCGCCGCGAGGTTGTCCAGCGGCTCACCCATGCCCATGAACACGAGGTTGTGCGGCCGCGCGGACAGCGGACCTTCCTCGCCGCCCGCCACGCCGCCGCGCCGCAGCCCCAGGGCAAAGCCAAGCCGGCATGCGTAGGCCACCTGCTCGACAATCTGCCCCGCGGTCAGGTTCTGCCGCACGGGCAGCCGCGCCGTTGCGCAGAAGTCGCAGCCCATCTTGCAGCCGACCTGGCTCGACAGGCACTGCGTCACGTGGCCCGACTCCATCGGCATGATGACCGTCTCGATCGCGTGGCCGTCGTCCGTGTTCAGCACGATCTTCTGGCTGGCGTCGAGCGCGGAGACCCGTTCCAGCGTCGGGACCAGCACCGCCAGCGTCTTCGCTTCCGCGAGCTTGGCGCGCAGGCCCGCGGGCAGGTCCGTCATCCGCGCCCAGTCGCGCTCCAGGCGCACGTGCAGCCAGCGGAACAGTTGCTCGGCGCGAAAGGCCGGCTCGCCCGCCGCCTTGAAAAGCGCCTTGAGCGCCGGCCTTGGCAGGGACAGCAGGTCGACGTCATGGAATCGATTCGAGTTCTCAGTCATTGTGGTGGCGAAGGCCCAAACGTGAGCGCGCTGCAGTGTACCGGGCCATCGGGTGGGCGTCACCGCAAAAAGTGGTCGGAAGTCGCTTGACGACGGGATCGGTTCGCGTATCATCTGTCTCAAGTTGAAACACATCGGCGCGCTCGGGAATGGTTATCGGCACTTTGCCGCCCCCACTTCTCTGCCCGCGCACAGCTGGAGTCTGCCATGACGTTGGACGCCAATCCGCAATCTCATCCGTTGGACACGCCGGCGGCCGCAGCGATGGGTCTCGCGCCGCGGGCCGGTGGCGACGTGCTCATCGTCGAGGATGATCGGGACGTATCGTCGCTGATTGAGAAGCTGCTGACGCGCGAAGGCCATCGCTGCGTCAAGGTGCAGAGCGCCTATGAGGCGCAGATCGCCGTCCGCACGATGCCGCCCGGCGTGGTGCTGCTGGACCTGAGCCTGCCGGACAGCCAGGACCTGGAGCTGCTGCGCAAGCTGCAGCAGATTGAGCCGCGCCATCGCATCATCATCATGACGGCGTACGACAACCTGGACATCGTGATTGGCGCGACCCGCGCGGGCGCTTTTGACTTCATCACCAAGGGACCCGACCTGACGGAGCGCGTCAAGGTCACCGTGCGCAACGCCTTTGCGGCGATCGCCCAGGAGCAGCACGTCAGTCATCTGGCGACCTCCCTGGCGCGGCGGGATCGGTACTCGGCGCTGATTTCCCACTCCTCGGCGATGGAGCCCGTGCGCGCGGCGATTGACCGGCTGAGCCATAGCCGCGTGAACGTGCTGATTTCCGGCCAGAGCGGTACCGGTAAGGAAGTCGTGGCGCGGACGATTCACGACAGCGGTCCGCGGGCTCAAGGGCCGTTTGTCGCGATCAACTGCGCGGGCATTCCGGATACGCTGCTGGAAAGCGAACTGTTCGGCTACGAGCGCGGGGCGTTCACCGGCGCGCAGAACCGCAAGATCGGCAAGTTTGAAGCGGCGTCCGGCGGCACGCTGTTCCTGGACGAGATTGGCGAGATGTCCCTTCCGCTGCAGGCCAAGCTCCTGCGGGTGCTGCAGGATGGTCGTTTTGAGCGGCTGGGCGGCAACACGCTGGTGCAGACGGATTCGCGGATCATCGCCGCGACCAACCGCGAGCTGCTCGGCATGGTGCGCGCCGGCACGTTCCGCGAGGACCTGTTCTACCGGCTCGCGGTTTTCACGCTGACGCTCCCGCCGCTGACCGAGCGGAAAGGGGACGTGCCGATGCTGGTCGAGCACTTCGTCAAGCAGTCCGCGCGCGAGGAGAGCAAGGCCATCAAGGGCGTGACGCCGGAGGTCATGCGCCTGTTTGAATTGCATCCGTGGCCGGGCAACGTGCGGCAACTGCAGAACATCATTGCGCGGTCGGCGCTGCAATGTGACACCGACACGATCGCGCTGCGCGACCTGCCGACGAGCTTTGTCCAGGAGCTGATGCCGCCCGGCACCCACGCCGACGAAGGCATGGGGCTGACGCCGCGAACGCTGGAAACGGTGCCGTCCCCGAACGCGGCGGCGCTGCAGGAGCACGACGTGGGCGCGCAGTTGCGCCAAGGATCCGTCGCGGATCGCCTGAACGCGGCGCTCGAGTTCGCGTTTCCGTCCAAGGACATGTTGCCGACGGTCGAGGAATTGGAGCGCGCGGGCATTCGCCTGGCGATGCGTCGGCTCGATCACAACATGCAGCTGACGGCGCTGCGGCTCAACATCAGCCGCGCGACGCTCTACCGGCGCTTGGACCAGAACGAAGGCGCGATGCCGCGCCGGCCGCACTTATAGCGCGTCGTCAGGCCGTGGCGTCTGCGCCAGCACCGTATCGAGCGCCGCCAACGTCGCTGGACCCAAGCCGCCTTCCCGCACCAGATCGACAAGCACCGTCGACAATTCGCAGTGGATGAGCGCCGCCGCCGGGTCATGGGCGCCCAGCGCCTGCATGTGCCGAGCCAGCGTCGCTGCATCGCCGCGCGCCACAGCGCCTGTGAGGCCGTTGCGCAGCGGGGCGTCCGTCGGCAGTCGGCGAATGGCGTCGAGCGACGTTTGCATCAGGTGGCCCAGACCGGCGCGCGCCTCCACCGGCGTCAGGCCAGCGGCAATCGCGGCCTGTTCCGCCACATGCAGGAGCGCCACCAGATCGTTGGCGGCCAGTGCGGCCGCGGCATGGTAGAGCGTCCGCGCCGCGTCGGCGACGGCGACAACCTGCCCATGCAAATGCGCCACGAGCGCGCGGGCCACGGCTTGCGCCGCGTCGGTGCCGGCCAGCGCATAAGTCGCGCCATCGAGCGGCCGCACGGCCAGGTTTGCGTCGTCGAGATCGAGGGGATCGGGCAGCGCCGCCAGCGGATGCATCGCCGCAAGTTCCGGCGCGCCGCCCGGCACCTGCAACACTTGCCACGGTGCGGCGCCTGAAAGGTGCAGCCACACCGCACCGTCGGTCGCCGTCTGGCCGCCCGCCAGCGCGAGCGCTGCCCCCGCGAGCGCGCGGTCCGGCACCGCCAGCATAGTCACCCGCGCCGGCACGGGCGCTGCGAGGACCTCGATCGGCAACGCCTGGCGCGTCAACCACGCTTGGACCGCCGCCCGCCGCTCCGCCCGCCGCGCCACGAGCTGCACGCAAAGCCCGGCGCGCGTCAGCGCCACCGCCAGCGACACGCCCGCGCGACCGGCGCCGACAATCAACAGGGGCTCAGTCAACATGCTGCCCCATGGCGGCGATGACAGTTGCGGGGACGCGGCCGGCGAGAGAACGCCCGGCGGCCCAATCGGCGCGCAGTTCGGTGGAACTCACGTCGGGCAGTTCCACCGGCGCGACAAGCGCGTCGAGGTCGGGCGGAACGCCAAAGCCCGGCCGCGGCAGCACGACAAGCGGAGCCAACGCCATCAAGCCGGGAAAATCCTGCCAGCGGTGCCGCTGCGCGAGGATGTCGCTGCCAATCGCCAGCCGAAACACGCGGTCCGGATGCTGCGCTTGCAGGTGCCGTACCAGATCGATCGTGGCGCCCGACGCGCCGGGTCGCCGCTCGTCGTCGCGCACCGTCACGCGCTCCCCGAAGATGCCAAAAGCCAGTCGACTCCATTGCATACGCGTGGCAAAAGGCAGCGGCGTCTTGCCCAGCACGTGGCGATCGACCGGCTCAATCCAGACGTCCGCGTCCATCGCCGACAGCAGCCACGCCACGCCCAGCACGTGCCCGACGTGCGGCGGATCAAAGGTGCCGCCAAAAAGGAGGGTCAGCCGCTTGTTCACAGCGCGATGCGGCCCGTGCGGCGGATGCCGTCGGCAAAAAGGCCGTAGCGCCGCGTGTAGAGCAGGTGGCCGCGCGCGCGTTCCGCGAAGATCCGGCTGTCGCGGTCAAAGTCGCTTGTCGCTTCTTCCAGCGTGCCGCCGGCTTCCAGCACCTGCCGCGCGTGGGTGTTGCCCATCAGCAGATCGATCGCCAGCCGGTCGCTGACGAACTCGTAAGTCTCCGTACGCCACGCAAAATGCTGCGGACCGAGCTTGCGGGCCGCCGCCATCAGCGCCAAGCCGGCCTTGACCGCGGGGAACGCGCGCCGGTCGACGACTTCCACCGCCACGCCGCCGCAGACCTGGCCCTCGAATTTCTGGAACGTCGGCTCAAACTGCATCGGCCGCACGTGCAGCCCGGGAATCGCAAAGCTCTCAATGGCTTGTGCGTACTGCCGCGCGTTGAGCCAGCTCGCGCCAATCAGCTCAAACGGCCGCGTGGTCCCGCGTCCCTCGGACAGCCGCGTTCCTTCAATCAGGCAGGTCCCCGGGTAGGTCACCGCGGTCGCCACCGTCGGCATGTTTGGACTTGGCGCGTACCACGTGCTGCCCGCGGGCCCAAAGTCCTGTTCGTCCAAGTACTTGGCAGGGTCCCAGTGCGCGCACGGCACGACGGTCAGCTGGCTGTGCAGCCCCTGTTCGGCGGCGTAGAGCTTGGCAATCTCGCCAATTGTCAGGCCGTGGCGCTGCGGCACGTCGATCCAGCCGACGAAGCTCTTGTACTTGCGCTGGACAGCGTTGCCCTCCACGACCTCGCCGCCCAGTGGATTGGGTCGGTCAAAGACCACAACGTCTACGCCAACTTGCGCGCACGTTTCGAGCGCCATGCACAGCGTCGCGGCGTACGTGTAGTAGCGCGCGCCGACGTCCTGGATGTCAAAGACCAGCACGTCGATGCCCGCGAGCGCCTCGGGTTCGAGCGTCAGCGTGTCGACCGTCCGG
>CAINLT010000500.1 GCA_903850505.1 uncultured Myxococcales bacterium | reverse complement strand
GAAAAGCATGTCGAGGGCTGGGCAAATTGCGCCACGGCGGACTGGCGCGCGAGTCGGAGCAGTCTCAACAACTTCTGCGCTCATGAGGTCGATAGCTGTTCCATCGGGGTCTCGCTTCGCAATTCGCCGCTGGCATCCAGCCTCCCGGCAGCGCCAGAACGCCCCGCGCCGCGCCTCAAGACCAGTCGGACCGTTCCGACGCGCCCGTCAGGAGCTCGCACCGGCTTCACGTTGAAATGGACATGAGGACGTTTACACCATCCTGGTCAACTGGTGCCTGCAATGCGAAGTGCCGCCGGAGCAGGTGCAGCGCAACTTGTCGCGGGTAGCCTTCGCTGTCGCCAGAGCGTCCATGTCGGCAGCCGCGCAGGCGCGAACCTGCCGCGATGCACCGTGAGGCTACTTGCCTCAAAAGCCCTCATTTCACGGGCTTGACGCGACGATGCCGGCGCCTACACTGGGTCCTGGCGACCGGATAGCGGTGACGACCGAATGGCGGAGGTCGGATGCGGTCCGGAAGTTCAATGCGCGGGGCACGTTGGCTGTCGTATCCGCTACTTGCGCTGTGCGCTTGTGCGCCCGATGTGCCTATGTCAACGAATGAGGTCGTCGACGGGCCCCAAACGGCAGACGTGGCGGCGTTGACGACGGACGCGCTCGAAACGGCGGACGCCCCGGACGCCAGCGACGCCGCTGAGAAACTCGACTCAATGGAGGAACTCCACGTAGCGGACGAGGCTGACGGAGCCGACGCGCCTGACGAAGCGCAGTCAAGCGACGCTGCGCCTCCGATTGCGGACGCGGCGGGCGAGACTGATGGAGCCAACGCGGCTGACGAAGTGCAAACAAGCGACGGTGCGGCTGCGGTTGCAGACGCGACGGATGGGACAGCGGGCGACGCGTTGGACGCGAACTGCCCAGGGTGGTTTTTCGACGCTGACGGCGATGGCTTTGGTGCGGGCGCTTTGACTTACGCCTGCAAGGCCCCTGGCGCGGGTTGGGTCGCCTCGGGTGGGGATTGTGCGGATTGGACTGCTGCGCGCCATCCGGGAGCGACCGAGATTTGCAACGGCGTGGATGACGACTGCGACGGGCAGACCGATGAAGCGGGCGCCCAAGGCTGTGCGACGTATTGGCAAGACGTCGACGGGGACGGCCTCGGGACCGCAAGCAGCGCCGTCTGCTTGTGCGCGCCTTCGACACCGACGGGCTGGGCCACGCAACCCGGCGATTGCAACGACGGCGATCCGGGCAGTGGTCCAAGCCAGGTTACGTGCGACGACGGCAACGCGTGCACCGTGGATTTTGCCACTTGCGCGGCATCCGGCCAGTGCACCCACATCGCCCTCAGCTGCGGCGACGGCAATCCGTGCACGGCAGACAGCTGCGCCAGCGCCACGGGCTGCGTTCACCTCACCGTCGACGGCACGCCCTGCGACGACGGCAATCCGCTGAGCAGCGAGGACGCGTGCACCGCCGGAGTTTGCCAAGGGACGGGCTCTTGCGGCAACGGCCTGTGCGACGGCCTCGAGACCCCGCTGAACTGCCCCAGCGATTGCGGCTTTTTGTGGAACCGGACGGCAAACCTGTGCACCAAGCCGTGGACGTGGGACGAGTGCCCGTACGGCTTCATCTGTGCCTGGCGCAGCGCGGCTGGCGGCGGGCCGATTTGCACCTCCGACGTCGCGACGTGGCCGATGCCCAAGACCTACCCCAGCACTGGCGTGCCAACTTCAGGGAATGACATCGTCTCGCCCGCCACGGGTCTGGAATGGCAGGCGGATCTCGACCACGCCAACCACGACGACTGGCGGGACTGCACCCTTGCCGAATTGGGCTTCACCTACGAATACGGCGACATCGGCATCGGCAAAGGCTGGCCGTTCTACGTTCTGGCGTTAGGTTTCGACGCTGACGGTGGGCTGTGGACCGCGTACGGCGGTGGCTTCCAACCGCAGTCCGTGAAGCCGACGCATTCGCAGTTTCAGCTCCGCGGCGGCCCGAGCGGCTTGCCCGGCGGTGGCGAGCGGTTTGCCCCGACGATGGCCGGCAAGGCGATTCGCGACCACATGACGGGGCTCGTGTGGCGCTTCCAGCCCGGGCCGATCGCAGTCTGGACGAACGACACCGCCGAGCAGTGGTGCCAGTCGCAGAGCGGGATGCCCGGCACGTGGCGGCGCGCGCGCATCGGCGAGATTTGGCAGCTCAGCCAGAGCGACCCGCGCAAGGCCCCGGACGGCTTTGCCTTTCAATTTGCGGACGGCAGCACCTTCTTCTTTCCCGGTGTGATGCTCAGCGGCGCGACCGGAAACTCTTGGAACGGCTCGGCCGCATCCGCGCTCGCGTGCGTCCAGGCAAGTCCGTGCGACGGCAACCTGGCTTGCGACGACGGCAACCTGTGCACCCTCGACGCCTGCGACCCGGCGACCGGCTGCCAACACGCCAACCGCCCCGGCATGGCGTGCGACGACGGCGATCTCGGCACGGTCGACGACGCATGCACGAGCGCGGGCGCATGCAAGGGCGCGGCATCGTGCGGCAACGGGCGCTGCGACGGCATCGAGACGCCGCTGACCTGTCCCGGCGACTGCGCGTTCTTGTGGCAGCGCCTCGCCGGGTCGTGCAGCAAACCGGGCGTACAGGACAAGTGCGCGGCAGGCTTCTTGTGCACCCAAGCCGGCGGCGGCAACGTCTGCGTCGCCGATTTTCCCACGTGGAGCCCGTTGGCCGATGAAGTCACCGCTGGCGCGTTTTCAGGCGACGCGACGCTGTTCACCGACCTGCGCACCGGCCTGTCCTGGGCCCCGGGCTCGAGCGACTGCGCCAAAATATCCATTGGCGGCTTCACAGACTGGCGCGCCCCCGTCAGCGCCGAAATCACCACGCTCTCGGACATCGCCGGCTGCGGCAGCCCCACGCCCGCGCAGATTTGGCAAGGCGTCTCCGTGGACGGCATGACGATCTACAACGGCAAATGGGGCTGCGGCGCGCTGGGCGTGCTCGGCGCAGGCGGCCCACCGGCCGGTCCGTGCGTACGCGGCGGCAGCAGCAAGGGCGGCGGAATTGGCCAACGGCGGCCGCACGTCGGCGGCATTCAATTCCAAATCGACCACGGCGCGGGGCTGCTCTGGAACCTGACCGACTATGCACCGCCGTTGACGTCCACCATCGATGCAGCGACCGCCTACTGCACGTCGCTGGGTCCCGGCTGGCGACTGCCGTCACTCGGCGAGCTGCAGCAAATCCGCCATGAATACGCTGGGTACCCGTTTGGGATGAAGTCGCTCGCGATCGCCTACGACAAGTACTACGTCTGGACCGCGAGCACTGTGCTAGCCGATCCTCAGCACCCGCCGTGGCATTTGATGCCGCCCGAGGGTGTGACGGGGTTTGAGCCGCTGACGGTGAAAGCGCAGGCCGTGTGCGTCAAGTCGCTGTAAACGTTGCATTTCATCGCAGCGACACACCAAACCGCACCGCCGCGCTTCGGCATCCTTTGCGTTGCACAAACCGTTTTTCCTTTTCTCGCCGACGCGCTTCAGATTCAACTCATTGCGGCGGGAGCATCCACGGCATGTAGCGTCCGCGACTTCTGTACGAGAAGTTCGTGGGGACTTCGTGTTGAACTAGGACATGTGGATGTTGACACCATCGTGGTGAACTGGTGTCCGGCGTGCAAAGTGACGGCCCCAATCTACCGGTCCAGAGGTTGCGCATCCTCTCGCGCGCCCGCCACGCTGCGTCATTCGGGGCGT
Organism: uncultured Myxococcales bacterium; assembly: GCA_903850505.1. Lineage (GTDB taxonomy): Bacteria > Myxococcota_A > UBA9042 > UBA9042 > UBA9042 > CAIYBN01. The sequence goes on along the minus strand of CAINLT010000500.1, from coordinate 13,073 downwards.
CCGAAAGGGCTGTTGGCGCAGACGGCTTGGGCTTCAGCGCGGTTGTTTGCCAGCGACCGCGGCGCGCGGCTAGCGGACGCACTGCGGGCCACCCTGATACGTGGCTGTTGGCGACGAACCATTTTGGCCGTCGGGCGCGCAATCGAAGATCCAACGGTCGTGGCGTTGCTCCACGCGCAGCATTGCCCGTTTACATGGAGCGTTTCAATCCAGGCGGGCGTGGATGTCCAACCGCCCCAGCGTGGGACCGCGGCGCTCAGACCGAGCGTCGCATTGCCGCTCCCGGTGTTTTCCCGGTCGGCCAGATTGCGCAACGTCGACGCGGTCGGCAGCCGCCAATCGGTGAAACCGCCGTAGGTCCGCGTGGCGCAAACTGCCAAATCCGTGATGTTGTCGACCGAAAAATACGGTTTGGCCCAGACAATCCGTCTTCTGGTCGACCGCGTAGTCGGCAACCTCGGCCGCTGTAGCATCCGCCGCGGCCATCCCGCCGACGTCCGCAATCGCCCCGCTGGCGTCGCCATCCGCGCCCGCCACATCCGCTGGAGTGGGTGCGATTGCCTTGTCACTCCCGCACGCGGCGAGAAACACCAGGCACGCGAGGCAGAAACGAACGGCCATGGCGTGACCTCCGCCCGAACAGCGCGCGTGGCCGGCAGCAGCGTCAAGTGAGCCACCACACGTCGCACATCCTGTCGCGCCGCAGCTCTGCGCGGCGGTTAGGGGGCTGGAAGGGCATTGGCGTCGTCGCTGGCGTCCGGCGCTTTCGGGTCGTGGCCATCGGGCACCTGCGTGCCCGCGTCGCCGTCCAAGGCAGCATCCGGCACAGGCGCCGCGCAGCCACCAGGACGAGCCAGGCGACGAGGCTGGACGCGTCGAACCCGTCGTATGCGTGGGCGATGGACTTCTTCTCAGGCACACGGTTGACGTTGTCGACGACGAATACGGCGCAGTTTCGCTGCCCAGCCAAGTGCCAGTTGCTACGCCTTTCCCGTTTCTGGCCCGCGGCAAACAGGGCGCGCGCCAAGCTTGGATGGATAGCTCGCCGGCTCTCAATCCTGCGGTCGGGACGCCTCTGGTGCCGCGACGGCGCGGTCCCGGCCTTGGTGCTTGGCCTCGTAGAGCGCGGCGTCGGCGCGTGCCAGCAGCCCGGCAACGGATTCATGCGGCGCCCAAGCCGCGACACCCACCGAGCACGTTGCCCCCACCGCTCCGTTCGGGCCCGCAACGACGGTGCCCTTGAAGGCTTCTCGCCAAGTCTCGGCGCGGCGCAGCGCGTTCGCGAGCGAGGCACCAACGAGGACCACGGCGAATTCCTCGCCGCCATACCGACAGGCGACATCGCCGGAGCGCGAGCTGCCGAGGAGGATCTCGCCCAGCGCTGCGAGGATGAGGTCGCCCGTGGCGTGGCCGTGCGCATCGTTGACCCGCTTGAAGTGGTCGACGTCGAGCATCGCCAAGGCCACTTCGCTGCCGTTGCGTTTGGCGTTGGCCAGCTCTCTTGGCAGCGTCTCGTCCAGGTAGCGGCGGTTGAAGAGCCCGGTGAGCGCATCCCGAATCGCTTGTTCGCGCAACTGGACCTGCAGCGCCTCCACTTCAGCGACCCGGTGCACCAGCTCATCCCGCGCGCGGGCCAGCGCTTGCTCAGCGCGCACGCGGACCGTCACGTCCTGTTTGATGGCGATGTAGTGGGTGATCGCGCCGTGCGCGTCCAACACCGGCGAGATGGTCTGCTCCTCGTGGTACAGCGCGCCGCTCTTCGAGCGATTGATGATGGCGCCGCGCCAGGTCTTCCCCGCAGTCACGGTGGCCCAGAGCTCGGCGTAGAAGGCCGGTTCATGGTGGCCCGACTTGAGGACGCTGGGGCGATGGCCGACCAGTTCCTCGGACGAATAGCCGGTCATGAGGCACACCGCCGGATTGACCCACGTGATGATGCCGTCACACGTCGTGATCACCACACCGCTGGCCGCCGCATCCAGGGCGATCGAGTGCACCTGCAGCCGGTGGAGCAATGCCCGCTGCGACCGGACGTCGCGAACGGCCGCAATGACGTGAGGTGCGCCGGACAGCATCAGCGGGCTGAGGGCGATCTCCACGGGAATGTCCTCGCCGCTCTTGTGGCGGGCCTCGAGTTCACGCCCACCGCCCATGTGCCGCACCGAAGGCGCCTCAGCGTAGCGTTCGCGAATGGCCGGGTGCGCCGTATGTTGGGGCGGCACGAGGAACTCGATCGCGCGCCCGATCAGTTCAGCCGGTGTCCAACCAAGCAGGTTCTCACTGCGCTGGCTGGCAAAGACAATCGTCCCCGTGGCGTCCACGAGCAGCATCGCGTCGGGTGCGGCATCCAACCAGGATCGTTCTGAGTTCACGCTGTTCTTCCCCGGATCCGTCTGGGCGTCGTCAGCGCCGCGGCAGCGACGAACGCCGCCGTCACCAAGTCGCACGACCACAGTCACCGCCAGCGATGAGTGTGCAGAGCGCCGATCGCACGGTCAAGCGCCAGCGCGGGGCACGCGCGGGCCGATCCACACGTCGCGCCCGCGGCACGTCAGCACCGACGCAGAGTCCTCTCGCGCGTTTCACGCGACGCCTTCCTGCTGCTTCAGGACAAGCCACCGTTGACACCATGCTGGTCGACTGTGGTCCGCAGTGCGACTTGCGCGGGGTCGGTCAAGTGCGCCAGCCTGGTCGTGTGCACGGCCCCGAGCTGCCACTGCGCCATCGGCCTGCCCTCAGCGAGCGCGCGAACGGCGATGTCATCGGCGGTCGCCACCCCATTGGCGGTCTTCGCGCCGACAATCGCAACCTACTGTTCTGGCTTAACAATTTGACGCGCCGGCGCTGTTTCGTGGGCACGCTGGAGTGCGCCGGTCAGATGCGGCCACGGGGACAGGCAGGACCGAGGCCACTCATGGCGCACAAGTCACGGTCGGCACGGTCGCGAGCCCCCAGGCCTTGGCGCATTCGGGCGAGCAGGCTTTGCCGTAGCGCGAGTCGCCGTCCGGGCAGAAGGCGACATCTTCGAGCCCCGGACCGGCGGCTTGGCCGTTTACCAGGAACTGCGGCCGCGTCACGTAGCTGCAGTCACAGCCGACGACATGCTCGACCACGCGGCCCGCGCTGCGCAGAAACCGCGCTGTGAAATTGACCATGTAGGCATCCGCATCAAACACGCGAAACGGCTGCGGATCGTAGATCCCGTGCTGGCCGGCGGGACGCTCCAGGGGCACGCGGAACGCGTCGAAGCTGCCATCCCCTTTGGCGCGGCTGATGCGCAGCTCCTTGCCGACTTCCGGGTGCGGAACCGGGAACGGCGGGTTCTTTTCCGTGCCTGCCGGGCAGCGGAATTCGCCATCGTCGGCGGACCAGTCGTCGGCCGGGTTACAGGAAAACGCCGCTTTGCCGTCCGAGACGTTGCCCGCGTCAAAAAGCACGTTTGGGTTGTACGTAAAGCCCGCCCAGCGCTGCATGTGCCAGTCGCCCTCGATGACAAAATGCGTCCGCAGCCACTCCTCGATGCTCATGCCAAAGCGCGCGTCCGGGGCAAAAAGCTGGCGCCAGCCGTGCTCCGGCCCCACGTTCTCGTCGCGCAGCCAGCTGCCCAGAAGCCCCGAGGTGCGGCCGAGCGCCACACCCGTCGCCACCGGCACTTCGCCATCGCCCGTGACGGGCATGACCAGCACATGCTGGCGTCCTTTGTGCCAGGTCGGATCGTAGCTCGCGTCAAACGGCTCCTGAAAGTAGCGCAGCGACCACGACGCGGGATCGGCCGGGGCCACAGCATGCGCCGCAATGGTGTAAAACCGACGGAAATCCGGAGTATTGCGCGCGTATCCCAAGCCTTCCTGCAAGGCAACCAGCGGCGCGCCTTGCGGGTAAATCGCGCCGTAGAACAGCGTGTCGTAAGCGAACTCTTTCACTTCGCCGCGCAGCGTCGATGTCGCCCCCGCGTACACGCGCACGACGACGCGGTCGCCGAGCGCCGGCGTGTCCGGCCACTTCACGGGATCGTAGTCCGTGTCCTTCAAGCCCAGCAATCCGCGCCGCTCATTGGCCGAGAGCGCGTCCGCCGCGATGTTCACCATCACATGGCCGCGCGCGCTCACGTGCGCCACGCTCGTCAGGTTCTTGTCCAGGTTCGTGACTTCCACGCGGTCGCCCGGCTGCACGCCCGCAACCCGCCCAACGATGCGCCACGCCCGACGTGCCGTGTCGTGCGCGAGCCAGCTGAGCAGCAGCTCGCCCGGCTGCTGCGGAGCGATGCCGTTGGCGCCGTCCTGCGGAATGCACAGCGCCGCTGGCGGCGCCGCGCCCGGTTGCAGCGGATTCTGGTGCGCGTCCACCGGCAGACACCCCACCAGCAGCGGCCCCTGGACCGGCAACATCACCGCCTCCGCGAGACCGCCCTCGCCCAGCCGCACGGAGATATCCGTCAGCCCCGCGCCCACCGCGTTGGGCGACACCGCGTCGAGGTTCGGCTCAGCGCCCGCCAGCACGCCCATCAGCTGCCCGCCGAGAGAAATGCCCCACGCGGTGATGCCCACGTTCGGACCGCCCAGATCCGGCTGACCGTCGCCGTCCACGTCACCCAGCACGCGCCCCGCCGCGTCCTTGTGCGTACCGTCCATCGCCCGCAGCATCCGCACGAACTGCATCTCCTCGAGCACCGACTGCCGCACCATGTCCCGGGTGTGAAACAGGTTCGCCGTCCACTGATCGGCACCGCCGTCGGGGCAGCCGTCATTGTTCAGGTCGCGGTCGCGGCCGTGGTAAATCATCGTCAGCATTTCCTGCACGCCATACGCAGAGAGCTTGGCGCGCTCCGCGAGGAACTCCACGGAACCAGGGCAATGCAAATCGAGCGCCGTGTCCGCGCCGTGGCCATAACTGTCGATCGCGCAGCCGGCGACGCCCATCTGCGCGTGGCGTCCAGCGTGCTGGATAAACTCGCCTTTGACGCTGGCGTAGCCGTGGGCGTAGAACACGACCGGGTACGGCTTGCAGTACGGCTGGCCGTCTGGGTTGCCGGGCTTGCAAACCACCTCGGCCGGCTTCAAGTCCTCGCGCGGCAGCACGCAGTAAAATGTCGGCTCGGCCGTACCGTACGTCGCGCGCCCCGATTGCACGTCGAAGTCAAACGTCTCGTCGTCCGTGTCGGGATGCTTGGGCGTCGCGCGACCGTCCTTGTCCGTCAGAAAATCAGGCACCTTGAACGTGCCGGCAAAAAGCGTGCCGATGGCCGCGTAGTCCGCGTAGCCGCCGCAGATCTGCTTGTCCCCGTCACTCGTGCCGCCAATCGCCGTCCACGTCGCGCTCGTGCAGCCGCCTGAGATCGCCAGCTGATCGCCGCCGTTCGCCGCACCCAAAAGCGTGTCGTTGGACAGCGCTCGCCACTGGTCGCGCGTCCAAATCTTGAAGCCCGCGACCGGGAATTCCTCGCCCAGCCGCGCAAACGGCCCCTGGCCGTAGAGCCCTTGCCGCAGCGCCTCGAGGTCGAGCGTCATCGTGCCGACGGTAAACGTCCACGCAAACGCGACGTCGTCGCCCGTCAGCCCATACCGCGTGAGCAGTTCCGGCACCGCCGCCACGTCCGGCAACTGCTCCGCGGCGGCGATCTCCGGAAACGGCGACTCCACGGGCCGCCCCGTCGCGTCTTTCAACCGATTGGTCAGCACGACCGCGTACGTGCAGCGCTCCTCAAGCGGCCACACCGGCCGCAGAACCAGCGTATTCGTCTGGCGTTCGTACCAGGTCAGCAGGTGGTCAGCGATGCAGCGATCGTGCTCCGGCGTGCTCATCGGCACCGCGTCGCACACGTGCGGGTCGGTCAGGTTGGCCACGTCAAGCACGCCGTCGTCGTCCAAATCTTCGCCAGGATCCAGCTGACCATTGCCGTTGACGTCTTCATTCCGCTCGTCAAAAAGCACGTTCAGCGTCTCGCTGTGCGGGTCAAATGGGAAGAATTTCGTCGGCGCTTCATCCAGAAAAAAGCCGCTTGGCGCCGCAGGATCGGCCACACGCGCCGCGCGGCCCATGAGCGTCTGCGGAAAGCGCCCGCGGCCAAAATCCAGCGCCACTTCCTCGCCGTAGCGCTTGCACGACTTGTCGACGTTGAGCAGAAACACCGCGTCGTCGCGAAAGTCGTCGTTCTGCTGATGCCGCATCACGAGGTCGGGCAGGTTCAGCGGCGCGTCAAAACGCACGGTGATCGCGCCAAACGCACCAAAGCCGTCCATCTTGTTGAATTCGCGGCGGGTGCGCTGCTCGTAACGGGTCTGCGCCGCCGCCAAACTGACGTTGACGCGCCGCCCCGTCGGCGAAGTCGGATCCGGGCGAGTCGCGGCGTTATTCGGCAGCGGAATCTCCGGCAGTGGCTTGCCCAGCACGTTCCAGACCACGCGCGGACCGCCTTGGCGCTGAACCGGCGTAAAGCTCTTCGCGCGCGTGCCCGAGGGATCCACAGGCGTCGCGCAGGCGGCAAGCAAAAGGAGCGGCAAAATCGTGTGCAGGGTCTTCATGTCCGCCTCCTACCAGCCCAGCGCGAGGAAACCGCGGGCCAGCCACGGCGTTCCGAGGTCCAACATGCCGTCAAACGCCGCGCCGGGCAGGAACACGCCGCCCTCGGCACCGACGCGCACCGTGAATTGACCCGGCAGCGGCTGCGTCCAGGCCGCGCGCGCGTCGAACTCGTGGCCGTACACCCGACCGCCGCGCACCTGACCACCGGGCGTCGTCGCGAAACCGCCGTGAACGCCGGTTTGGTACGGGTCCATCACATCGCTCGCCGCGACGGCAAACAGCCAGCCGAAGCGCAGTTCCAGCGGCTGCAGCGGTCGCCAGCGCACGACCGGGTGGATGTACCCGGCGTTTTGCACCGCGCCCTGGTTGATGGCAAAGCGCGCCGACGCGGGCGGCTGGGCGACAAGCTGCCCGTCCGCCAGACGATCGACCGAGCGCGCGCTCACCGCTGGCAGCACCTGCTCGAACAGCAGCAGGCCAACGTTGTGGTCGGTGTGCATGGTGAACTGCCGCGCCGTCGCGTCGCGCGGATCGTTGTCGCCTGACGCGTAGCCGAGCTCCAGGTGCGTCGACAGGTGCATCGCGTCGTGATCCCAGCGCAGCCGACCGACTGCGCCCAGCTGCACCACCGCCGCGCCGTTCTGGAACGTCTCGTCGCCGTACGGCCGCGTGGTATGGCCCAAAATGGCGGCAACCTCGCCTTCCAGCTGCAGCCGCTGTTCGGCGGTCAGCTCCAGCGACTTCTTGCCGTAGCCATCGACGACGACGACCTGCGTCGCGCTCGCTTCTGCCGGACGCCACGGATCGACGCGATCGCGCTGCGTGCGGAGCGAAACCAACAGACCGAGCGCGTCACCCGCGTGGTCCGCGCGCACGCCCAGGACGCCGGAATACGCGCGGTCGCCGTCCAGCCAGGACGCGTTGTCGTCGCGCACCACGCCGTCGGCGGCGATGAAAGCCGCCAGCGAACGCCAGAACGGTGAGTGCGCGGCTTGCAGCGGCTGGAGCGCGTAGGCCGCCCGGAGCACGATGTTGCCGAGGCGCGAGGAACCGAACTGCGGGCCGTCGGCCTGCTGCGCGCCGGAGCCATCGTTGGCCAGCATGCCGGTGCCCCAGGTGAAGGTCTGGAAGCCAAAGGAGAACTGCCCCACGTCGGTCCGCACCGTCACGGCGGCCTTGCGCGGCAGCACGCGGGCGAGGTCGCTTCTGCCGGCGCGATCCTCGACAAAAGGCCGCGCGGTATAGCCCTGCCCCAGCGTCAGCGGATCGCCCCACAGCGCCGCCGAGTGCGTCTCCAGCTCCAGATCGAGCCGCGTGCGCTCGCCGATTTGCGCACGACCACCCGCGATCAGCCGCGCCTGCCCAACCTGCGTCTGGCCTGAGCGCGTACCGACGTCGTCCACGCCAACGTTCGCGACGGCCGCGTGCGACAGCTCCAATTGCCCCGCCACGTCCCACGCCTGCGCCCGCACGTGACGCGCCGGCAAATCCGCGCCGTGCGGTTGCGGCGCCGGCGCAGACGCCGTGGCGACGGGAAGGCCCTCTGGCGTCGCCGGCGCAGGCAACTGGACGTTGGTCACCGGCTGGGCCGTCAGCTGACACGGCCACAGGAGCAGCAAAATTATCGCAGAAACGATTGGGATCGCCCGCACCGACGTCGCGGCGGGCTGGGGCACAAGCGGATTCAGACGCATCCAAGCCTCCGGTTTGGCTGCGGTATCTTGTTTGGGGGCGACACGGGTGTCAACCGGAAGCGAGCGCGTGGCACGCGTCGCCGGACTGTCACTGATGCAAGGCTTGCTCGACCTCGCTGCGGACCTGCCAGTCGCCTGCCAGCACGAAAACCCGCGCCGCTCGCGCCTCGCCCAGCGCCACCCCCGGCAAGGTTACTGTCCGCGTCGCCGCGTCGACTCGCACCGGCACGTCGACGACGCGGTCCGCCAGCACCTCGAACACGTCCACGACGGCCAGATCGCGCGGCACGGTCACCGCAATGTCAGTCGTCACGCTGCTGAACAGCCAGTGCGGCGCCTTGTTGTCGTTGATGAAGGAAGACAGGCACAGCACGTCGTCGACGATGTTGTCGGTGGCAAAATCCAACGCCGGCACCACGATGGCCCGGCGCGCCCGGATCGCGTCCACCAGGACCAACGCGTGCGTCGAAGTGGCCTGACCGGTCAGGTCGCCCTCGCGCAGGAGCGCGCGAACGCCGCGAAAGGTCCAGTTGACGTCGGCGATGGCCTGCCACAATTCCGGGGCGAACTCCGCTTCCGGCATGTTGGTCTGGAACCACATCAAACCCTTGGCGCCCGCGGCCATCACGGCGATGCCCTGGCTCCAGATTTCCGCCACGCTCGGCTGCGAGTGGATGACCGGCTGGCCCCCGCCGCCCTTGTTCCAGCCGCCAGCCAGTCCTTGGGCGTATTGCCAGGTCGGCAGCGGCATGTGGTTGTTGCGCGCGTTGTGCAGGTAGTCGTAGGCGCCGCGCACCGGCGGAGCGTTGCCAAACGGCGTGACATGCGGCGCACACGCGGCGATGTAGAAATCGATGCCCTGGATGTCGGTCACACCGGCGAACGCGCCCATGTTGCCGTTAGTCATGCCGCCGTTGTAGACCGGCCACTGCGGGTAGTTCTTCCACAACAGCTCAGTCGTTGCGGCTTTGGCGGCGTACTGGTTCTCGCCGGTCTTTGGGTCCCACAGCTGCGCGTCGGATTCGTCGCCCGTCAGGAACCCCGCAATCGCCGCGTCGGGATGCAGGAGATCGGGTTGATCCGCGGGAAAGTCATCGCCGACAAGCGTTTGCCAGCCTGCGGACACGCCGGTCGGGTCGTTGGCCATGTCAGCAAAACTGAAGTTGCAGCCATGCTCGCCCCAGTACCAGTAGCCGGTGTCAAAGCCCGCGGCAAAGTGCTTCTTGAACGGTCCCGACGCCGGCGCGGCAGGCGACACGCAGTCGATATTGTTCGGCCACGCTTCAATCGCGAACCGCGGCGGTACCACACGGCCGACGCCGATGGCACTTGGCGCGTCGGCGTAGTCAACCCGCGCAGTCCACGCCGCACCCGGCTGCCAAGGCGCGCACAGGCGCACGGTCCACAACGCGCTCTGTCCCGGCGCAATCTGTGACTCACCCACGCACGGCGCCCCAGCCGTCACGTCCCGGCCGTTCAGCACGATGCGCGCCATCGTATGCGGCTGGGTGTCGGTGTTGTGCACGTGAATCAGCACGGTCTCGCGCGCCGCGTCGGTCGTCACGTAAGTCAGCGGCACAGGCGTCGCCTGCACCGGGAAATCGCCGTCGATGGCCACGCCCGCAGTCGTTTCGACCCGGATGTGGCCCGTGGTCGCAATGTCCCACGCCGGATCGCGTGAATGGAACGCGAGCCAAACGGCCTCGCCCGCCACGAACGCGCGCGGCCAGACGTGATGCCACTCCACGCCCGGGTGCAGCTGTTCCAGCGCCGCGACGTCCACGCCGTTGATCACGACCTTGGTGACCGTTCCAGACGCGTGCGCGACCGCCGCGACGTGGAAGCGCCCGCCGGTCAGCGGCGTGTCCGTGTATTCAGCGTACGTAGCCTTGGGTAAGTAGGCGTCTTTGCGGTAGCTGGCGGCGATTGTGTCTTCGACCGGCAGGTCGGTGCAGAACGCTGGGCCTGTCACGCAGGTCGCGAGCGCGGGCAACGGCAGGGCTGAATCATCGCTCGGCGTCGCATCGGATGCAGTCTCGACGGCGGCGTCCGCTGCGGCGATCGCATCCGGTGTCGCGTCGGCGTTGCCCTTGCAGCCGACGAGCCACGCCACGTAGAACCATCGCAGCCACGATCGCATCCTTGCCCTCCGCCCGCGCCGACAAGCCGACCTTGACGCTGCGGGAGCGTAACGGACGCGCGACACGATGCGCAACGTGTGGACGGGCAGAGGCCGGTGCCCCGCGCAGCCAACAACCTACCCAACCGAACATCGGAGCGTGAGCGAGAACCGCTCCACCAACCCTGACGCCGAAGATGGCAGGCGCCGAGGTCGGCTACCGGTGCAGCGGGGAATCAGCGTCGACGGCCGCCACCGCCACCACGACCACCGCCACCGCCGCCGCCGCCTGCGTGACCGCCATTGTAGCCGCCACCGCGATAGCCGCCGCCGCCGTACGAAGGGCGCGGACCGACGTAGCCACCGCGGTAACCGCCGCCGTAGCCGCCGCGAAAGACCGGGGGCGGGCTGACGTAGCCGCCGCGGTAGCCGCCGCCGTAGTAAGCCGGCCGACTCCAGATCACGCGCGGGCGCGCCGGGAAGTACGCGGGGCGCATCCACGCGGCGCTCGGACGCCATCCCCGGAACATCGGACCGACCCGGAGGATCCGCGGGTAGCCGCCCACGAAAATCACGCTCGGGCCGCCGATGGCGGTCGCGACTGGCGGGGGCAACGCGTCGCCCGGGCAGAGGCCGCTCTCGCCGTAGCGCCCGGCGTCAAGTCCCAGGCGCAGGGCGTCGGGTAGTTCGCTGAGGAGCGTCGGTTGCCACGCTGCGTCGCCGCCGGACGTCGCCGACCACTGGCCGGCGCTGCAGCCGTAGTACGCGCCTTCGGTGAACCACATCGGCGCGCCGTCGCCCGGCACCGACCACAAGCCCGGCGCTACTTGCGTGAGGCCGCCCGTGGGATCCTCCTGCTCGCTTTGCTGGGCCCACGCGGGCATCGCCATGAAAACCACCAGGGAACTCAGCAGAAGTGTCGTGCGCATCGGGACCTCGTAGCGCGGGCTGGTGCCGCTTGGTGAGTCAACGTCGCAGCGGCCGGGGCTATTCAATTCAGGCGTTGCTCCAGCCACGCGCGAAGCTCCGGATTCGGCTCGGGCGGCATGACGTGGCGGCCCGGTGCTCGGTCAATATGGCATCGAGGCGGGCTTGCTTGAGGACACAACGGCTTGTTCAGCGCTGGCAAATTGGCTCACTTCGGCGCTCCGGCCGTGCGACGGCTAACAAGCCGATCCCTGCCCGTGTGGACACCTGCGGCCCGCATGAGCCGGTCCACACGTCGCGCAGACCGTCGCGCGTCAACCGCGCATTGTCCCGTGCGTCCAAGGTGGCGATCGCAGTTCAGTGAACTGGTGCCTGGCCTCGCCCGAAGGTTGCGCCATACGAGGGCCGGTGGTACCGTTTTTTCAGAGCACGGCTGGCGACGACTTTGACCCGCGCGGAGGTTTTCGAATGCGTGCAGCCGCTCTCCTCGGGGTCATCGTAATTCTGGGCTGTGGCTCGGCGCCCGCACCAACGGCGTCTGCCACCGGCACCGACAGTACCCCCGACACCGCTGACGCTGCGCAATCGGCGATTGACGTGGAGGCAAACCTGAAGGTCGACGCGGACGGCGAACCTGACGCGGCGGCGTCTTCATGTGCCGAGGCGACCTGCGACGACGGCGACCCATGCACCGTCGACTCGTGCGTGCCCTCGCACGGCTGCACCCACGTCAGCCCGACCTGCGGCAACAGTCTATGCGAATGCGGCGAGTCGACAGCGGCTTGCCCGACCGACTGCCAAGGGTCGTGCGGCAACGGCGTCTGCGACGGCGAGGAAACGGTCGACTCATGCCCCGCCGACTGCGCATTCTTGACCGCCCACACAGCCGGACCATGCAGCAAACCGGGCGAGTGGGACACGTGCACCGATGGCTACATCTGCGTCGCTCGCAGCCAAGCCGGGGGCGGCAACATCTGCGTGGCGATGTTTGATAGCTGGCGCATCCTTTCCGACGCGCGTTCCGCAAGCGACTTTGTCGAACAAGCGGACTACGTGACGGATGGCAGGACCGGACTTTTCTGGGCCAAGGAATCCTTGTCGGTCGCGTGGGACTCCGTACTCACCGAGTGTACCACCAAGAATTACGGCGGCTTCAACGACTGGCGGCTGCCGACGGTCCCGGAGTTGGACACGCTGCTCGACTTGACCCTGACGGATCCCGACCTCAACATCCCGCGGACGACCGCGCCCGGGATGATTTGGCCCAAGACCGGCTACTGCAACGTCGGACCGCACGTGCAGCCGCCGGTACAGGCAGTTTGGTGCGTCAATTACTTTCCTGGCACGACAGCTCTCGGCGACCTTCCGAGCGCCCAATCCAAGAACGGCGTGCGTTGCGTACGCGGCGGTACATCGGGCACCGCGGCACCTGGCGCGGGTGATCGGTTCGTGGCGGTGGAGGAAGGCTATGCAGTGCTCGACCGCCTGACGGGCTTGCGGTGGCAGGCTAAACTCATTGGGTTCTTTCTCAACTGGACAGACGCCAAGACTTTCTGCGCAACGAACAAGCCGGCGCTCGCCGGTGTCGGATGGCGCCTGCCGACTGTGCGCCAGTTGCAATCCCTCATCGACTACAAGCACCCGCAGCCGGCACTGAATCCGCTCTTGGGCGCCGGTTCGGCTTGCTGGGCAAGTACGCCGACAGCCGCGCCATGGCTCCCTGCAGGTTTCGCAACCGGTTGGGACGTCGACTTCAATTTTGGGGACACTTCGGGTGACGGCGGCGAGTTCAATGAAATCCAAGCGCGCTG
>CAINLT010000499.1 GCA_903850505.1 uncultured Myxococcales bacterium | reverse complement strand
GTCGTTGCCGCGCCCGTGATCGCCGCCAAAGGCGTGCGAAGATCGTGGGAGACCGCTGAGAGGAGAGAGCTGCGCATTTCTTCGGTCTTGGCGCGCAACTCGGCGGCGCTGACGACATCGGCGAGGCGCGCGCGCTCCAAGGCAAGCGCGCCCTGGGCCACGTAGGTGCGCAGGGATGCCAACGCTTGACCGTCCAAAGCGCGGCCACGGGGCGGGAGGATCGCCAGCGCAGTTCGGTCCCCCTCGCCGACGGGAATCGGCAGGCACAGCGCGCGGGAGCCCGGCAGCGTTTCCGTTCCCAGGCCCGCTTCCCGACCGTGTTCCACAACCCAGCGCAGCACCCCGTCGTCGCTGGAATCGGTCAGCCACGGACCGGCCTGCGCCAGTTTGCGCCACTCAGCCTTGTGGCGGACGACCACCTGCACCGCGCAGTCAAAGCCGCCGGCGACATGGCCACACAGAATCGCGGTCACGGCCGCCTCATCGCGCGCGCCGCTCAAGTCGCGGCTGAGGGCAAAAAGGGAGGCCGTCCGCGCCTCGCGTTCGCGCGCGTCCTGCTCCTGCTTGCGCGTGCGGACCATCAGCGTGCTCATCGCGACGCCGACGAGGAACATGGTGGCGAACGTCAGCAAGTGCCTGGCGTCGCTCACGGCAAACGTGAAGTACGGCGGAACAAAGAAGAAGTCATAAGCCGCGACCGAGAGGGCCGCTGCCAGAATCGACGGACCTTGGCTCGTGCGCACCGCGACAGCCATGATGCTGATCAGATACAGCATCACGGTGTCAGGCTCAGGGAGAGCGCCGCGTCCCAGCCAAGCGAGCCCCGTGGCCGCAGCGACCGCCGTGAGCGCGACGCCATAGGGCCCGGAACGGGCTGGCGATGCCACAGGCTGAGCTTGCGGCGGCGCCGGGGCGGTCTCGTCGGCCGATATCACGTGCAGGTCGATATCACCGCTGCCGCGCACGACTTCATCCAGCAGCGAGCCGCGGACGAAATCGCGCAATCGCGAGTGCGTCGGTTTGCCGATGACGATCCGCGTCACGTTGTTCTTGCGGGCGTAGTCCAGGAGCGCGGCGCTGACCTGCACGCCAGCCAGACGAACGACAGTTCCGCCCAGCGTCTCGACCAATCGCAAGTGCGCATCGAGGCGCTGTCGGTTCTCCGCCGAGCTCGGGTGCAACGGCGATTCCACCGAAGCGGCGAACCACGGCGCGTGGAGACCCGTCGCCAGCCGACGCGCCGTGCGCACGAGGCGCGCAGACGCCGGAGCTGGGCCCACGCAGACGAGAATGCGCTCCGTCGTGCGCCACGGCGTCTCGACGCCTTCGTCGGCGCGTTGCGCGAGCACATCCGCATCCACGCGCTCCGCCGTCCGCCGCAACGCCAGCTCCCGCAGCGCCAGTAAGTTACCGCGCTGGAAGAAATGCTGCGCCGCCCGCACCGCCTGCTCCGGCAGGTACACCTTGCCTGCGCGCAGTCGTTCCAGAAGTTCATCGGCGGAAATATCGACAAGCTCGATCTCGTCGGCGCGCTCCAAGATGGAGTCCGGCACCGTTTCCCGCACCTGAACGTGGGTGATTTGCGCGACGACGTCGTTCAGGCTCTCGACATGCTGGACATTGAGCGTTGTGTAGACGTCGATGCCCGCTTCCAGCAGCTCCAGAACGTCCTGCCACCGTTTGGCGTGCCGCGCGCCCGGCGCGTTGCTGTGCGCCAGTTCGTCGACGAGGAGGACCTTGGGATGCGCTTTCAAGGCTGCGTCCAGATCGAACTCAGCGAGCACGGTGTTGCCGTGCTGGATCTCCCGACGCGGCAAGACGGTCAGGCCCTCGAGCAGGCGCGCGGTCTCTGCGCGGCCATGGGTTTCCACTGTGCCAACGAGAACTTCAGTCCCGATCGCCGCCACGTCGCGGGCCACCTGCAGCATCCGAAACGTCTTGCCCACGCCGGGCGCAAAGCCGAAGAAAACCCTGAGCTTGGCGCGGTGCTCGCGGAGATGCGCGGCCTGAGCGCGCGCAAGGAGCGCGTCCGGATCGGGACGGCGAATTTCCGCGGTGGAATCAGACGCTGGCTTTGGCATGTCGCTACCTTACGGACGGACGGACACGTGATCGAGCGCGAGGTTGACACAGAGGACGTTGACGTGTGCCGGGCCGATCATGCCCGGCAACGGCGGATGTGTACATTCCCCCACGACCTTTGCCACTTCGCCGATGGCCACGCCACGCGTGCGCGCGACGCGGGGAACCTGGAACGCCGCCGCGCCGACCGAAATGTCGGGATCCAAGCCGCTGCCGGACGCCGTGACCAAGTCGGTTGGCACAACCTGACGATTCCCGGGATCCGCGTGGCGCAGCACCTCGATGCGCTGCTTGACCGCGGCCGCCAACGCCGGATTGGACGGACCGAGATTGGAGCCGGTCGAAGCGGCAGCGTTGTAGGCAAAGGGCGCCGTGGCGGACGGCCGGCTCCACAGATATTTATCCGCGCTGAACGCTTGCCCGACAAGCGAGGAACCGACCGGCTTGTCGCCAGCCCGCAGCACGCTGCCGTTGGCCTGAGCCGGGAAGGCAAGCTGCGCCAGTCCGGTGACGACAAGCGGATACAGCAGGCCGGTCACGAACGTCAGCACCAGCAGCGCACGAATGGCGGTCAGAATCGTCTGTTTCATTGTCGTCTCCTGGCTCAGCTGACGCCGATGGCGGTCAGCAATAGGTCAATCGCCTTGATTCCCGGGAACGGCGCGACGACTCCGCCCAGGCCATAGACGAGCAGGTTGCGGCGCAGCAGGACCGATGCGGGAGCGGGACGATAGGCCACGCCGCGCAACGCCAAGGGAATCAGCACGATGATGATGAGCGCGTTGAAGATCACCGCCGACAGGATCGCCGTGGTCGGGGAATGCAAATGCATCACGTTCAGCGAGCCGAGCACCGGGTACGTGGCAGCGAACGCGGCCGGGATGATGGCGAAATACTTGGCGATATCGTTGGCGATGGAGAAC
Organism: uncultured Myxococcales bacterium; assembly: GCA_903850505.1. Taxonomy (GTDB): domain Bacteria; phylum Myxococcota_A; class UBA9042; order UBA9042; family UBA9042; genus CAIYBN01. Next base: position 4,179 of record CAINLT010000499.1, on the reverse strand, counting down.
GTCGTCAAGGCGCCGCGGGTCATCAACATCTGCTTGCCGATTTCGACGATCGCAAGGAGCTTGGTCGGATTGGAGTCCAGATCGACCATGTTGCCAGCTTCCTTGGCCGCCTGCGTTCCCGAATTCATCGCGACAGCGACGTCCGCCTGCGCCAACGCCGGCGCGTCGTTGGTGCCGTCGCCCGTCATCGCCACAAGATGGCCCTTCTGCTGCCATTCGCGGATCATCGCGAGCTTGCCTTCCGGCGTCGCTTCCGCCAGGAAGTCGTCAACCCCGGCTTCAGCGGCGATGGCGGCTGCGGTCAACGGATTGTCACCCGTAATCATGATGGTGCGAATGCCGATCCGCCGCATGTCGGCGAAACGTTCGCGGATGCCGCCTTTGACGATGTCCTTGAGGCAAACGACGCCGAGCACCCGCGCGCCATCTGCCACGACCAACGGCGTTGCACCTTGGCGCGCGACGTGATCGACCGCTTCGCGCACGTCGACGGGCAGAGAACCGCCGCGCTCCGCGACGAACCGCGCCACGGCGTCGGTCGCACCCTTGCGGATTTCGCGTCCCTGCAGGTCCAGACCGCTCATTCGCGTCTGGGCGGTGAACGGCACAATCGTCGCGCCCAAAGTCGCGGGGTCGGCCGCCTTGTGGCCAAAACGCTCCTCAGCCAGCGCCACGATGCTGCGACCTTCCGGCGTCTCGTCGGCGATCGACGAGAGTTGCGCCAGCTCTGCCAATTCCCGCTCCGTCACGCCGTCCGCCGGCAGGAACTGGGTGGCTTGGCGATTGCCCAGCGTGATCGTGCCGGTCTTGTCGAGCAGCAGCACATCCACGTCGCCCGCCGCTTCGACCGCGCGTCCGGAGGTCGCGATCACGTTGGCCTGAATCATCCGGTCCATGCCGGCGATGCCGATGGCCGACAGCAGCGCGCCAATCGTGGTCGGGATGAGGCAGACGAGCAGCGCCACGAGCACCGTCAAACCGATCGGCTGGCCCTGCCCCGTCGCGGCGACGGCGTACTGCGAGAACGGCAGCAGCGTCGCGGTCGCGAGCAGGAAGACAATCGTCAGCCCCGCCAGCAGGATGTCCAGGGCGATCTCATTGGGCGTCTTCTGGCGCTTGGCGCCTTCCACCATCGCGATCATGCGGTCGAGGAACGTCTCGCCGGGATTGGCGGTCATGCGCACCACGAGCCAGTCGGAAAGCACGCGCGTGCCACCGGTCACGGCGCTGCGATCGCCGCCACTTTCCCGGATGACCGGCGCGCTCTCGCCGGTGATGGCGCTCTCGTCCACGGACGCCACGCCCGCGACGATCTCGCCGTCGCCCGGGAGGAGTTCGCCGGCTTCGACAAGCACGAAATCGCCCTTGCGCAGCTGCGCGGACACGACTTGCTCGGTCGTGCCCGTGCGATCCGCGGACGGGAGCTTGCGCGCCATCACATCCTTGCGGGCGGCGCGCAGGGTGTCCGCCTGGGCCTTGCCGCGACCTTCCGCCATGGCTTCCGCGAAGTTGGCAAAGAGGACCGTGAACCAGAGCCAGATGCTGACGGCGAGGATGAAGCCCGGTTTCGCGTCGCCTTGCCCCGTCGCCAAGGCGTGAACCCACAGCACGGTTGTGAACGCGCTGCCGACTTCCACGACGAACATCACGGGATTTCGCACCATCCGCCGCGGATGGAGCGCGCGCATGGCATCGACCACAGCGCGTCGAACGATTTTGGCCTCAAAAAGTGGCCGGGTCTGGGCATTGGCAGCCATCAGGATCTCCGATTCAGTGCAGGGCGAGGTGTTCCACGATGGGACCAAGCGCCAGTGCCGGGATGAAAGTGAGCGCGCCGACAAGCAGGATCGTGCCCGCCAGAAGCGCCACGAAGAGCGGCGTATGCGTGGGCAACGTGCCCGCGCCCGGTGGGACGATCTTCTTCCTGGCCAGCGAGCCAGCGAGAGCGAGGACGGGCACGATGACCCAGAAGCGACCGATGAGCATCACGATGCCGATGGCCGTGCTGTAGAAGAGGCCGTTGACGGTGAGGCCGCCGAACGCCGAGCCGTTGTTGTTGGAACCCGATGAGAACGCGTACAGGATCTCCGAGAATCCATGCGCGCCGGGATTGCCAAGCGGCTGCGTGCCAGCCGGAATCGAGCAGGCAATCGCGGTGCCGATGAGCACGGAAGCGGACGGCAGAAGGATGACGAGCGAGGCCATCTTCATTTCAAACGCCTCGATTTTCTTGCCCAGGTATTCGGGCGTGCGTCCGACCATCAGACCGGCGCCGAAGACCGCGATGAAGGCGTAGACGAGCATTCCGTACAGGCCCGAGCCAACGCCGCCAAAGACAATCTCCCCCAGCTGCATCAGCCACATGGGCCCCAAGCCACCGAGCGGCATGAAGCTGTCGTGCATCGCGTTGACTGAACCGTTGGACGCCGCCGTCGTCGCGGTCGCCCAAATGGCGCTGCTGGTGATGCCAAACCGCATCTCCTTGCCTTCCCAGTTGCCCATCGCCGGGTCGACGCCCAGCGCGGTCAGGACGGGATTGGCTTGGTGCTCGCTGGCGACCGTCAACGCCAGCAGCGGCACGAAGATGACAAACATCGCCATCAACAGCGCGACGCCCTGCTTGGGCTGGCCGACCATGCGGCCAAAGGTGAAGCACAGCGCGACAGGGATGAGCAGGAGCGACAGCATCTGCAACAGGTTGCTGAAGCCATCGGGGTTCTCAAACGGATGCGCTGAATTGGCGTTGAAGAAGCCCCCGCCGTTGGTGCCGAGCTGCTTGATGGCGACTTGCGACGCCGCTGGACCAAGCGCGAGCACCTGCTCCGTCACGGTCTTGCCGTCCGCCGCGGTCACCGGCTCCAGTAGATGGACCGACACCGAACCCGCGAACGTTTGCACCACGCCGTGGGACACAAGCAGCAGCGCGAGGACTACGGAGAGCGGCAGCAGGATGTGGAGCGTCGAACGCGTCAGATCGACCCAGAAGTTGCCGACATCGGCGACTTGCCGGCCAGTGAGGCCGCGGATGAGCGCGACCAACACCGCCATGCCCGCGGCCGCCGAGACGAAGTTCTGGGTTGTCAGCGCCAGCATCTGGGTCAGGTGCGACATTGTCGTTTCCCCGCCGTACGCCTGCCAATTGGTGTTGGTGGCAAAGCTGACCGCCGTGTTCCACGCGACCTCGGGCGGCACGCCGGGCAGCCCCGCCGGATTGAGCGGCAAGAAGCCTTGCAAGCGCTGCAGCGCGTACACGGCAAGAAATCCGAATACGTGGAACGCGAGCACGGCGCCGGCATACTGCTTCCAGTTCATCTGGACGTCGGGCTTGACGCCGCTGAGCTTGTAGACGAAGCGTTCAATGGGCCCGAGCACACGGTCCGCCCACTTGGACTCGCCCGTGTAGACGCGCGCCATGTACGCGCCCAACGGCCATGCCAGTGCCAGCAGAAGGACCAAATACAGGCCACATTCAAGGATGGCAACGGGATTCATGACAACCTCTCCGGGAAGAGAAGGGCAAAAACCAGATACCCCATCAGGAGTACCGCCAATCCAGCGCCGACATACAGCATCATGGCTACACCTTCCCGCAGAGGCGGACGAAGCCCCACGTCAAGAGAACAAAGGCGCCCGTGACGCCGAGAAAGACCATGTCCATTCGTTACTCCTGAAAGGCGCCGGGCGCCGCTAGCGACGGCACCGCGCTACGCGTGCGTCATCCAGGCATAGCCGAGCGCACTGACCGCCCAGAACATGCCGGACAGCAACGTGAGCAGTCCCGCCAACCAAAGTGTTTCCATCAAGCGCCTTGTCATCATGGCTGGTGCACCTCCTGTCCACCAGTTGCAAGTCTAGGCAGGCGTGCATCAGATAAGTGCCCTGCTTCGGGCGCCCGGCATCAAGAACGTATCAAGACGGCGTGCGCTGAGCGTCCAAACGGGCTTGCGTCAATTCGTGCCGACCGGGCAAAGTCCCGGGTAGATCGCGCAATACGTGTCCCGAAGCGCGTGCCACTTTGGCGTCTTTCCGACCATTTCGTCGTCGTAGTACCACCAGAAGCCGCCGCCGACCGCGTTGAGCGTCGCGAATGCCGACGGATACCGGCTGTGGATGTAAGCCTCTGCGCCCTGCTCTTCGGTCCAGCTCGCCGGGCCTTCTTTGTAGAACGTCGTGACGGTC
>CAINLT010000498.1 GCA_903850505.1 uncultured Myxococcales bacterium | reverse complement strand
GCGTCGGCATTGCCGAATACCGACGTCGTGGCGTCGCTGTCCTTGGTGTTGCCGGTCTCGCCGGCGGACGACGTCGAACTGCCACCACCAAGACCGCCGAGCCCGAGCGACCACGCGTCGTTGGCTTCCGCCGCCGTCATGAAGGCCTTGCCCTGCGCTTCGCAGCCCTTGCTGATTCCGTCGCACGTTGTGGCGCCGGCGACGCACTGTTCCAGCGCCGCGAGTTCAGTGTCCGCGGTGTGATCGAGCACCCAGAGGCTGCAAATCGCGACGCACTGTGCCTGCGCCTCGGGGCCGGGCGTCACGTCAACCGGTCCGCCATCGATTTGCGGCATGTTGGTGTCAAATGCGCCCGCGTCCACTGCCTGGTCCGTGCCAAAGGCGGCGTCCGGGTAGCTGGGCGAAGAGGACGCATCGTCGGTCGACGGCGTGGGCGTACCACCGCCGCTGCCGCTGCTGCCACCGCTGCTGGAACTCGTCGTGCCGCTGCCAAAGCCGAAGCCGCAGGGCACCAGCGCGCCGCAAAACGCATCGCAGCCGGCCTGCGCGGGCACCTTGGTCAGTACGGCGACGCAGACGCCCGGGCTCGCCGGGCAGTTGTTCTTGGGCTGTTCGATGTCCATCGTCGGGTAGAACGCGTCGTCGGGCGGCTGGTTTGGCCCGGCATCCTCGGATGGCGGAACGCTCGCGCCATCGGGCGCGCTCGGGTCAGCCTTGCCGCCGTCGGTCCACATGATCCCGTCGGTCGATACCGCCGTGCTCGCGTCCGCGGAGCCAGAGCCGGTTGAGCCCGCATCGACGCTCACGGTCGTCGTGCCGCCGCTGCTGCTGGTGCCGCCCGGGCAGGTGAAGTCGCATTTCTCCCACGTCTGGCACGCGCTGTCGCCCGTGCACAGCTTGGCCGTGGGCACGCAGGTGCTGCCGTTGCAGGTCTCGTTGGCGCTCTTGCACGGGCTTTGGGTCGAGCAGTAGCCGCCCGCCCACGCCGGCAACGCCCACGCGGAAAGCGCCAATCCAATCACCACCGTCTGTTGCCACTGCTTGCGCATCTCATCCTCCGCGTACCGTTGGGGACTGCCGACAACCGTCTGGCCGCCGCGTCATCCAAGGATAGTGCAGGAAGCGTGCCAGAAGTAGCCGGCAAGCGCGAGTTTCGCGGCGATCAGACTTTGCCGAATCGTTTCAAGAAATTGGCCGCGGCATGCGCCACGTCAGCGCGATCGACCTGAGGCGCGGCGCTCGCCAGGACGTGTAGGAATTTCCAACATGCAGACTATTCCGGCACGCAACGAAACTAGAGCGACCGGACCAGGCTGTACATCAGGCCCACGCCATAGCCGCTGCCGCGGTTGTCGAGGAACGCCGGGCCGGCGAGATCGATGTGCGCCCACCGGATGTCGAGGTCGTCGATGTGCATCCAGACCCACAGACCTGAAGCCGACGACGGCGCGTTGGCGCGATCCGCGACGCTGTTGCGCATGTCCGCGACGTTGCTCTTGTAATCGCCGGTGTGCAGCTCCGGGCTGAACAGGATCGGCATGCAGTGGTCGCCTGAAGCGTGGCCCGCCGCGATGACCTTGCTTTCCAGTTCGCCGTCGTTGCTGACGATCGCCGCGTGCCATTTGCCGGTCGCGATGAGCTGAGCGCCCGTCAAAGTCGCAGCATCAATCAGGATCTTCGGGTGATACTTGCGCGCCACGTAGCTCGCCGCGTCCGCCAGCGCGATCCGGCCTTCCGCGTCCGTGTTGTTCACTTCCATCGTCTTGCCGCTGTGCATCTCGATGATGTCGTCAGGGCGATACGAATCCGGGCCAATCGCGTTCTCCGCCATCGCCAGCGCCGCAATCACGCGCTTCTGCACACCCGACTTGGCCAGCAACGTAAACGCGCCGAGCACCGCCGCAGCGCCGCCCATGTCGCATTTCATCGTGAGCATGCGATCGCCGACGATCTTCAGGCTCAGGCCGCCGGTGTCGTAGATCAAACCCTTGCCGATCAATGCGATCGGCGCTTCCGTCACGCCCGGCGGGTTGTAGTCGAGGATGACGACGCGCGGCGGCACCATCGCGGTGCGGCCGACGGCGTGCAGGCCGCGCAGACCCAGCTTCAACAACTCATCGCCGACAATCGAATCCACCGTCACGTTGGCGACGCCTTCAACCGCGTGGCGCGCTTCCGCCTCAAACACCGCGGCGTCAAGCTCCATCGGCGGCATGTCCACGAGCCGCGCGGCGTTGCGCACCGCACCGACGGCCAGCGCCCAGGTCAGATCCAGCGGCACGAGACCCGCTCGGGTGCGCAGTTCGATCTTCAGGCTGCCCTGGCCGTTCTTGTTGCCGGACTTGCGCGAGTAGATCGAGTAGCTGCGCGCGATGCCAAGGTTGACGCCGAGCGCGTACTTGGCGTCCGCGAGACCCGCGAGGATCGCAACCTTGCCGCCTTCCGGGCGCGCAACGTTGCGCAGCGCCTGGTAGATTTCATAGGCCCGCGTGTCGGAGAGATGGCGCGAAACCTTGTCGTACAGCGGAATCACGACCAGCGTCTTGGGACCCGCGCCCTCAGGCAACAGCGTCGTACCGAGCACACCGGGACCGGGCTTCAGATCGGCCGCAAGCCGGGTCACAACCTGGCGAATCTGCTGCGGCAAGTTGGCCATCGGCCAGCCGTCGGTCAAATCAGCCTTGCGCGCGATCACGACGAGCGTGTGCGCGTCGGTCAGCAAATCATTGTCGTCCAACGTCCAGTCGATGTGCGCCATGGGGGGCTCCGTGTGCGCGCGAGGAAAGGCGCGCGATGGGAAGGCGAAAGAAGCGAAGGCAGCCCGGAATAAAGAGGCGGGCTAGAACGAAAAAAGGCCATCCGGGAAACTCCTGGATGGCCTTTCTGGTGGACCGGATGGGGATCGAACCCATGACCTCTGCATTGCGAACGCAGCGCTCTCCCAGCTGAGCTACCGGCCCGTGGTTTAGACGGGGCACGAACGGGACTCCTGGCGAACCGGAAGTCCGGGTGCCCAGAGACGGATTTGAACCGCCGACACGGGGATTTTCAATCCCCTGCTCTACCAACTGAGCTATCTGGGCGAATGGGCTGTCAGTGTGTCGGTTCGTCAACGCGCGCAGCGCCAACGGGGCCGCCAGTTTGGGACAATCCGGGGCGGCTGTCAAGAGTCTCCGCCCGGACGATTGTTACGGGTCGTGCGAGCGCTGCACGGCGCCTTACTGCGCAGCCGGTGTAGCGGCTTCCGGCGCGGCGACGGGCGCCTCGTCGTGCAGGACCTTGGCTTTGTCCACAACGCCAAAGCGGAAGCGGGCATCCAGGTACGCGCCAATGAGCGTGATCGCGTAGTCGCCGGTCTTGCCGCAGAAGGGGCACTTGTCGTCGACTTCACTCGTGCTGCCCGTGCCGTGGCGATACGCCATGGCGAAAGACATGTCGAACGACGGCGTGAATTCGTAGCCCGCGCCCGCCGTGACGATGTTCGTCGGTCCCGGAGGTGAGCCAAACGCGGTCGGGTACATCGGGTTGGCAGCCGCGGCGTCAAAGATGTAGCCCGCGCGGAGTTCCAGCGGCTTGGCAATCTTGTAGCCGCCGCCGACGCGGATCGTGTAGCTGTCGGTCCAGTTGGACGTGTTCATGATCGGCTTGGCGACGCCGCCCTGCTCGCCGATCAGGTTCACCGTCGTGTTTTCCGAGTTGAAGATGTATTCGAAGTCCGCGGCGAGGCGCAGGTTCTCGATGCCGCTCCACTGCACGCCAAAGCCGAGCTTGGAGGGCAGGATGAACTGGTAGGTCGCGTTGGGGAAATCGACGCCAGCGTAGACGATCTTGTCGGCGGCGACCGTCGTCGTGACCTTGTTGCGGTACACGGCGCCAAACAGGAACTTGCCGATCGCGTATTGCAGGCCGATGCGGAAGCCGGTGAAGTTCCAGCCCTTCATCTTCATGTCGATGAACGTCTGCGGATCGGGCGTCGTGTTGGCGCTGAGCGTGTTGACGCGGTTGCGGTCAAACGTGGTGAATAGCGGCCGCCACGCGACGCCGAGGCTCAAGCCGTCGATGATGCGGACGGACACCGCGGGCGCAAATTCGATGAAGCCGAGGCTCGCGCTGTCGACCACGGACGTGCGGTTCAAGTCACCGTTGGCCTTGGTCTTGTCGATGTTGTAGTTGTACGAGCCAGCCGCGCCGCCGAGCAGGTACGCGGCAAAGCCGACGTGCACGCGATCCACGACGCGGTACGAACCGGCGGCCATGAAGAACGGCGAGACGGCTGTGTTGGACTTGATGCTCAGCGCATCCTTGTCCGGGCTACCCTGAATGACGCCACCGAGCGGCGATACGTCCAGGTGCAAGGCGCCGACGCCGGAGCGCGACAAGCCCGCGGGGTTGTGGAAGATCGCGCTGGGGTCGTCAACCGAGCCGATCGCCGTACCGCCCATGCCCATGTGGCTGGCGGAATAGAGCATCGGCGTGTCATAGCCGGCGGCGAAAGCTGAGGTTGCGGAAACGACCGTGAGGACGGACACCAAACGCGCGAGCCACTTCATCTTCCCCTCCCAAGGCGATGTTGCGGGTAGGACAATGCCACGGATGGCCGCGATCGCCAAGGGGCGGGCCAAAAAGCACTGAGGGGCCGAGCTTGCACCCGACCCCTCAGCCTTTCTCACTCAAACCAGACGCTTACTTGCCGTCTTTGCAGGCATCGCGGACCGGATCGCAGTTCTTCGCGAGGCACGGGTTGCACTCGGGCGTGTCCGTGGCGCATTCCGCGAGGCAGTGGTTGAAGCCGCACGCACCGGAGTACGCGCCGTAGCACCACGCGCAGTTGGCGGAGATTTTGCCGAACGCCGCGGGCATGTTGTCGACGACGCACTGACCGATGCACTGGCCCTGAATCGCGACCTTGCCTTCTTCATTCGGGCAATCCGTGCCCTTGGCCATGCAGCCGTGGGTGAGGGTGCACGTGCGGACCTGATCAGCAAAGTCGCTGGACTTGGTCTTGTCGGCGTCCATCGCGGCGACGAGCGCCTTGTCGGTCGTGCCGGTGCAACCCTTGTCGGTGGTCGGGGTCACGTACGCCGGGCAGCTGACTGCGCCGGTGTCGGTGGTGGCGGTCGAGTCGCCGGCGAGCGTCACGTCGCTGGTCGTGTCGGTGGTGCCGCCGCCGTCGGTGCTGGCTTTGGTACCACACGCCGCGAACGCCACAGTGGCGGTCACGAGCGCGAGCATCTTGAAGGTCGTAGACTTCTTCATGTTTCTAGTCCTCGCGCCCAGGCGTCGACCTGGGCATTGGGGGATCATACACTTCCGGCGAACTGCTCGCCGGTCGTTCAGGTGCGCGGAAGTTTAGAGTTATCCGCGATTTTGTCAATTCCACCCTCAGCAACGCGAGGGATCCGCGTCGTAGCGCGACCATTTTGCGTCTCCGGTACCGAGGGCGGCTCTGGCTCCATCTCGCTCTCCAGCAGCCGCGTTACGTCCACATCCAGGCGCGGCGTCAGGACTTCATTGTACACATCCACGACCCGCGAGAAAGTCGCCTTCCAGCTATACCTCGCCTGGCTCTCCGCCAGCCCGCGTTTGCCCAGCAGCTCGGCGCGACCAGGCTTGCACAGCTCCAGCCACGCATCCGCGACCGCTTCCGGCGTCGTTTCTTCCAGGGCGATGCCCGCGCGGCACGTCTCCAGCAGCTCACCGATGCTCATCTTCGCCGAGCCCAGCAGCGCCACGCCGCACGCCATCGCCTCGACCGCCGCGAGGCCAAAGGTCTCGTACGGACAGAGGGTCGCGACCACGTCCACGGACGCCATCAGCCGCGCCATGTCGATCGGCCGCTCCAGATAGCCCATGTAATGCACTTCCGGATACTTCGCCGCCAGCGCTTTGACCTCCGCCACGCCCGGTCCATGGCCCGCCACCACGAGGATCGGCTTGTGGCCCGCGCCGCGCAACAGCTCATACGCCGCCAGCAGCGGCTTGTAGTTCTTCTCTTCGCTCAGCCGATTCGGATAGCACAGCACCACGTCTTCCGGCCCCGCGTGCCACGTCGCGCGCAGCTCCGGGTCGCGCCGCCGCGGCTGGAACATCGCCGTATCCACGCCCAGCGGCGTGTAGGCCACGTGCTGCACGCCGTGCGAGGTCAGCTGGTCGACCATCACGTGCGTCGCCGCCATCGTCATGTCAAAACGGCCAAAGGTCCGCCGCGCCCACGCCCAAGCCAGGCGCTCCGCCAAGCGACCGAGCCAGCGCTTGGGCCCGCCAAACGCGCGACCGACGTCCGTCACCGGGAAGTTGGCGTGCCAAAAACCGACGAAGCGCGGCTTCTTGCCCGTGTGCGACCGCAGGCCAATGCACGCCAGCCGGACAAAATCGGGCGTCGTGTACGGGCTGCCGATTTCAATCACGTCCGGGCGGATCTGTTGCAGGATCCGGCGAAACGCCAGCGGATTGATGACCAGCCGGTAGCCGGAACTGCCCAGCGCCATCGCCGGCACATGGTGGATGCGCGCCGTGCCGTGAATTTCCACGCCAGCGTGGGAGGACGGCACCAGCAGGTGATACTCGACGTCGTCCTGCCGCGCCATGTACCGCAGCTTCTCCAAATGGTAGCGACGGACGCCGCCGCCGGTCATCGTGAAGAAGTCGTTGATGTCGCAGACGCGGATTTTGGCCATCGGACAGTCGCCTGGGCAGGGGGGTGCCCGACTTTTTTGCGCGGTTTTGCGCCAAACGGCACCGCACCGACCGGCTTCTAACAGGCTTGGCGGGATTGGCAAGATTCTCTGTCAACTTTCTGCAGCTTCGTTTGCCTGAACGGTCACCTGCGTGCCAAGATCGGCGGGAGGTCGCCATGAATCGCACACCGTACCGCAATGCCTGGAGCTGGCTGGAATTCGACAGCACATTGCTCGCCGACAACCACCTGGACGACCGCACGTTGCGGCGCTTTCCCGTCTACCTGCCGCCGCAGTACACGGAGGAACCGACGCGGCAGTTTCCCGTCGTCTACTACCTGACCGGTTATGGTGGCTGGGGCGCGATGAAGCTGCTCGAAGAAAAAGCCTGGGAAGAGCCGCTGTGGGCGCGCTTGGACCGGCAAATGCGGGCGGGCGAGATGGCGCCGATGATCGTGGTGTTTCCCGACTGCTTCACGCGGTTTGGCGGCGCGCAGTACCGCGATTCCGTCGTCACCGGACCGTACGCGCGCTATTTGGCGGAAGAAGTCGTGCCGCGCGTGGACGGGCAATTCCGCACGCTGCCGGATCGCGATCACCGCGGCGTGATGGGCAAGAGCTCCGGCGGCTACGGCGCGCTGCATTTGGCGATGACGCGTCCCGACGTCTTTGGCCTGTGCTGCGCGACCGCGGCGGACAGCTACTTTGAAATCAGCTACGTCGGCGATTTCGCCAAAGCGCTTCAGGCCTACCACGCGGCGGGAGGCGTAGCGGCGTTCATCGACGGCTTCTTCGCCGGCAAGCCGCGGCACAAGCACTGGCACAATGCGATGTCGACGTTGGCCTACGCCCAAGCCTACACGCCGAACCTGGACGTACCTGGCGTTTTCGCAGACCTGCCTTTTGACCTGCAGACCGGCGAGCTGCTGCCGGAAGTCTGGAATCGCTGGCTGGCGTGCGATCCGGTGCGCGCGTGCGAGCACCACGCGGACGCGCTGCGGAGCCTGAAGCTGCTTTTTCTGGACGCCGGCAAGAGCGACGAATTTGCCCTGAATTTTGGCCATCGCGTGCTGGCGGATCGCCTGCGCAAGCTCAACGTGCCGCACCAGTTTGAGGAATTTGACGGCGGCCACATGGGCATCGATCACCGAATCGACGCGAGCCTGCTGCGGATTACAGCGGCTTTGCGCCCGGCGGATGGGCAGGCGTCCACATCATCGTCATGAACTGCAGGGTCGCCCGCTTTTCTTCCGGACTGCGGGTGTCATGGTGGTGCCATTCCGCGCGGGTCAGCAGGAACGCCAGCACGAGCGCCAGCACAGTCGCGAGCGCCCGCATGCCGAGCCGCGGCACGAGGTCGCGCCACGCCAGCCAGACCAACGTCAGCGCGCCAAACGCGAGCGCCAGGAAATACGGCAGCGCGCTCCAGGGGCCTTTCACGCCCAGCGCCATCAGCGCGTTCGGGAACACCCAGCCGTTGAGCAGCAGCGGGCCGATGGTCTCCGGCAGCGGGTTGACGACCTCGCCAGGGAAGCCCTGCGAAACAGCGGTGCAGAGGCCGGTGATCGCGATGCTGGCGACGCCGGTGACGGCCAACGCGCCCGCGCCGATGGGCGCACGCCAGCCGCGGAGGCTGTCGAGACCGTGGGCGGCGGCGATGGCGGCGAACGGCACCATCGCGGTCAAGTAGCGCGGACCCACGACCCAGCCGGCGTGCCACAGGCTGTGCGAACACTGGAAGAGCAGGAAATAGCTGCAAAGGACGGACGCCATCAGCGCTTCGCCGCGCGCGCCGTGGCACCAATCGCCGCCCAATGTCGGGCGGTTCTTGCGGACGCCGAGCCAGCCGAGCCACGCGAGCGCCGTCCACGGGGCAAAGAAATAGAGGCCGGTGAAGGTCGAGAACAGCGAGCCCAGCACTTTTTCTTTGTTGGGCAAATGAATGCCGAAGATGCCGGGCGACAGGTCGCGGACAAAGCCGGGATTCTCCAGGTTGGCGTAGGGCAAGCTCCACGGCGCGCCAAAGCTGCACCAGTTGTTGTGGGCCAGGAGCAGCGCCGGCAGAAGTGCGCCGAGGCCGACGCGCCAGATGTCGTTGGGGTCGCGGCGGCGCAGCCAGATCCACGCGCACATGAGGAATACCGCGGGCGCCATGGGGAATTCGATGCAGACGGCCCAGCCGCCCGCGAGGCCCGCGAGGATGAGGATGCCGCCATTGCCGATCGCGCCGGCGACCACGATGCACGCGAACATCGCCAGCAGCGCGACGCCGCCCGCCTGATGGCCTGCGAACATCTGGCTGTACGTGAGCGAGAGCGAACCGAGCGCGGCGGCGGCCAGCACGGCATGACCGAGGGCGGGGCGGGTCAAACGCGTCGGCAGCCAGCGCGCCAGCCACCACCACGCCAGCAAGGTCGGCAGGATGACGACCCAGAACCGTAGCCACCACACGATCATCGCCTTGGACGGCTGGCCGAGGTGCAGCACCTTGTAGATTCCGCGCAGCGCGGCGTGCGGCAGGATGCCGAGGAACGTGACGCCCGGCGCCTTGGCCTGATAGAGCTTGCCGGTGCAGTTGGGCGGCGTGCCGCCATCGGTGCACTTCATCGCCTTGTCGTTGACGTAGCCCCACTGGTCGGTCACCAAGCCGTGATCGCCCGTGGGATCGCGCGTGCCAATGGCATACGTGCCGTCTTCCACGATGGCGCGCACCGCGTAGACGCGGACCATCTCGTTGGGATTGTTGAGGGGCTCAGACCACGGAAACAGCCACAGGTAGCCGAAGATGCACAGCCCCAGGAGCCAGCGGGTCGAAGCGACGCCGAGCGGACTGGGGTGCATTTGGCTCAGCCTTTCAGGGCGATGATGGGCGCGATGAGCAGCGAAACGACGCTCATGACCTTGATGAGGATGGCCACGCCGGGGCCGGACGTGTCCTTGAAGGGGTCGCCGACGGTGTCGCCAATGACGGCGGCCTTGTGCGTGTCCGAGCGCTTCGGGTGGCCGGGGAGGCCGCCCTTCTCGATGTACTTCTTGGCGTTGTCCCACGCGCCGCCGGCGTTGGCCATGAACAGCGAGAGCGACGCGCCGACCGCCAGCGCGCCCGCGAGCGCACCCGCGAGAGCCGCCGGGCCGAGGATGTAGCCGATCAGCACCGGGCCAAGCACCGCGACGATGCCGGGGAGGATCATCTCCGAGAGCGCAGCGGCCGTCGCGATGTCCACGATGGCTTTGGGCTGCGGCTCGGCGGTGCCCTCGCGCAGGCCGGGGATGGTGTCGAACTGGCGCTTGATTTCCAGAACGATGGCGCCGGCCGCCTTGCCGACCGCGGTCATGGTCGCCGCCGCCACAATAAACGGCAGCACCGCGCCGATCAGCAGACCGATGAGGATCTCCGGACGGTCGATGGCGAGTTCCATTTCCTTCAGGCCCGCGAGCAGGCGGGTGTGGTTGACCTCGAGCGAGAACGCCGAGAACAGGGCAACCACGGTCAGCGTCGCTGAACCAATGGCGAAGCCCTTGCCGATCGCCGCCGTGGTGTTGCCCACCGCGTCGAGTTCGTCGGTGATTTCCCGGACCGACGGGTCGAGACCGGACATTTCCGCGATGCCGCCCGCGTTGTCGGAAACCGGACCGTACGCGTCGACCGTCATGACGATCGCGGTGCCCGAGAGCATGCCGACCGCGGCAATGCCGATGCCGTACATGCCGAGGTCGCCCATCGCGAAGTTGGCCAGCATGGCCACGCCGGCGATGAGCAGCAGGCAGACGAACACCGACTGCATGCCCACGGCCATGCCCTGGATCACGTTGGTGCCCGCGCCGGTCTTGGCCGCTTCCGCAACGCTCTTCACCGGGCCGTAGTGGCCGGTGTAGTACTCGGTCAGAAGGCCGATCATCGCGCCGCCGATCGCGCCGCCAGCGAGCGCAACCGTGACGCCCTGCTGGACGCCGAACATCGGCAGGATGAAGTACGTGATGGCGACGACCAGCAGCGGCGGCAGCACCATGGCGCTGCGCAGCACGGCGGCGGGCGCGAAGTTCTTGAGCGCGCGGGCCATGAAGATGCCGGCGATCGAGACCGCGAGGCCGATGCCGGAAAGGATGAGCGGCAGCGCGACCGCGACGGTCTTGGCGACGACCGGCTGGCCGTCCGCGGCCTTGAAGCCGTCGGTCAAGAGGTGCTGAAGTTGCTCTGGCTTGGTCGTCAGGCCAATCGCCATGGTCGCGACGATGGCCGCAACGAGCGATTCATAGATGTCCGCGCCCATGCCGGCGACGTCGCCCACGTTGTCACCGACGTTGTCGGCGATCACGCCCGGGTTGCGCGGATCGTCTTCCGGAATGTTCTCGACAACTTTGCCGGCAATATCGGCGCCCACGTCGGCCGCCTTGGTGTAGATACCGCCGCCGATGCGGGCGAACAGCGCGATCGACGACGCGCCGACTGCAAACGCGTGCAACATCGTGCCGAGTTGCTTGGGATCGGCGCTGTCCTTGTAGAGGACGTAGACGGCAACCAAGCCCATGAGGCTCAAGCCCGCGACGCAGAGGCCCATCACCGCGCCGCCGTCGAGCGCAGTCAACAGCGCAGCCGCCTTGGCGGTGCCCTTGCTGTTGTCCGACGCCGCGTTGGCGGTGCGCACGTTGGCGAGCGTCGCCGCCTTCATGCCGATGAAGCCGGCGAGGAGCGAGAGGAACGCGCCCGTGAGGAACCACGCACCTGCAATCACGCCGAGCGACGGCGTCGCCGCCATCGCGCAGAACACGACGACCGAGTAGACCGCCAGCACTTTGTATTCACGCGCCAGGAACGCCATCGAGCCTTCGCGGATGTAGCCCGCGATGCGCTTCATCGTGTCGTTGCCTTCCGGCAAGGCGGCAATGCGCATGTAGAGCGCGGCGGCGATGACGAGGGCGAGCACGCCGAAAGCGGCAGGTGCTTTGGTCCAGAGGTCGAGATTCATGGCACTCCCAAACAAGAACGAGATAGAGACAGGCCGTTAAGGCGGGGCGGGAGATTGCCATGATTACCAACGCCATGCAAGTTGCGCCCGCGTGACGGCGGGTTTAGCATGCTGGCCCCGCTGGAGGACGCTATGTTGCAGAAGATCGTGATTGTGGGTGCGTCTTCAGGCATTGGCCGGGCGTTGGCGATGGAGTTGGCTGGACCGGGACGCACGTTGGGCCTCGTTGCCCGGCGCGGTGCGGAGCTGGACGCTGTGGCCGCGGAAGTGCGGCGCAAAGGCGGCCATGCTGAAGTGGAAGTCTGTGATGCCGCCAACGTAGCCGCCGCAGAAGCCGCTTGGCACGCGTTGCGCGAGCGTTTGGGCGGCATCGACGCGATCGTCTACGCCGCCGGCGTGATGCACCATGTCGACGCCGACGAGTTCAGCACGGCCAAGGATCAGGAAATGATCGCCGTGAACGTGATCGGCGCCATGGCGTGGCTCAATTGCGCGGCGCGCGACTTCCAGCAGGCCGGTCGGGGCGTCATTTGCGGCATTGGCTCCGTTGCCGGCGATCGCGGGCGGCGGCCCAGTCCGGCGTACGGCGCGTCCAAGGCGGCGCTCCACACGTATCTGGAGTCGCTGCGGAATCGCCTGTGGCTGCACGGTGTTCGCGTCGTGACGGTCAAGCCCGGTCCGGTGGACACGCCGATGACGCAGGGGCGCGGCGCGATGCCGCTGATGGTGGCCGCGACCGTGGCGGCACGGCGGATTGCCGCGGCGCTGGAAGGTGGCCCGGAGGTTGTGTATGTCGCTTGGCAGTGGCGGTACATCATGCTGATTTTGAAGCACATCCCCTCGGTGATTTTCCGGCGGTTCAGCAAATGAGCAGCACACCGGCAAGCGCGATCGCCCCCATCGCCGCCCGCGTCGAGGGCTGGGGCATGGTCGTCGGCGGCATGGCGCAAGTCCTGCAACCCACGTCCGTCGCCAGCATCCGCGCCGCAGTCGATCTCGCGCGCACGTCCGGCCAGAAAATCGCGCTCCGCGGTGCCGGCTGCTCGTACGGCGATGCATCGTGCGGCACGGGCAAGCTGGTCCTCGACTTCACGCGCTTCAACCGCATCCTCGATTTCCACGCGGATACCGGCGTCATTCGCGTCGAAGCCGGCGCGACAATCGGCGACATCTGGCAGCACGTCCTCCCGCACGGCTGGTGGCCGCCAGTGGTCTCCGGCACGATGGCGCCCACGCTCGGCGGCGCGGTCGCGATGAACATCCACGGCAAGAACGCCTACCGCGTCGGGCCGATCGGCGAACACGTGCTGCGCCTGCGCGTGCTGCTGATGGATGGCACTGAGCGCGCGCTGACGCCCGACGATCCGCTGTTCACGGCGGTCATCGGCGGCTTTGGCGAGCTGGCCATCATCACGGAAGTGGAATTGCAACTGAAGCACATCTACTCCGGGCAGATGGACGTGGACGCGCTGTGCGGCGGCAACCTCGCAGAGATTTTCAAGATTTTTGACGACTGGCAGGATCGCTCTGACTACCTCGTCGCGTGGATCGACGCTTTCGCCTCGGGAAAGTCGCTCGGTCGCGGCCTCGTGCACATGGCGCATCAACTGCCGCCCGGCGCCGATCCGCACCCGGACAAGCGCATGACCGTCGCCTCGCAAACGCTGCCCTCGCGGCTGTTCGGCGTCATTCCCAAGTCGTGGATGTGGGCGCTGCTGTGGCCGTTCTCCAACAACCTTGGGATGCGGTTCGTGAACCTGGTCAAGTACTGGTCGTCCCGCCTGCTGGAACACGGCAAGCGGTACCGTCAGGGCCATGCGGCGTTCCATTTCCTGCTGGACTACGTGCCGAACTGGAAGTGGGCGTACAAGCCGGGCGGGCTGATTCAGCACCAGATTTTTCTGCCCAAAGCGGAAGCGCAGCGCGTGTTTGGCGAAGTCTTCGCCCTCCAACACCGCTATGGCCTGCCGACCTGGCTCGCGGTCATGAAGCGCCATCGGCCGGATCGCTTCCTGATGACCCACGGGCTGGACGGCTACTCGATGGCCCAGGATTTCGCCGTGACGCCGGGCAATCGGGACCGGCTGTGGCGAATGTGCCATGAGGTCGACGCCATCGTGACCGCGGCGGGCGGGCGTTTCTACTTCGCCAAGGACGCGACGCTCCAGCCGAAGTCTGTTTTGGCGGCGTGGCCCAAGGCCAACCTGCAGCAGTTTGCCGCGCTGCGTCGTGAACTGGACCCGCAAGGGCTGCTGGCGACGGACCTTTATGAACGCGCCGTTGCGCCGGCGCTCGAGAAGCTCAGCTAAATGGCCGATCAGTCCCAACCATCGCCGCGCACCGCGTTGCCGCCCAACCTGCGCGTGGCCATCATCCACGATTGGCTTGTCACGCTCCGCGGCGGCGAGCGTGTGCTGGATGCGCTGTGCGAGCTGTTTCCGCAAGCCGTCGTCCACACGCTGGTGCGTCAGCCGGGCGTGGCGACGCCGCGGATTGAGGCGATGCGGCACGTGACGAGCTTTGCCGATCGGCTGCCGATGGCGCAGAAGAAGCATCGCTGGTTGCTGCCGCTGTATCCCAAGGCGATTGAGTCGTTCGATCTCTCGGAGTTTGACCTTGTGCTGTCGTCCAGCCACTGCGTCGCCAAGGCTGCGCTCGCGGGTCCGGGCGCGGTGCACGTGTGCTATTGCCACACGCCGGTGCGGTACGCGTGGGATCGCACGGACGACTACGTGAGCGGCAGTTCCCCGTTGCTGCGCCTTGCGCGGCCGGCCCTGCACACGGCGGCGAAGCTCCTGCGCGAGTTTGACGTCGCGACGCTGGACCGCGTCGATCGGTTTGTCGCCAACAGCGAGAATACCGCGCACAAAATCAAGCAGTTCTACCACCGCGACGCCGACGTTGTGCCGCCGCCGGTGGAGTGCGACCGCTTCGCGAATCTGCCGGTGGTGCCCGAAAGCGAGCGCTACGACCTCCTGCTGGGCGGTCTGGTGCCGTACAAGCGCGCGGATCTCGCCGTGGAAGCGTGGCGCCTGATGCCGCATCGCCAGTTGATGATTGTCGGCGATGGCCCGGAACGCGCGCGACTGGAACGCTCAGCGCCGGCCAACGTGCAGTTCATCGGCCGCGTGCCGGAAGAGGACCTCGCGCGCTGGTACGCGGGCGCGCGGCTCTTCGCGTTTCCGGGCGAGGAAGACTTTGGCATCGTGCCGCTGGAAGCGCAGGCCGCGGGCGTGCCCGTTGTGGCGCTCGGCAAAGGCGGCGCGCTGGAAACGGTTGTGGACGGGCAGACCGGCGTGTTTTTCCACGAATCGACGCCAGAAGCGCTGGTCGCCGCGGTGCAGCAACTTGACCGCTTGGCGGTCGATCCTGACACTTGTAGACAGCACGCCCGGTTGTTTGACCGCGAGGCGTTCCTGGACCGGATGGCCGCCATTGTCGCCGACGCGCTGCACAAGCCGCGCCGCGGCACACGGCCCACGCATGAGGTTGTATGACTCGTCCCCGCCGCCACCCTGCTCAACCTGAGCTCAAGGTCGTACCTGCGCCCGCGGCAGCGGAAGAGGCTGAGACGCCCGTTGAGCGCGATCCGGCGCAGGATCTGTACGACAAAGCCGGCCCGTCCAAGCAACGCGCGGAGAGCGAGACGTTTGACGAACCCGTGTTTGCGCCCGTCGCGGAGAAAGTGCCCAACCGGCCGCTGCAGTTGGCGGCGAAGCGCGCGTTTGACATCGGCTTTTCGCTGGCGGCACTGACGGCAGGCGCGCCTCTGCTGGCGGGTATTGCCGTGGCAGTGAAGCTCGATTCGCGCGGTCCCGTGCTGTATCGCCAGGTGCGCGTGGGCAAGGACGGCCAGCTTTTTGACTGCCTGAAATTCCGCTCGATGGTCGTCGACGCCGAGAAAGCCGGTCCGCAATGGGCGCGCAACTTTGACACGCGCGTCACCAAGGTCGGCGGCGTGCTGCGGCGGACCAGCCTGGACGAACTGCCGCAGGTGTGGAACATCCTGGTCGGCGACATGAGCTGGATCGGCCCACGTCCGGAGCGGCCGGTGTTCGTCGCGCGTTTCCGCAAGCAATTCGAGGGCTATGACCTGCGGCACACCGTCCAACCCGGCCTGTCCGGTTGGGCACAGGTGAACGGTCTGCGCGGCAACGTCTCAATCGCTGACCGCACCGCGTTTGACCTCTACTACGTGCGCCACCTCTCGCTGCTGCTGGATGCCAAGATCTTCCTGCGCACTTTTGCCGCCGTCGTTGCGGGCGAGTAGCACATGACGGCTTCCCTCCGACTTTGGCTCGCGGCGCTGCTGCTGCTCCTGGCTTTGCCCGCGCTGGCGGAGCCCTTGATGGTCGCGGCGGATCATTCGCTGACCGCGGCGCAATATGCGGAAAAGGGCCTGCCGCTGCCGAACCACCCGTGGGACGACGACGATCTGCGGCATGCCGTCGCGATCCTGCAGAAGTTGGCCGCCGCGGATCCGCTCAAGCTGCCGCGACTGGAAAGCGCCGCTTCAGGCGCGGTGTTCGCCCGGCTCGTCGCCCCGCTGCCGCTGGCCAAGGACGCCACGACGACAAGCGATTTGCGCGCGCGCATCGCCGACTTGAGCGGCTATGCGCAGCCGCGGGGCGCGCTGGCGCTGCTGTACGCGAAGCCGCTGGCCGGCGATTTCTTCTTTGACGCTGAACTCGTGGAGGCGACGCGCGTGGCGCTGGACGTCAATCTGCAGTTGCTGCAACTGATCAACCGCGCGCGCAGCCTGCATGAAAATACCGCCGCGCCGGAGTGGCTGCAGCGCGAAGACGAGCAGGTCGTGTATGGCGCCGCGCTGACGATCCGCGGCGCGCTGCTCATCTATGCGGCACGGCGCGCGTTTCGGCCGGCATGGCGCGACCGGCTCGCGGGTGACCTGCAGAAGCTCGTCCCGGCGCTGATGGCGCAGCTCCCTGAGGCGGCGCACGCGGAGATCCTGACGCACCTGCACGGCCTGATGCTGGAAGATCCCAAAGGCTACGCCGATTGGCAGCAGCTACAGCAGCAAATGACATTTGCCGGCCACGGCCCGCCGGCGTTTGCCAAGCCGCGCAAGCCGACGCGGGCGCACCACAAAAAGCAGTAGCGCGGATCCAGCATCGCCCGCCGGTTTGCCCGGATCGCGTGCGGCAGGTAAACTTCCGCGCTTCGCGATCCCCTTCCGGATCATCTGGCAGAACGTGGCAGAATTCCTCGCCCGCAACAGCGTCACGCGCAACATCGCCTACAAGACCCTGGGCACAGTGGTCGAGAAGGGGCTGAAGCTGCTGATCGTGCCGCTGATCGCCCGGACGCTCGGCGCGCGGGTCTACGGCCAGTACAGTTATGCGGTGACGGTCGCGGCGCTGGCCGTGCAAATGACGGACCTCGGCCTCGGCCTGTTCATGGCCCGCGAGATCGCCCGGCACGATGCGCCGCCGGCCAAGCTGATCGGCCAGATCCTGACGCTCAAGGGCGTGCTCGCGCTGGGCTATCTGGTGGTGATGGCGGGCTTGACGTGGTGGCACCTCGCGGATCCGCTGGCGGGCAAGGGCGCGCTGCCACGGCCGCATGCGGGGGCGCTGGCGTTCACGATCGCGCTTGTCGGTCTGGCCGGCCTGGCGACTTCCGCCGTGGAAGCGATTTGGCAGGTCTTCCGCGGCGTGCAGCGGCTGGAGTTGGAGGCGCGCTCGAGCAGCCTCTTCGCCGGGCTGCAGCTCATCGCGGTGTTCGCCGCCGTCTCGCTCTCCGCGCTGCAGTGGCCCAATGGCAGCGACCTGAGCCTGACGATGGTGGCGATCGGCTGTGCGATGGCGGTCGCGGGGCTGGGCGGCGCGGCGCATGCGCTGTGGCTGATGAAGAAAGTCGTGACGCCGGAATACGGCTGGTCGCGCGACGCGATGGGCCGCTTTGTTGGCGAAGTGCTGCCGCTGGGGGTCGCGATTGTCGCGAGCCTCGTCTACTTCAAGATCGACGTGCTGATGCTGCGGGCGCTCCGCGGCGATGAAGAGACCGGCTGGTACAGCGCGGCGTACAAGCAGCTGGAATACGCGAGCATCGTGCCGGCGATCCTGATGGCCGCGACGTTTCCGGCGCTGAGCCAAACGGTTGTCAACGACCCCGCGCGCGCGTGGCGGCTGCACAAGCGGACCCTGGCGGCGCTGTTTGCCGTCGGCTGCATGGGTGCGGCGATCCTTGCGGGCGCACCAGCGCTGGTGATCCACCTGCTGTACGGCGACGGTTTTGAGCCGTCGATTCGCATGCTGCAGGTGCTCGCGCCGTCGGTGATCCTGACGCTTGTGAACTACCTGGAGACGCACATGCTCGTCGCGCTCGGCCTCGTCGGCGAGCAGATGGCGTTCACGCTGGTGCTTGTCGTCGTGAACGTGGGCGCCAACTGGCTGCTGGTGCCGCGCTACGGCGGCGTGGGCGCGGGCGTGGCGACGGCGCTGACGGAGTTGGTCCTGCTCGGCTTCTGCGGACCGCTCGTGTGGCGGGAAATGCACCGGCGGATGCGCGCGGTGACGGCGTGAAGGGCCTGGCGAACGGACAACCGGCTGGCGAGGTCGCGCGCAATGGCGCGGCGCTGGCGATGGCAGCCTTGCTGGCTTTTGGCCCCTGGGAATTCCGTGACGGCATCGCGCTGGGCGGGCTGAACGTGTCGCTGCCTGAAATCCTCGCGGCGGTCGCGGCGCTGCTCGGCGTGGCGGCGGTGTGGCTGAACCGCGGCGATCCACAGTTCCAGGCGCACATCCGGCGGTCGCGGCCGGTGCTCGCGGTCCTGGCCGCGTGGGCGGCGCTGCATTTTGCCAGCGCGCTGTGGGCGCCCCCCGATCACGGCCAGCCCGCGCCGCTTGGGCTCATCCTCAAGGTCAGCCTGCGCACGACGGGCATGATGGCGCTGGGGAGCGTCGCGTGCCTGCTGTCTTTCTATCCGCGGTTCCAGCGCACCCTGCTCGCGGGTCTCCTGTTGGGCCTGGCGCTGCTGACCGGGCTGGGTCTGGCGGAGCGCCGGCTGGGCCGCGACCTGGAGCCGTTCTTGCGGCTGTTCCGCGACGAACCGACGTGGATGCTCGGCGAACAGCGGCTGGCGATGGTGTTCTACCACGCCAACACGGCCGCGGCGTACTTTGAGCTGACCGCGCCGACGCTGCTGGTCTTCACGGTCACGCAATGGCATCGCCGTTGGCTGCGCCTGCCGCTGCTGCTGTGGCTGGGCACGGTCGCGGTGCTGCTGTCCCTGACGTATTCGCGCGCGGGCTTTGGCGCGGCGGTCGTGGGCGCGCTGCTGCTGGCGGTCGCCGCGCGGCAGAATGCGCCCCAACACCGCCTGTGGCTGCGGATCCTGGCCATCGGCTACGCGGTCACCGTGGTGATTGCCTACGCCGCCAATCCGGACATGCGGGCGCGCATCGGCCTCACTGAACGCAGCTATCAGGCCCGCTACACGTTTGAGCAAGCCTGCGTGGGCAAACCCAGCGATCGGCTGACGGTACCGGTCACGATCAAGAACTCGGGCGAATGGCCGCTGTCCAACGCGCAGGCGCCGGGCTCGGTCATGTACACGCTGCTGACGCCCATGGGCCACATGGTCATGCCGTGGTGGGAGACGGTGCAGCTGCCGACCGTGAACCACGGCGACCGCGTCCGACTGGCGCTGCACCCGCAGTTGCCGTCCAAGCCCGGCGAGTATGTGCTGGCGGTCGACATCATCCGCGATCAGGTCCTGCGCATCAGCGCGCTGGGCAATCCCATGGCGTGGCTGCATTGCACGGTGCTGGCACCGGAGGAAGACGGCGCGACGCTGCGGGCGCGCGGCGTGACGTTGGGGCGACCGACGGACACGTCCGGCGTGACGGTCTCGCGCGCCGCGGATCTGGAGCGGCGGCACTATTGGCGCGCGGCGCTCCTGCTGTTTGCCCGGCGGCCGCTGCTGGGTTACGGCGCGGATCGCTTTCACCTCGTGCACCGCGGCTGGGTTCCTGACCCAAGCTACGACGATCGCGCGCGCGCGCACTCGGTGGCGGCCGAGACCGCGGTCGATTTTGGCCTGCTGGGACTCGGCGTGCTTCTCGCGCTTGTTTTGATCAGCGGTCGTCGGCTGTGGCGGATCCTGCGCGCAGGCCGGCTGCCGACGGACGGCCCGGCGCTGGCGGCAATGGCGGCGCTCGGCGGGCTTGCCGTGCACAGTCAGGTCGACTATTTTCTCGCCTACACGCAGGTCGCGGTCTTTGTCTGGCCGCTTCTGGGCCTCGCGTGCGGCGCGCCGCTGACAGCCGCAGGCGCGACAGGAACACCCGATGGCCGCGACGACACAGCCGCAAATCCTGAAGCTTCTGGTCAACGGTGAGCCGCGTACGGCGGGCGTCGGCGACACAGTGGCGGATCTGCTCGTGGCGCTGAAGCTGCCGCGCGAGACCGTGGCCGTTGAACGCAACCTCGCCATCGTGCGGCGCGCCGATCACGCGACGACCGCGCTGCAGGACGGGGACGTGATTGAACTCGTGCAATTTGTCGGTGGCGGCGCCTAGCCCGCCCAAGGAGCCAGAATGACGACGCAGGATTGGACGCCGCAGGGCGATACGTGGACGCTGGCCGGACGGACGTTTGCCTCGCGGCTCCTGGTGGGCACCGGCAAGTATCCGTCGCTGGAAGTGCAGCGGGAAGCGATCCTGGAGTCCCGCGCGGAGATCGTGACCGTCGCGGTGCGGCGCGTGGACCTGTCCGGCAAGACCGGGGCGACGGTGCTCGACGCCCTCGATCGGACGCGGCACACGCTGCTGCCCAATACCGCGGGCTGCTATTCCGTCGATGAAGCGGTGCGGACGGCGCGCCTGGCGCGGGAAGTCGGCATGGGCGACCTCATCAAGCTGGAAGTGATCGGCGACCCACAGACGCTGTTCCCGGACAATCAGGCGACGCTGGCCGCGGCGAAGATCCTCGTCGCGGAAGGCTTCTCCGTGCTGCCCTACTGCAGCGACGACCCGATCATTTGCCTCAAGCTCGCGGAAGCCGGCTGCGTCGCGGTCATGCCGCTCGGCGCGCCGATCGGCTCGGGCTTGGGCATCCGCAACCCGTACAACCTGCGCATCATCCTGGAGCAGGCCAAAGTGCCCGTGCTGGTTGATGCCGGCGTGGGCACCGCTTCAGACGCGGCGATTGCGCTGGAACTGGGTTGCACCGCGGTTCTGATGAATACGGCGATCGCCAGCGCGCAGCAGCCGGTCGCGATGGCGATCGCGATGCGGCAGGCGGTGGAAGCGGGCCGGCTGGCGTTTCGCGCCGGTCGCATGGAAAAACGCCTGTATGCCAACGCGTCGAGCCCCATCACCGGGCTCATCGGCTGATGGCGGTTCCGCGCCTGCTGGCGGTCGCCCCGGACGGCTGGTATGCCGATCGCGGGTTTGCTGGACAATTGGCAGGCTTTCGCGCGGCGACGCAGCCTCTCGGTTCAGGCGCAGCCGTGTACCTGCGCGCACACGGCTGGACGCTCGCGGAATGGCGCGCGCAGCTGGCGACCCTGCGCCGTCCGCCCGACTTGCGGCTGGGCATCACCCTGCCCGTCGATGTGGACTTGCCTGAGGGAAGCGAAGCGATCAGCGAACTCGGCGTCGATTTTGTCCACCTGACTGAGCGCGACGCGGATCGGCCGATGACGGCATGGCCGCCCTTGCAGCTCAGCCGCGTCTGTCACGATCCGGCCATGGCGCGACGTCGCTGGCTGCTCGGCGCGGACTGGCTCGTCGTGTCGCCGGTTTTCGCAACGCCGTCCAAGCCAAACGCTGCGCCTCTGGCCGCCGCGGGCCTGCTGCGGGCGACGCAAAGTGTCCCAGGACGCGTTGTGGCGCTTGGCGGGATCACCGCCGAAAATGCCGCGGAATGTCTTGCCTGTGGCGCAGTTGGCGTCGCCGTGCAGCGGGAGGCGTGGTCAAATGCCGCAATGCTCACGACATCGCTGGCCAATGCTTGACGGAACCCCGCCGCTTGACGACGATAGCAACGCCGAAACCGCACGCAGCCGCTCTGCGGGCGGCGAGCCGCGTGTGATGCCGCAATGGGCGCACGCGGCCCCAGGTTGTGAAAAGTGCGGCAGTGCAGCCCAGTAGCCGCGACCGAGACGACGCAGACAGTACTTCCAGACGGTACGACACAGACGAAATGGAGCCGGCATGTTCGCCATTACGATTCGAGAACGAAGCGGTCAGGTGTACACCTTCCACTTCGACAAACCGGAAGTTCTGATCGGCCGCGTCAAGGGCAATGACGTCATTTTGCCCAAGCAAAACATCTCCAAGCGCCACGCTTTGGTGCGGGTCAACGGTCCGCGTTTTGTGATTGAAGACTTTGGCTCCACCAACGGCACGTACGTCAACGGCCATCGCATCACCGGCGCCGTGGAGATTGGCGCCGACGACAAGGTCTATCTGGGCGATTTCGTGATGAATTTCGTCGACCTTTCGAATGCCGACTTGTCGTCCGCGCCGGATCTGCCGCAAGACCAGCCGATTACCAACACGTCCGTGGAACCCGCCGCCATCGGGGAAGAATCCGGCGCGACGGAAGAAACGCGCGGCCGCCGCACGCGCGCGGGTGGGGCGGAAGCTGAACAAGCAGGCGCCACGCGTTTTGACCTTGGCGACAACGACCTGCTGGCGGCGGCGCTTGCCGATGCCAGCAACGAGCCCTTGGCCAATGCGACGCTCGTGGGCTCGCCGGAAATGGCCGCGATTCTCAACAGCCTGGATGCCACCGGCACCGGCGACGCCCAGGACGCGCCGCCGATTCCCGACGATTGGATGATGGAAGCGCTCGCGCCCGTCGCCGCGGCGCCGCAGCCCAAGGAATCCGCCCGCAAGGCGACCGCGCAGAAGCAAGCCTCGTCGATGCCGACCATCGCGGAAGTGGCGCGCCGTACGGTCATCCCGCCGCTCGGTCCGCTGCCGCGCATGACGGGTTCGGTTGTGCCGCTGCCTGCCTTTGAGCTGGGCTCGCGCAGCCCCACGTCGCCCGCGACGCCCATGGCGCCCGCGCAGAGCGACCCGCAATATTTCGACGATCTGGCCGCGCTGTACCGCGCCGCGTTGCGCGATCTGCGGCCCGCGATTCCGCAGGACGCGTCGGCGATGTCGGACACGGAATGGGCGGAGATGGAAGATCGCGTCGTGGCGTTCGTCGATGCCGCTGAACGGCGCGGTGAACTGTCCGGCGATATGGACATCGCGCAGATGAAGCGCGACCTGATCTACGAACTCGCCGGTCTGGGCCCGCTGGAGCCGATCCTCGACGATCCGAGCGTGCAGTCAATCGAGGTCAATCACGCCTCGCAGCTGTTCGTGTTCCGCAATGGTCAGCGTGAGGCGGTTGCTGAGCGGTTTTCCTGCCAGCCGGCTTTGGCCGCCGCTGTCGATCGCCTCGTGCGGGCGACTGGCCTCGTGCGCGCGCCGGGCGACCAGCACGTGGAAGGTACGCTGGTGGACGGCACGACCGTGCGCATCGTGTGGCCGCCGCTGTGTCCGACCGGTCCAACGGTGCTGTTGCGCAAGCCGCGCGTGCATTCGCCGACGATTGACGAGTTGGTCGAGCGCGGCAACATCACGCCGCACGCCGCCGCTTGCCTCAAGGACCTCGTGCGTTCGCAGCGCTCGATCGCGATTTGCGGTTGGCCGCACGCGGGTCGCCGCACGGTGATGAACGCGCTGGCGCTGCTCATCGGCAAGGAGGCTCGGCTCGTGGTCTGCGAAGACGGCCGTCGCCTGCGCTTGCCGCACGAGCACGTGATCCGCCTGGACGCCGCCGCGCACGAGAGCCAGACGCCGATCCTCGACATCGCGCGCAAGCTGGTGCCGGATTGGCTGCTGATTGGCGAAGGCGCGGGCGTCGATTTTGCCGCGCTCGTCAGCGCCGCCACCGACGAAGGCCTGCCGCCGTGGATCGCCACGTTCTACATCGGCCCGCGCTCGTCCGGTTTCCTGCGTCACGCGGTCAACGCGTTGTGCGTGCGCCATCCGGGCGTCTCGTCTGACGTCGGCGCGGCGCGCATCGCCGGGGCGTTTGAAGGCGTCGCCTCCTTCTCGTGGCTGGACGGCAAGCCCGTCCTGGACCGCGTGGAGCTGGTGGGCTACGGCACGGATCAGCTGGATCTGACGCAAATCGCTTGGGAAGACCTGCCTGAAGACCTGCGCCCGGCGCAATCTTGAACCGCAGGCCGCGCTCCGACCCGTCCAGGATGAGGTGAGACGTGTTCACGCTCATCATTGAAGACAAGCAGGGCGTCGTCGTCGACGAATACTCGTTTGAAGACGGCGAATTCATCGTCGGCCGCAGCCATCAGGCGGACATCGTCCTGCAGTCGGACAACGTCTCGCGCCGCCATGCGCGGCTGTTCACCCGGGACGGCAAGTGCTTCGTCGAGGATCTGAAGGCCGCCAACGGCATCTGGCTGAACGGCAAGCGGATTTACAACACGTCCGAGTTGCCCAAGTCGGCGCCGCTGCGTATTGGCGACTTCTTTTTGCACCTGGAAGGCGCGTCACAGCCGCGCTCGGCCAGCTCGGTCGTCTACGCCCGGCTGACGCCCGTGCCCGGCAGCATCGGCGTGCCCACCGACTTGTCGCAAGCCACCGTGCTCGTCGGCCGTGGCAAGGACTGCGGCATCGTGCTGCACGACGTCTCCGTGTCGCGCATCCACGCCAAGGTCTCCCGGTTGCCCGATGGCCGCATCACGCTTGAGGACTTGCGCAGCTCCAACGGCACCTTCGTCAACGATCGCCGCGTGGAAAACCAGGAACTGGCGCATGGCGACCGGCTGCGGTTTGGCACCGTGGCGTTCACCTTCCTGATCGATGGCTTGCCGGCCGTGACGAGCGACGATTTGGAGGGCGGCGATCGCGGTGGCCGGCTGATTCCGCCGCCGACGACACCGCGGAGAAACGCGCTGGCCGCGCATCCGATGACGGCAGCTGATTCGGGGGCGCCGTCGGCGCTGCTCGCCCCGCCTCGCTCCGTCCTGCCGCAAATCGCGCTCGTCGCCGTGATCGCGGTGGCGGCCGTGTGCCTGATTGTGCTCGTGGGCATCGCCTACGACAAATGGATGGCGTCCCGGCCGACCGCAACCGCGCCGCAGACGCAGGACAAGCCCGCGCCCATGACTGCCGACGTAGCGCAGGCGGCGACGCTGGACCGCGGCCAATTTGACGTGTACCTGACGCGTGGTCAGGACGCCGTGGCGCGGCGGCAGTGGGATGAGGCGCAGGATCTGTTTGAAAAAGCCAAGAAGATCGACACGATCCATCCGCGGCCGACGGAAGCGCTGAACCTGATCAACCGCGAGAAACGCAACGGCGCCAAGTTCACGCAGGCCGAAGCGGCGTTTGCCAAGCACGACTATGAAGCGGCGATTCAGGCCAACAAGTCGATTTCCCAGGATTCCGTTTACCGCCGCGATGCCAACACCGCGCTGGAAGCCATCGCGGGTTTGCTGGAGATGGACGGCGATTCGGCTTGCCTCGCCAAGGATTGGGTGAAGTGCCAGAACCTGTACCTGATGGCCATTGCGACGGACTTTGCGAAGCCGGAAGTGAACGCCAAGTATGGGAAGGCGATGAAGAAACATCGGCAGTAGGACGCCTTCGGGGGAGGGCCACATGAAACACAACAACGACACGATTACCTCGACTTTGGTCGAGGACCGGCGATTCGCGCCGCCCAAGGCATTTGCCGCGCGCGCCCACCTGCGCGATCCGGCGGCGGCCAAGGCGCTGCGCGAGTCCGCGGCGGCCGATCCCGAGACCTACTGGCGCCAAGCCGCGCGCGAGGAATTGCGCTGGTCCAAGCCGTTCACCCAAGGGCTGGACTGGTCCAACGCGCCGCACGCCAAGTGGTTTGCTGACGGCGAGCTCAACGTCAGCGACAACTGCCTCGACCGCCACTGCGAGGGCGGGCGCGTGCACAAGGCGGCGCTGATTTGGGAAGGCGAACCGCTGGATGGCCACGAGCCGGAAGTGCGCACGCTGACGTACGGGCAACTGCGCGCGCAAGTGCAGAAGGCCGCGCAGGTGCTGCAGCGGCTGGGTGTGCAGCTGGGCGATCGCGTGGCGATCTACATGCCGCTCATCCCGGAAGCGGCGATTGCGATGCTGGCTTGTGCGCGGATTGGCGCGGTGCATTCGGTGATCTTTGGCGGATTCTCCGCGGAGTCACTGCGCGACCGGATCCAGGACGCGGGCGCCAAGCTGGTCATCACGGCCGACGGCGGCTGGCGGCGCGGCCAAGCGCTGCGGTTGAAGGACGTCGTCGATGAGGCGCTGGGCCACGGGACGCATGGCGTGCAGAACGTGCTTGTCGTGCAGCGAACGGGCGAAGAAGTCGCGATGACGCCGGGCCGCGATCACTGGTGGCACGAGCACATGGAAGCGGCCAAGGCGGTCGGCAAACCCGTGGCGGTGCAGGCGGAACATCCGCTGTTCATCCTCTACACGTCGGGCACGACGGGCAAGCCCAAGGGCATCCTGCACACGACCGGCGGCTACCTGACGCACGTGACGCGGACGTTCAAGCAGGTGTTCGACATCCGCGACGACGACCTGTACTGGTGCACGGCCGACGTGGGCTGGATCACCGGCCACAGCTACGTGGTCTACGGCCCGCTCGCTGCCGGCGCGACCGTGTTCCTGTACGAGGGCGCCCCGGCATTCCCCGACAAGAACCGCTTCTGGGACATCATCGAGCGGCACCGCATCAGCATCTTCTACACCGCGCCGACCGCTCTGCGCACCTTCATGTCGTGGGGCGAGGCGCCGATTCTCAAGCACGACCTGACGTCGCTCCGCTTGCTCGGCACCGTCGGCGAGCCCATCAATCCGGCGGCGTGGGTCTGGTACCACGAAGTCATTGGCGGCGGTCGTTGTCCGATTGTCGACACCTGGTGGCAAACCGAGACGGGCGGCATCCTGATTGCGCCGCTGCCGGGCGTACAGGAGTGCGTGCCGGGAACTGCGACGCTGCCTCTGCCAGGCGTGCTGCCGGAGATCGTCGGTCCGGACGGCGAGGCGCAGCCGGCGAACGCGGGCGGCCTGCTGGTGCTGAAACACCCGTGGCCAGGAATGGCGCGGACGATCTGGGGCGATGACGAGCGGTTCAAGGAGACGTATTTCTCGCGCGTCCCCGGCATCTACTTCACCGGCGACGGCGCGCGGCGCGATGCCGACGGCAACTTCTGGATCATGGGCCGCGTGGATGACGTGCTGAACGTCTCGGGACACCGCATCGGGACGATGGAAGTTGAGTCGGCGCTCGTGAGTCATCCGCTCGTGGCAGAAGCCGCGGTGGTGGGACGGCCGGATGCGGTTACGGGCCAGGCGCTCGTGGCGTTCGTGACGCTGACCGCGGGCACGGCGCAGAACCCGGACTTGGCTGAGGCGCTGCGGCACCATGTGGCGCACGAGATTGGCGCGTTGGCGCGACCGGCTGAAGTCCGCTTCGCGGCGGCGCTGCCCAAGACGCGGTCGGGCAAGATCATGCGGCGGCTGCTGCGCGAGCTGGCCGGCCAGGGCACGGTCTCCGGCGATACGTCGACGCTGGAGGATTTCGGCGTGCTCGAGGCGCTTCGGGCGAGCGAAGACTGACGGTCAGGGCTGCTTCTCGGCGTCCAGCGCTTCCACAGCGTGTATGGCCGTGTGCGGCACCGTCCACAGTTGCAGTTCGCCGATGACCAAGTCCGTGACGCCCATCAGGATCGCCGAACTCGGGCGCTTTTCGTGCAGCCAGAGGTAGCTGCCCGCCCCCAGCGCAACCACCGCGCACAGCGTGTGATCCAGCCAGCCACCCACCTGACGCTCTCGGCTTGCGCGGGCGCGGAGCTCGGCCTCGGCCATCCGCAGCTGCATTTCCACGGGCGCGTCGAGCAGGGATTCCCAGCGCTGCAGCGGCTTGACCGGTGTCAGCGCCATGCCGGCGACCGCGAGCCAGGACGTCGTCGCGCCCACTTGCGAGTCACCGCGAAAGCCCGGATCGCTCGCCAGGACGGCAAGCCCCGTCTGCACGCCGCCCGACCCCGCGAACAGCCCGGCCCAGCCATACCACCAAATGCGGACGTGGGTCTCGTCAGCATCCAGCGCGGTGCGCAAGCGCGCGAGGCGCTCGGCGGGTTCCTCCGCGTGGACCGGCGCGGCAAGACAAAGCATGAACAGCGCGAGCGACGCGGCGCGAACGTGGAGCAACGACATGGGACCCCTTGCAGGCAAGACCCGCCGAGTGTGCCGACCGCGGGAGGCCCGGTCAACGCGCGGCGGAATCAGCGCTGGGCACCGTAGTCGGGTGGCGCGCCGACAACTGCACCGACCTGACGCTGCACCGCGAGGCCGGTCAGCAACGCGAGGACAAGCGCAAGGCCGATAAACCGCCACGCGTGGGACGCCGCGTCGGACGTTTGCCGCGGGTCGGACTGGAGCCCAGCCGCTACCAGGAGGACCATCGACCCGAGATAGGTGATGCCACCCAGCAGCAAGACGCAGAGATGCATCGCGATCAAGCCCAACGCCACGGTTTGGCGGACGCGGACGCCCAACAACATCAGCGGTCCGGCGAGTTCGAAGCCAACCGTCAGCATCGCGAGGGCTTGGACGACGCCCGGGGACGTGGCGACCCACGCACGCAGCGGCGCGACGACGCCATCAGGCGCGAGACCGTCCTGGGAGAGGATGATGGCCTGGATCTGGACACCTGAGAGCCACGGAAGGCCACTGTAGGCGAGCTTGCTCACGCCAGCGCTGAAATAGGCGGCGCCGAGGAGGGCAATGGCGCCTGTGCGGGCAAAGCTTTCATCGCCGCGGCCCCACGCAAGACCGCAGAGCCAACCGAGCAGGCAAACGCCGCTGAAATAGAGATTGCGGGCCGGACCACCGGCGAGGTCGGCGTGGAGCGACGTCAGGACGCCGAGCATGAGCAGCGCGACGCCCGCAGCACGCCACCTGCCGGGGGCGCCGGCAAATCGCACAGTCGCCAGCGCGCCGACGCCAACCAGCACGCCGCGCACCAACGGTTGCGCCAAGGCAACGGCCAACGGCGTGGTGCCAGTCGCGTGCTGCGCAGCGGAACCGACAAACCAGAACAGCGACAGCGTATCCAGCCCGACCAGCACCGCGAGCACCCGCCGCAACGCCGCCGGCTCGCTCCAGCACGTCGGAAGCCGGGGAGTCATCGGAGGACCGCGCAACGGGCAATCCGGCAGTCGTTGCTGAGCGCCGGCGCCCGACCCGGCTGCAGGAGCCACGTTCGGGCGACAAGCGCCATCGGCTCGCCTTGGCCACGGTCCGCCAAGCGGTGGCTCTCGATGCGCCGCAGCAGCTCGTCGGTCTTGTGGCGCAACCGCAGCGGGGGACATTTTTCGTAAGGTCCACGGACAGGCGCGTCGCAGGCAAAGGCGCCAAAATCGCCAACCCGGTGCACGCCGCCGCCCGCGTCCAGCAGGAGCAGCCCCGTCTGGGCAGGTTCCGGCATCTCCGAGTACATCGAAAACGTGTCCAGCGGGTAAACAAGCGACGCGTTCAACTTGCCAAATCGGGTGTCGACGCGCACCGCCCACGCGAGCGCGACGTACGCCAGCGCGCACACGATGCCAAAGCGTTGATGCGGGGTCAGGAAGGCGTTCACGTGGCCTCGGACGTCATGCTCCACTCAGGTACCGGGAACGGGACTTGAACCCGTACGAGCTTGCGCCCTGGGGAGTTTAAGTCCCCTGCGTCTACCGATTCCGCCATCCCGGTGACCGCTCCCTGAACGCCGCGCCAACGCGCTGCGCCAGAAGCGCGAACGGCCTGCCAGGTTTGTCCTGACAGGCCGCCGCATCATGCTCAAGCTAGGACTGAATTACCAGTTCTTGCCGATGGTGTAGCCCCAGCCGCCGCCGCCGCCGGTGCCCGTGTAGACGCCGTTGGAGATTTCCAAGTGGTACTGCGCACACAGAACGCCGGAGGTCCGGTAGATGTGCACGTAGTACTGGGCGCTGTCGTCGATGCACTTGGTGTAGTCCCAGCCGCCGGGGATGTAGTTGGTGCCCGTATTCTGGGTGTTACCGCCCCAGATAGTATAGGACTGGCCTTGGTCGTAAATCTGGCTGTAGCCGGACCACGCACCGCGGCGCATACCCAACGGACCCCATTCACTGACGTAGCTGAGCTGCATCACCATGTTCCAACCCGCGTCGGTCTGGAACGAGTCACCTGCGGAGCACTGGCACTCGCCGTATTCCTCGTAGTGACCCGTGCCGCCCTTGCCCGGCTGCCAGTCCTTGTAGTTGGTGAACCAGTTGAAGTCCTGCTGACCGCAGCAGACCTGGTTCCAACCCGGCGTGGAGTTGGGCTGCGTGCCGCCCGCGCCGCCGCCGGCGCCATTGGGCCAACCGGGCGCGGACTGGAAGGCCGCGGAGCCAGCAGGCGGAGTCGCGCTGGGCGGGCAGCCGCCGCGGTAGATGTCGAACACGACGCCGGACACCGCGGGCGAGAAGACCGCGCGAACGTTGTAGTGATCGCAACCGCCGTTGCCGTCCGCGTAGTCCTGACCGTAGAAGGTGAACCAGTCGTGGTCGTTGGTGTCCGCCACGATGCCCGTGATGCTGATCAGCGTACCCGAGTTCAACGTGTTGTTGCCGGAGACGCCGTCATACAGCGTGCCGAGGTTGGTGCTGGCGCCACCGCACGAGTCGTTGTTCAAGTACGTAGGCGCCTGCGCGTTCTCATACTGGTCAACCGCGTAGCAATCGCAACCCGCAAGACTCAAGTTGGTGTCCACGTAGCCGGTCTTGCACGACGCCTGCGCGCACGCGCCCGCACTGCACACGCCCGTTGCGTTCGGGAACAGGTTGGCGCACGAGGCGCTCGCCTGCTCGTCGATCTGGCCGTTGCAGTTGTCGTCGAGGTTGTTGCAGAGCTCCGTCGCGTTCGGCTTGATGCCGCTGTTGGCGTCGTTGCAGTCACCGCCGCCTGACGTGCAGATCGCCGGCCACAGACCCGTGGTCGGGTTCTTCACGGTCGTCAGCGCCGACGTGCAGTAGCCGTCCGCGTCGCCATTGCAGCCTTCGTCAACAACCGTGTTGCAGTTGTTGTCGTAGCCGTCGCAGCGGTTCTCCGTCAACGCGTGGTTGCAGTTCGCGCCGCAAGTCAAGCCGTTGTCGTCGCAGTCGAACACCGCAGGCGCGCCCTTGACGGCCACGCTGTAGCTCCAGAAGCCGGAGGCCGCGCACAGCGACTTGTTGCTGTTGATCGGCTCGCCGTCCTGGTCGCCATCGTAGTAGAACAGCGTGCCGTTCGTCGGGCTGTCGTCCGTCAAGCCGTTGCAGTTGTCGTCCAGGCCGTTGCAGACCTCGGGCTTGCCCGGGTTGATGTTGACGTTGGCGTCATTGCAGTCGCCGCCGCCGGACGGGCACACCGTCGGCGTGCCGACCGTGACCTTGGCCGAGCTGCAATAGGCATCGCCATCGCCGTTGCACGATTCATCGATACCGCTGACGCAGTTGTTGTCCTGGTTGTCACAGATTTCCGTGGCGCCCGGGTTGATCAACTTGTTGCTGTCGTCGCAGTCCGTGCCGATGCCGGTCGCCTGGTTCGGGCAAACCGTGTTGACCGTGACCGTCTTGCCGAGGGCGCAATAGCCGTCCTTGTCCACGTCGCAACCTTCGTCCACCTGCAAGAATGCATCGCAGTTGTTGTCTTTGTTGTCGCAGATTTCAGTGGCGCCCGGGAACACGGTGTTGCTCGCGTCATTGCAGTCACCGCCGACCGTCGCGCGGTACAACGGCGCAGAGACCGACGCCACGCACTGGCAAGCCGTGCTGCCGGTGATGCCGAAGCCGTCGCCGTCCGCGTCCAGGTAGAACGTCGTGCAACCGTTGGCGTTGGCGGCGTTGAGGCTGGCGTCGCAGTTGTCGTCGTAGGCCGTCATGCAGTTTTCCTTGACGCCCGGATTGATCAGGGCATCGAGGTCGTTGCAGTCATTGCCGGCGCCGGTGGTGATGGTGGCCGGGCAGACGGCGGGCGAGATGACGCTGACGGTCATCGCGGAGTCGCAATAGCCGTCCTTGTCGTCGTCGCACCCTTCGTCGATCTGGCCGCTGCAGTTGTCGTCCGCGTTGTTGCAGAGTTCCGGCTTGCCGGGGTTAATCAAGTTGGAGACCACGCCGTTGACGGTGCCCGCATCCGCGCAGTCGTCGCCCTGCTTGGTCGCGCCGACGGCCGGCTTGGTGCTGTTCACGCACAGGGCGGTGCTCGTCATGAGCATCGCCGAGTCGCAGTAGCCGTCCAGGTCGTCGTCGCAACCGGTGTCCGCGCCATTCTTGCAGTCGTTGTCGATGCCGTCGCAGATTTCCAGGGCGGACGGGTTGACCGCCGCCTTGGTATCGTCGCAATCGGTATTGACCAGCGACGTGAACGTGCCGATCTGGTAGCAGCTGGTCTGACCGGCGCCCGTACCGTAGCCGTCCGCGTCCGCGTCCGTGTAGAACCGCGTCGAGAGGATGAGGTTGGTCGTCGGGTTGACCACGCCGTCGCAGTTGTCGTCGTACTGCGTGGAGCAGTTCTCCGGCTGGCCAGGGTGGACGTTGGCGTTGCTGTCGTCGCAGTCGCCGCCGCCGGACGGGCAGGCAATCGGAGTGCCGACAACCGCGCCGATGCAGTAGCCGTCGTGGTCGGTGTCCTTGCACGTCTCGTCAATGCCGCCCACGCAGTTGTTGTCGATGCCGTCGCACAGTTCCGCCGCGCCCGGATTGATGGCCGCGCCCGTTGCGATGGTGTCGTTGCAGTCACCGCCACCGAAGATGCACGCCGCCGGCTTGCCGACCGTTTGCATCGCCGCGTCGCAGTACTTGTCGCCATCCTTGTCGCAGTTTTCGTCCGTGAGGCCGTTGCAGTT
>CAINLT010000497.1 GCA_903850505.1 uncultured Myxococcales bacterium | reverse complement strand
TCGTGGCCCGCAAGCAGGTGTGCGCGGGGCCGTGGGGACTCGCGCTGGCGCCGGCGGGCTGGCTGGCTGTTGCGTGCGAGTGGCAAGGCGACGTGCGCAAGGTGTCCGCGGATCTGCAGACCGTGGCGACGCTGGGGCCGGTGTGGCGCGCGCGGGCGGTCGCGGTGCAAGGCGATCCGGTGCGCGCGGCCAATTTTGCCGGGCCGGACGTGCGGATCTGGTCGTTTGGCCCGCAAGGGACGCAGTCGCTGCGACCAGTACCCGATGGCCTCGCGGATGGCCGCGCCGACCTGCCCAAGATGTCGCCGAGTCAGGTGACGACGCTGTTGCCACTGGCCGATGGCGGCATGCTGGTGGCGATGCAGTTGGTGGCCAACGCCGGCAGCGACGACGCCAAGATCCCAAGCGGGTACGGCACGCTGACGGACGGCCAGCCGAAGATCAACCCGGTGGTCCTGCGCCTGAACAGCGACGACAGCATCGTGGGACCGGCGACGTACGCGCGCTATGACAACACGGGGCGCGGTTTCAACCATCCCAGCGGACTGGCGCTGGCGTCGGCCAATCGGGTGCTGGTGACGCATCTGTCGACGCACGACGTGGCGCAGTTGGATCTGACGGCGAATCAGGCCGATGCCCGGCTCGTGCAGCGCCAGCCGACGGCAGCGGGGGCGCGCGGGCTCGCGGTTGCGCCCGAGCGCGGGCTCGCATGGATCGACGGCGCTTTTGACAATGCGATTTCCCGGGTGCCGATTGACGCGATGCTCGCGCCCCCGGATGCGCTGCAGACCCGGGTGCGCGCCCTGCCCCAGCCGTTCTCGACGGCGGCGCGCGCGGGCCGCAAGGCTTTTCACGACGCCGGCAATCAGCATCTGACGCCGCTGGGCGTTGTCGCGTGCAATTCCTGTCATGCCGATGGCGGCGACGACGGCCTTGTGTGGCACCTCCACGCCGGCACGGTCACGCCGCGCGCGCGCCGGTCGCAGAACCTGGGCGTGGCGCCAGTGGGCCTGGCCGGGCTGCACTGGGACGCCGAATTTGCCGCGCTGTTTGACCTGCTGCAATCCACGGTGCCCAACCTGATGGGCGGCGACGCGCTGCTGCTGAACGCGGACGACTTCACCGCCTACCTGCGCGAAATCGTCCAGGCGCCCATCCCACCGCCGGGGGACGCGGCCGCGATCGCGCGGGGCAAGACGCTGTTCCAGTCGCCTGCGCTGGATTGCGCGCGCTGTCACAGCGGCCCGGACTACACGGATTTGCAGCAGCACGCCGCGCTGACGCCCATGACGACGCTGCCCGGCGACACGCTGACGACCGCGCGGACGCCATCGCTCCGCGGCGTCTTTCTGCGCGCGCCGTATTTCCACGACGGCCGCGCCGCCGACCTGTACGCGCTGCACAAGCGCAGCGATCTCGCCGACCATGGCGACACCTCTGGCCTGACGGATGCCGAAATGGCCGATCTCGTCACTTTCCTGAAGTCTCTCTAGGAGTTACTCATGCGTTTCCTGCCGATTCTTGCCCTTCTGCTGGCCCTGCCGCTCGCCGCGTGTGGCGGCAAAACCGTCGCAGCGAACGACGATGCCGTCGCGGCGGGCGATGCTGCCGACGATGCAACCGCGACGGACGTGGCCGGCGATGCGACAGTCACGGCGCCGCCGAAGGGCTACACGAGCAAGTTCCGCGCGCAGCTGGCCAACAAGGCGCCCGCGAGTCTGGAGGAGAACGAGCGGATCTTCTTTGAGGAGACCTGGGGCATGGAGACGCACGGCGAATTCCCGCCGGCGGAATTCCTGGTCAAGCTCTGGAAAAGCGACACGGCGCAGTGGGGCGAGCAGTTCAGCAAGTACGGCTTCCTTGTCGATCCGGGCGACGATCTGCCGATTGGCCTCAAGCGCGGGCAGCAGGATCCGACCAATGTTCACCACGTCTGCGCGACCTGCCATACGGCGAAGTTGCCCGATGGTCGGCTGTGGGTGGGCATGCCGGCGACGCAACTGCAGTGGGGCGCATTCAATGCCGACGTGCATGACGCGTGGGTCAAGGCTGGCAACAAGGCGTATCTCTCGGCGGCGGCGCTCGGACATTTCCGCGACACGCAGCCGGGTTCGCTGAACGTCGGTGGCGAAGCAGATCCGGACATGATGAACGATTTCCCGATGTACGCCGACCTGCACAAGATGAAGCATCTGAACATCCTCGGCAGCGGCAACGACCTGAAAACGGAGGTGTATTTGAGCCTGCACGGCTTTGTCGACCCGGCACCGTTTCCCGCCACTGAAGCCGCCGACGCGTTGGTCAGCTACTTCGGCATCCTCGACACGCCGCAAGCGCCTTCGCCGACCGACATGGCCGCCGTCACGCGCGGTCGCAAGGTCTTCGTCGACAACCAGTGCATCGCATGCCACCGGGACGACCTCTCCAACGACACCGCGGACTGGGTGGACGGCCCCGAACTGCTCCCGGGCGTCGACAAGAAGAACCACGAATTTGGCACCATCGCGACGTCCGGCGTGTTCTTCAATTCCGCCACCGGCAGCAGCGGCGGCAGCGGTCCTGGCCCGGGCCTGGCCGACCTGATCACGTTCATCGTTGAAAATGGCCTGTCCGTCGCCAATCCGAGCGGCTACGTCGCGCCCAACTTGCACGGCCTCTGGGCCACCGCGCCGTACCTGCACAACGGCTCGGTGCCCACGTTGCCCGACCTGCTGACACCCGCCAAGGATCGCCCCAAGACGTTTGCGCGGCTGGGCTACACCGTGGACACGAGCAAGGACGGAATGGCCAACAAAGGCCATGAGTTCGGCACGGCGCTGCCGGCGAGCGACAAGTCCGACCTGGTGGCGTATTTGCTGAGCTTGTGACCGCACGACGGGCGAAAACTCAGCGTTCCCCGCGACGATTTCTCCGCTCCGGCCTTGCCACGTCGTGCTGCGCTTCTACCTTGCCAATGTGCCGCTGATGGACGCGCAAGCAGCTGCTCGCGCGGGACAGATGGCGCATTGGGAGGTCGGTCATGCAACTGCCACTGCAGATTACGTTTCGCAACATTGAGCACTCGGACGCGCTGGAAGCCAAGGTCCGCGAACGCGCCGAGGATCTGGACCACTGCTACGGCCGCATCATGAGCTGTCACGTCATCGTCGAGGCGTTGCACAAGCACCACCGGAACGGCAACCAGTTCCATGTGCGCATCGATCTGACCGTCCCCGAGGCCGAGCTCATCGCCAAACGCGAGCCGGACGAGAATCACGCCTACACGGATGTGTACGTCGCCATTCGCGACGCGTTTGACGCGATGCGCCGGCAAGTGGAGGACTACGCCCAGCGGGAGCGCGGTGAGGTCAAGACGCACGCTGGCGCTATGGGCCTGTCGTAGGCACCCGCTCGCCCATGAGCAGCCGATTCTTGGGCGTCACTTCCTCGGGAATGCTCTGCGTCCAGATGTGATATCCGCCCGACCGCAGCCGCGTCGCGCGCTCGACGTCCACCGCCAGACTGCCGTCCAGCCACCCGTCCAGATCGCCGCGCTGGCGCAACGCTTGGCAACACGGCAGCACCGCCACGCGCGCGCCCACGGCCTGCGCCTGAGCGAGAATGTCGTCGGTCAGCCCGCCGCACGCGTGCGCCGACACGACCACGTCGTCCGGGCGCAGCGCCACGTCCTGCAACCGCATCTGGGCAAACGTCACGCGCCCGGCCAGCTTCGGCCACGTCGTCGCCAGCGCGTCGGCCAATTTCTGGTGGTTGCCGCTGAGCCGCAGGTCCACCGCCAGCGCCTCGGGCGAGGTCTCGTCCAGCAGCAGCATCACCTGCGCCAGCAGGCCGTGACCGCAGCACAGATCCACCACGCGCCCACCGCGGAATCGCCGACGGACACGCCGCGCGACTTCCCACGCCTCGTGGAGTTCCTTGCGCGGCAGGACGCCGACGTCGCAGACCGTGCGGGCGAGGCGCGCAAACAGCGTGTCCCCCGGGTAGAGATCGAGTTGATGCGGCGTGAGGCGGTTGCGGGAGCCAGTGGCGTGCATGGGGCGGCGCCGCTATTCCCACTCGATTGTGGCAGGGGGCTTGCTGGAAATATCGTAGACGAACCGGTTGATCCCGCGCACTTCGTTGATCACACGGCTGGAAATCCGCACCAGCAACCACCGCGGCAGGTCCGCCCAATCCGCGGTCATCCCGTCCACACTCGTCACCGCGCGCAGCACCGCCGTCGCCTCGTACGTCCGCTGGTCGCCCATGACGCCCACGCTCCGCACCGGCAGCAGCACCGCGAAGTACTGCCACAGGTCCTTGCGGCCTTCCCACGCGTCAATTTCCTGCCGGACGATGGCGTCCGCTTCCTGCACCAGCCGCACCTTCTCCGCCGTGATGTCGCCCAGAATGCGCACCGCCAGACCCGGTCCCGGGAACGGCTGGCGGTCCACCAGGCTCGGCGGCAGGCCCAGCTCGCGACCCAGCACCCGCACTTCGTCCTTGAACAGCTCGCGCAACGGCTCCACCAGCTTCATCCGCATGTGGTCAGGCAGGCCACCGACGTTGTGGTGCGACTTGATCGTCACCGACGGTCCCTTGAAGCTGACCGATTCGATCACGTCCGGGTACAGCGTGCCCTGCGCGAGGAAATCGAAGCTGCCGGCGGAGTGGCTCACTTCGTCAAACACGTCGATGAAGGTCTTGCCGATGATCTTGCGCTTCTTCTCCGGGTCGTCCACGCCGGCGAGCGCGTTCAGGAACAGGTCACGCGAATCGGCGACGTGCAGCGGCAGGCCCATCCCTTCGCCGAAAATCTTGCGGACGTCGTCCGATTCCCCTTTGCGCAGCAGGCCGTTGTCGACAAACACGCACGTCAGCTTGTCGCCGATCGCTTTGTGCAGCAGCGCGGCCGTCACGCTGGAATCGACGCCGCCGGACAGGCCGCACAGCACGTGGGAATCGCCGACTTGCGCGCGAATCGCCGCGACGGTCGTCTCGACAAAGCCGGCCATCGTCCACGACTGATCGCAGCCGCAGAGGCCCACGGCGAAGTTGCGCAGGACGTCCATGCCGCGCTTGGTGTGCACGACTTCCGGGTGAAACTGCAGGCCCCACAGGCGCTTGGCCGGATTGGCCATGGCCGCCAACAGCCCGTCCTCGCTGCGCGCCACGACGTGGAAGCCTTCCGGCATCACCGCGACGGAATCGCCATGGCTCATCCACACCGGCTGCGGCTCACCCGCGTCAAAGTTCGCGAACAGCGCATCGGCGACGTCCAGCGTGATCTGCGCCGGCCCGTACTCGCGCGTGTGCCCGGGCGCGACCTTGCCGCCCAGGCCGTTGGCCATCGTCTGCATGCCGTAGCAAATGCCGAGGACCGGCACGCCCAACGTCCAAACCGCAGGCGTCGGCGGCGCGTCGACGTCATACACGGACGACGGTCCGCCCGACAGGATGATGCCGCGCGCGCCCCATGCCGCGATCTCCGCCAGCGGCTTGGTGCACGGCCAAATCTCGCAGTAGATCTTCAGCTCGCGGACCCGCCGGGCGATCAGCATCGTGTACTGCGAGCCAAAATCGAGGATCAGGATGCGTTGGGCGTGAAGGGCGTCAGCGGGCGGAATGTGCGTCATGGGGTCCTCGTGGAAGGTCGGCGGTGTACCAGAAATCGGCCGCCGAGGGCAGCGACGTTGCGGAGGTGTTACAGCGAGACGGGCGATGCCCAAGCGGCGTTGCGAGGCCTCAACGGGAAAGTCACGGCCGCATGCGGTAGAGCCCCAGCTGAAACGCCGGGACGTCCGGATACCAACCGTACTCGTTCTGGCCATGGTTCGGCGCGGACGTCTGGAGCACAGGCTGCCATGCGTGCTGGGCCAGCGTGTCGGTGCAAATCGGCAGCAGCGCGGGCGCGTTCACCGGGTGATGAAAAATCGCGTAGCAGCGGTGCTCGATGAGCAGGAACGTCCCCGCCCGACACTGCGGCGCACCGGCCTCCTGCCACTGCGCCATCGCATAACGCTTGGCGGTCCTGTGCGGCGGGCGCAGCAGATAATCCGGAAAGGCCCGCTGCACTTTGCCTTTGTCGGGCGGATCGGATTCGTGCAGCGTCACAAGGCAGGCGCCTTCCGTGGGCAGCTGCGCCAACGCGGCGCGCGTGAAGTGCTCGGCGTCATCCTCGTTGGTCGGCGCGAACAGCCACAGCGTCGGCAGCGTCGTCAGGACAACCAGCGCGCCCGCCCAGCGCTGGGTCAAGGGCGGCAGTTCGGCCAGCTGCCACGCGCCCAGGAGCAGCCACAGCGCCGCCAACGGCGCCTCCAGCCGCGGCACGGACGTCTGCGGCAAGTCGACGAGCAGCGCAAACACCCAGAGGTACGTCGCCACCGCGAGTTGCCGTCGCCACGCCCCTTGTTCGGTCGGCCGCCACAGGCTGCGCAGCGCCAGCAGCGTCCACGCCAGCGGAAACGCCAGCGGCCAAAACGGCAGGAAGCTGCCCACCACCGCCAGCGGACCGAGCGGGAACAGCTTGTGCAGGCGATTGGTCCCCTGCGCCGCGTCCTGCAGCATCCGCTCGACCGTGTGCCAAAGCTGCGGCGAGACCAGCACGAGGAACAGCAGCGCCAGCCCCGCGCGCGGCCAGGTCAAGCGCACACCACGGCGTCGCACGACAAGCAAGCCGAGGACCGGCGCGACGATCAGCAACTCCGGCCGCGTCAGGGCTGCCGCCGCCACCAGGACCATCGCGCGCCAGTGATCGCCCGCGCGCTGGCCATCGGGCGGCGCATCCAGCAGCAGCAGCCCCGACCACAGCCACAGCGAACCGGGCACCAGGATGCTCTCCGTCGCCGCGTCGCGTACCAGCAGCGGCAGCAGCGCGAGACCCAGCGCGGCAAACACGAGCGCGCGCGGCGGCGGACGCCAGCGGGCAAACCACGCGAGCAGCGGCCAGAGGGCCAGCCAGGCGGTCACGCGGTGCAGCAAAATGAGCGTCGCGTGATCGGGCGGGAGGAACAGGAACAGCAACCGGTGGAGCACTTGGGCGCCCGCGCCATAGCGGTGCACGCCGGTCAGGACGGCGGAACGCTCGACCAGCTCGTAGCCGGAGAACAGCAGGACCAGGCGCGCGGGCACGAGCAGCCGCACGAGCAGCGCGAGCCCAAGCGCGACGAGCACGGCGCGCCGGTACGGACGCGGGAGGCGCCGAAGGGTATCTGCAACGGTCACGGCGACGCGCGGCAGGGCCAACAGAGCCAGGAGGAGGCCCAGCGCCGCGACGCCGAACTGCCCGGCGTCAGTCGGCGACCACCACGTCATCTGCGCGGCCAAGCCAGTTGGCACTTCTCCAGCGTAATCGATGAGCCGCGTGGCAGCGTTCATCGCCGGCGGCGCCACCGCAGCACGGCAAAGACACCCAGCGCCAGCACGACAAGCGCGGGCAGCCAGCGCACCGTGAACCGGCTCACCTGCCGCAGTTGGCGGCAACGCTGCAGATCCTTGGCGCCTTGGCACGCCTGCAGCTCCGCGAGGATCTCAGAAACGTGCGCCTGCTTGCCCGGCGTCTTGTCCAGCGTGCCGGCCATCGCCTTGTCATACGCCTGCAGGTCGGCGATCGCCTGTGCGGTATTGCGTTCAGCGAAGATCATCGCGCGGCAATACAGCACGTCGGGATCCGTGCCACCCATCGTCGCTGCGTGCCCGACCAACTGCTCGGCGTCCGCCTGCCGGCCCTCGTGCCACGCGTTCATCGCCCGATACAGGTACTCGCGCGGCTCCACTTTCATCAGCGGCTCAGCGCGCAGGAGGTACGTGTCGGACTCCTGCCACGCGCCGTCGTGGTGCAGGATCGACCCCACGATGAACGCGGCGATCAAATCCGGCTGCGCGGCATCG
This sequence comes from uncultured Myxococcales bacterium, assembly GCA_903850505.1. GTDB lineage: Bacteria > Myxococcota_A > UBA9042 > UBA9042 > UBA9042 > CAIYBN01. The sequence goes on along the minus strand of CAINLT010000497.1, from coordinate 24,155 downwards.
GCGCGCTGGCGCATCGCGGCGAGCACCGCCTTGTCCGGGCAATCGATGTAGATCCGCGAGAGCCGCGCCAACTCCGACGCGATCCCCGGCACTTTCGCCAGGTCCAGCTTGCCAAGCACGGCCAGCGCATCGCCGCAGCGCGCCTGCTGCCGCATCAGCAGCGCGAGGTCCACGGCGACGAGCGGGTCATCGCCGCCCGCCTGCTGCACCTCGCGCAGGATCGCCTCGCCCTGCGCCGGCTTGCCCAGCGTCGCGGTCCAGCGCGCCACCGTCTGCTGCGCCTTGGGACACGCGGGCGCCTGCCGCGCGAGGTCATTGGCCACGCCAAAAAGCGTCGGCTTCTGCGTCGCAATGAGCCCAACCACCCAGTGCTGGCGCGTCGCGCAGTCGATCGTCTTGTCCTGCGCCAGAAGCGGCAGCAGTTGGTCCGCCTGATTGGCCGCGATCAGCGCATCGCCGCGCGCCTGCACACCGTTGACTGCCTGCGCGGTGCCCGTCGCGTCCGCTGGCTCGGCCGTCGCGGCGTCGCCCTCGCGATCGTGCAGCGGCAGCCACTTGAACTCCGGCACTTTGGCCAGCTGCACCTTGATTTGCGCGACAACGTCGTCGGGCAGTTCTGCGGAAATGCTGGCGATCTCAAACTGGCCCGCCTGCCGCGGCCCGCCGACATACTGCGGATGCTGCAGGCGCACGCCCAAGCCGAGGCCTTTCGGATCGCGGTAGCGCGCGTCAATGGCGCCGTGATCAATGTTCGCGCCGGTGAACGTCCAGCCTTTGGGCCACGCCGCCGTCGGCGCGAGCGCCTTTTCCAGCACGGCTTCCTGACCGGGCGGAATCGCCCAGCGATCCGCAGCCAGCGCGTGGCGCGGCAGCCACAGCGTCAACACCGCCAGCGCGATGTTGATCACGGACGGTCTGGACATGGCCAACACGGCCTCCTAGCGCGAGTAGTTCGGCGATTCCTGGACGATGGTCACGTCATGCACGTGGCTTTCCGTCAGGCCAGCGGCAGTGATACGCACGAAATGCGCACTCTGCAACTCCGTCAGGTTCGCGGCGCCGCAGTAGCCCATTCCGGCGCGCAGGCCGCCCATCAGCTGGTGCACGGTCTGGGACAGCGGGCCCTTGTACGGCACGCGGCCTTCCACGCCTTCCGGGACGAGCTTGCCGGGATCGGTCGTCTTGTCCTGGAAATAGCGGTCCTTGGAGCCGCGCGCCATCGCGCCGAGCGAGCCCATGCCGCGGTAGGTCTTGTACGACCGGCCGCCGAACAGGACGGTGTCGCCAGGCGCTTCTTCCGTGCCCGCGAGCAGAGAACCGATCATGACCGTGTTGGCGCCCGCGGCGAGCGCCTTGACCAGATCGCCCGAGAAGCGGATGCCGCCGTCGGCGATGATCGGGATGCCGTGGCGGCGCGCTTCTTCCGAGCAATCCAGGAGCGCGGAGAGCTGCGGCATGCCGACGCCCGCGACGACGCGCGTGGTGCAGATCGAACCGGGGCCGATGCCGACCTTCACGGCGTCGACGCCGACTTCCGCGAGCGCGCGAACGGCGCTGGCGGTGGCGATGTTGCCGGCGATGATGTCGATGCCGCGGTAGCGGTTGCGAATCTTCTCGACGGACGCGATGACGTTGCGCGAATGGCCATGCGCCGTGTCGATGATGAGGACGTCTACGCCCGCCGCGACCAACGCCGCCGCACGCGCATCGCCATCCGCGCCCGTACCGATCGCCGCCGCGCACAGCAGATGGCCGCGCGCGTCCTTGGCCGCATTCGGATGCCGCTCGTTCTTCTCGATGTCCTTGATCGTGATGAGCCCCGCCAGCGCGCCGTGGGCATCGACGATCGGCAGCTTCTCCACGCGGTGCTCGTGCATCAGTTGCCGCGCCTGTTCGGACGTGCAACCGACCGGCGCCGTGTACACCGCCGATGTCATCAAATCGCTCACATGCTTGGACGGATCCGACTCAAACCGCACGTCGCGCGCCGTCAGGATGCCGACCAACTTGCCGCCTTTGATGACCGGCAGGCCGGAAATGTCGTTGCGGCGCATGGTCAGCAGCGCTTCAGCCAGCGAATCGTCCGGGGAAACCGTGACCGGGTCCTCGATCATCGTCGAGACCGTGCGCTTGACGTGGCGCACTTGCGCGGCCTGTTCGTCGATCGTCAGGTTCTTGTGCACGACGCCGATGCCGCCTTCGCGGGCGATCGCGATCGCCAGTGCGCTCTCCGTGACCGTGTCCATCGCCGCGGACAGCAGCGGGACGTTCAGGCGGATGTTGCGGGAGAGCTGCGCGTGCAGTTGCACGGCGTGCGGCAGCACTTGGCTGAAAGCGGGAACGAGCAGGACGTCGTCAAACGTCAGCGCGGGTTCAACCTGGGCGAAGCGATGAGCGTGGGGGAACGAGGACATGATCGTCTCCAAAATCGTAGGCGCGAGAGACTAGCAGTTTCCCGGCCGCTTGGGCAGCGTGAAGCGCTTCGTTCACCGCTTTGTTGCGCGAGGCGGACGCGGCCGGTAGAGTTGCCGCCACGGAGATCGCCATGCCTTTTGATGCCACAGTCGCCCTTGAATCCATCCAGCTCGCGCTGGCCGCCAGCATGGCTGACGTGGTGTTTGACGTGGAGCCCGACCCAGCGGCGGCGGCGCTGTCGTTTGTCCACCCGGCGCACGACGCGACGATCCTGGTTGTCGTGGAAGCCGCCGATCCGCACCATCAGGTGCCGACGCTGTTGCTGGCCGTGGTGCTGGGCGATTGGCAGGACGCGCGCGGCGAAAGCGGTGGCGCGGCGCTTTTTGGCCTGAATTCCAAGCTGATGACCTGCGCGGTCGGCCTGATGCCGCTGAACGAGGACGAATTGGCGCTGGCGCTGTGCAAACGCGTGCCGCTGGACAGCATGCCGCCGGAACAGGTGCTGCCGGCGCTGGAAGACATGATTTGGGAGTACGCGGCGATCTCGGGCTGGCTGGAAGGCGGCAGTCCGGAGCGGCCGACGGATCCGGATGCGCCGCCGTCTGACCTGCAGCCGCCGCGACCGCGCCTGATCACAAGCCTGGACGAGGCCTGAGCCATGACGCGCGCGCGCCTGCTGATCACGCTGTCGCTGGCGCTCACGTTGCAGGTCGGGTGCGCGACCGGCATTCAGCAAACCGCGGTGCTGCCTTGGGTGCGCGGCGGCTGGTCGTTTTCCGGCACGGACTTCATCGCGCGCGATCCCAGCGGCACGTCGATGCCCGTCCACGTTGGCAGCGATTCCGGGCGGATTCAGGACATCGGCACGGTGACGCAGATCCTGCTGGCGATGGACCTGCCGTTCATGCGCGCGTCGATGGCGCCGGCGCTGCTGGGCAACAACAACGTCGAGTTCATCCAGGCGGACCTGCTCTACAAGCACCTGATCGTCGATGAACCGGGGCGGCGTTGGTGGCTGCTCGCCGGCCTGGGCGCGATGATCCTGAATACGGGCGTGTCGTTCACGACGCATCCGACGCAAAACACCGTCATCGCCGGCCACAACGTCACGCCCGACGACACGATCAACTACACGGCGCGGCGCGACGCCAGCGGGATCTACGCGGCGCTCGGCGCGCAGGTGGAATTGACGGGCTGGTGTCACGGCTACGTGGAAATGCTGGCGCGGCTGTCGCACTCGGAGAGCCAGTACGAGTCGATCACCATGCCGATCGGCGCCAACGGCACGACGGTCGACCTGACGGGGGCAAACTCCAACGTGACGCTCGATCGGCAACTGCAGGGCAGCGTGACGACGAACTACACGGTGCCGACGTTCCTGCTGTCCGTTGGCGTGCAGTTCAACCTGCCGAGCTACCACGTCACGCGCCGGTTCGTGCACTGGCACGCGGGCGACCCGGCGATGGACGAGCTGCCGCCTGAGCCCGAGACGCCGCCGCAGGAGCCGGTGATGCCCGCCGAAGCGGTGTCGCCGACTGCGCCGTAAGGGCCCGAGTCGAATCAATTCGGTCCGCGACCAGCTTGTGTCGCCGCGCGTATCGCCGCAGGCGGGCGCGCTTGGCGACCCGGCGACAAGCAAAGGGCGCCGACCGAAAAATCTGGAATGCCGAGTTGTTCTCGTTGGCGCTAACCACTGCTCGCCAGCGCGCCGCACATCGCGTAGTTTTGTCGCGCCATGCTTTCGTCGCGTGGCCGTCACGAGGCCGTCATGTTCCTGCGCATTCTTCCGGTGTTCGTCACGACCGCGCTGCTGCTGCCGGCCTGCCAATCCTCGCCGACGCCGGACACGACGCCCGCTGTCGATGGCACGACGCTGCTGTCGACCCAAGGCCGCCGCGGTCTGGGCCACCACGTCGACGTGCCAACCGTCGAGGACCCGCGCGTTCCGGCGGACGTCCTGACGCTGCTGAGCCAGATGTTCGGGGAGACGGTGGTGCTGGCCGGCGAGCCGCATCAGCCGCTGACGGCGGACAGCGCGCCGCCGCCCGCGATGGGCGCCAATCCGCACACGCTCGTGCGCTTTGTGCACCTGACGGATACGCAGCTTGTCGACGACGAATCGCCGGCGCGCAACTGCGTGTTTGACGCGGCGGGGACGACGGACGGCGCGTTCCGGCCGCAGGAAGGCTATGGCTGTCACACGCTGGATGCAGCGGTACGCGCGGTGAATGCGCTGCACGCGAGCCTGCCGCTGGATTTTGTCCTGACGGGCGGCGACAACGTCGACAACGCGCAGCGCAACGAGATGCAGTGGTTTGGCAAAGTGCTCAATGGCGGGCCGGTGGAATGCGACAGCGGCGCGGACGATGGCGACAAGCCGGGGCTGACCTTTCCGCAGAAGCGCGCCTTTACCGCAGCGGGGCTGAACGTGCCGTGGTATTGGGTCACCGGCAACCACGATGTGCTGGTGACGGGCGTCTACAAGGTCGACGCGGCGGAACGGGCGCTCGCAACGGGGACGACCGCCGTGATGGGCGCGCGGGACTACCGGCAAGTCGGCGCGCCGGTGACGACCGATGAAGTGCCGGCCGACGCGCTGCGGCTGCCGCTGTACGCGACGGAGATCGTGGCGGAAGTGAAGGCGATGGCCGACGGACCGGGGCCGCACTTGCACGGTCTGGCGAGCGTCGCGGCGGACAGTCCGTACATCCAGTACCGCGCGACGCCGGTCGCCAATCAGCCGGTGGACATCATCGCGCTGGACAGCAACGCGCATACCGGCGGATCGGACGGCGTCATCTACGCGGACGTGTTTGAGAAGCAGATTCGCCCTCTTCTGGAAGCGGCGCAGGCCGCGGGTCACTTCGCCGTTGTCGTTGCGCACCACGGCTCAGGCGGCATTGGCGACGGCGGCGACGCGTTTGGCACTTCGCAGATCGGGACGATGACACCCGAACTGTTCCGCCGCGAGCTGTCCAAGTACCCGAACGTGCTGTTCTATCTCGCGGGACATTCCCACGTGAACCGGATCACGCGGTACCAGCCCAAGGACGGGGACGTCGTGCGGCCGTTCTTTGAAGTGCAGACGGCGTCGCTGGCCGATTGGCCGTCGCAGATGCGGCTGATCGAGCTCATCGACGCGGACAACGGCTTCATCGCTGCCAAGCTCACGGCCTTTGACACGCCGGCGCAGATTGGCGGTCAGCCGACCAACGAACTGGCGCAAGAAGCGCTGCGGCTGATGACGATGGACCGCGCGTCCGGCTGGGATGTGAACCTCGGCGAGGGCCTGCTGACCGATCGCAACATGCTCCTGTGGATCAAGAAGCCCGCGGGCATGTGACCGCGCGCGTCACATTCGCGTGCGAGCAGAGCGCCTTTTCAGCGCGGCGGGTTGACCTTGGCGCGCCGGATCGGCACTTTGCACTTCCCGTTGCGGCAAGGACCTGACCATGCTTTTTCACCTCCCCCTGCCCGCGTGGACGCGCGATCGCCGGCTGTTCCTCCTGGTCGCCGCCGTGCACGTCTATCTCGGCGGCGGACATATCTTTGGAATTCTTGGCGATCACGCGACCGGAATGGATCTGTGGACGGACATCTGGAAAGGCCTGGGCGCGTGGTCCGCCGCGTACTATTTCGTCGCTCTCGCCGGTCGACCTGCAACACCGACAAAATGACACGGAGCTGCACCTTTTCCCCGGGCGAGCGTGTGCTACGCTTGACGTTCTGACACTTGGAGTTTCTATGCACCACATCGCTTACGTGACCGCTGAAATTGGCCTGACCACCGCGATTCCTACGTATTCTGGCGGCCTCGGCGTCCTCGCAGGCGACCACGTCAAAGCCGCCGCGGATCTTGGCGTGCCGCTGATCTGCGTGACCCTGTTCTACAAGCGCGGCTACGGCAAGCAGTCGATCGACGCGTACGGCGAGCAGCACCTCGATTTTCCGATGTGCGAGCCGAGCGATGTGCTGGAAGACACCGGCATCCAGGTCGAGATGGCGTTTGAGGGCGAGAACGTCCGCATCCACGCGTGGAAGCGCCTCGTGCAAGGCCGCAGCGGTCACACGGTGCCGGTGCTGTTCCTGGATACGGACATCGACGGCAACTCGCCCGTGTGGCGCCCGGTCTCCAACCTGCTCTACGGCGGCGACAACCTGAATCGCCTGCGCCAGGAGGCCATTCTCGGCCTGGGCGGTTATGAAGTGCTGAAGGCGATGGGCGTCACGGAAGACCTGTCCGCGCACCTGAATGAAGGTCACACCGCGTTCTTTGCCGCGGCGATGCTGCGCGACATCGGCAGCGTCGAGGCGACCCGCAAGCGCGTGCACTTCACGACGCACACGCCGGTGGCGGCGGGCTACGATCGCTTCTCGCTGGCGGAAGTCCAGCGTGTGGTCGGCAAGTACATTCCGCCAGAAGTGGCGCTGCTGGGCGGCGAGACGGAACTGAACATGGCGTGGCTGGCCGCGTCGCTGGCGGATACGGTGAACGGCGTGTCGGTCATCAACGCGCGGGTGGCGACGACGCTGTTCCGCGACGTGAAGATCGAGGCGGTGACCAACGGCGTGCACTTTGACACGTGGGTCGCGCCGGAAATGGGCGCCCTGTACGACCACTACTTGCCAGGCTGGCGCTTCAAGCCGGAGCGGCTGCGGGACATCGCGCTCATCGATCCGGACGATTTTGACCGCGCCCGCCGACGCGCCAAGCGCGAACTGGTGGAATACGCCAACGGCGAGACGCAGCTCGGCTTTGACGCAGAGATCCTCACGCTCGGTTTTGCCCGCCGCGTCGCCCCGTATAAGCGCGCGACGCTCATCTTCAGCGACATCGATCGGCTGCTGGCGCTGGGCCGCGGTCGTCTGCAGATCCTGTTCGCCGGCAAGGCGCACCAGAACGACACGGAAGGCCGCAAGCTGGTCCGCGATCTGGTGGCGCTGTCGCTCAAGTTGCGCGGCGATCTGCGCGTGGGCTTCCTGCCGAACTACAACATGTGGCTGGGCCACAAGCTGACGGCTGGCGTGGACGTGTGGCTGAACAACCCGGTGCGGCCGCTGGAAGCGTGCGGAACGTCAGGCATGAAAGCCGTGCTGAACGGCGTGCCAAACCTGTCGATCCTCGACGGCTGGTGGGCGGAAGGCTGCGTCGACGGCATCAACGGCTGGGCGATCGGTCAGGACTGGGATGAACGCGACGATGATCGCGACGCCAACGCGCTGTACGAGTCGCTGGAAAACCGCGTGCTGCCTGCGTACTACGGCGAGCCGGACGGGTGGCGGGCTATCCAACGCGCGGCGATTGCCACCGCGCCGGCGTTCTCCGCGGAACGCATGGTCCGCGAGTACGCCAGCCGCTACTACAAGATCGGCTTGCCCGGCGAACAGCATGGCCGCACGTCGCGGGTCACGCTGTCGGACATCGTGATGCCGCTGCCCGTGGGCCGCTCGTCATGATTCGCGACGCCTGGCTCGTGCCTGACCCGGCAACGCTGCCAGTCGATGCCGACGGCTTTCACGCCGACGTCATCGTGATTGGCTCGGGCTTTGGCGGCTCGGTCTCCGCGCTGCGGCTGACCGAGAAGGGCTACAAAGTGCTGGTGATCGAGCGCGGCAAGCGCTGGCAGCCAGGCGATTTCCCCAAGACCAACTGGAACGTGCGGAAGGCGATGTGGGTGCCCGCGCTTGGCTGTTTCGGCATCCTGCGCCTGTCCCTGCTGGACGACGTGATGGTGCTCTCCGGCGCAGGCGTGGGCGGTGGCAGCCTTGTGTACGCCAACACGTTGCTGATTCCGCCGCCGCCGTTCTTTCGCGATCCGCAGTGGGCGGGCATGGTCGAGGATTGGCAGGCTGAGCTGGCGAGCCACTACAAGATGGCGCAGCACATGCTTGGCGCGACGCCCAATCCGGTTTTTGGCCCAGCGGACCGCGTGCTGCAGGAAATCGCCGATGAGATGGGCCGCGGCCACACGTTCAAGGCCACGGACGTCGGCGTCTACTTTGACAACCCCGGCGACACCGTGCCCGACCCGTATTTTGGCGGCGAAGGCCCCGACCGCACCGGCTGCATCCAATGCGGCGCGTGCATGACCGGCTGCAAGCACGGCGCAAAGAACACGCTCGACAAGAACTACTTGTACCTCGCCTGCGTCAAAGGCGCGCGCGTCGTGCCTGAGCGCGAGGTCATCGGCCTGTCGTGCATCGGTGGCACGGACGCCCGCGGCAGCCAGGGCTGGGAACTGGAGCTGCGACCGGCGATTGGCGTGAAGCGGCTGTTCGGCGGTCACCACACGCTGCGTGCCCGTCAGGTCGTCTGCGCGGCCGGCGTGCTGGGCACCTTGCCGCTGCTCATGCGTTCGCGCGAGGCGGGCACGTTGCCGCACCTACCCGCGACGCTCGGCGGGCATCTGCGCACCAACTCGGAGGCGATTACCGGCGCGATGTCCGGCGGCAGCGGCACGGACTACTCCAAGGGCGTCGCCATCACGTCCGGCGCGTTCTTTGACGAGCACACGCACATCGAGGTCGTGCGCTACGGCGAAGGCAACGACGCGCTCGGCATGCTCGCAACGCTCCTGACCGACGGCGGCGGCAAAGTTCCGCGCCCCGTTCGCTGGGTCTGGACCTGCCTGACACACCCGATCCAGCTGGCCCGCAGCCTGTGGAAATTCGGCTGGGCGCGCGGCGGCATCATCCTGCTGGTGATGCAGACACTGGACAACTCGCTCAACGCAGTCTGGAAACGCTCGCGGTTCATGCCGTGGGTCAAGACGTTGCGCACGGAGCGGCCGCACGGCTCGGTCGCGAATCCGTCGTACATTCCGATTGGCAACGAGGTCGCACGACGCGTCGCCAAACGCACCGGCGGCGTGGCGATGAGCGCGCTGAACGAAGTGCTGCTGGACATTCCGACGACGGCGCACATCCTCGGCGGCTGCCCCATCGGCCCGGAAGGCAAAGGCGTCGTCGACGGCCAAAACAGCGTCTACGGCTACGAGGGGCTGAGGATTTGCGACGGCTCCATCGTGCCTGCGAACCTCGGCGTGAACCCGAGCCTGACGATTACCGCGCTGACCGAGCACGCGATGGCGTCGGTGCCGCGAAAAAGCTAGCCGCGCGGCGACTTGCCTTCCAGCCGCGCGTGGTGCTGACGACGACGCCACCACGTGCGGCCCATCTGGCCGATGCGCACGACGAACAGGATCGTCCCGAGAATTCCCAAAATACCCGTCATATCAATTCGCTCCCAGGTTGCTCAGCCACGCCACCGCCGCCTGCGCCAGTTGGCCACCCTCGGGCGTACCCACGCTCTCCGGGTGAAATTGCACCGACTCGCACGCCCATCTGGCGCTGCGCAGCCCCATGATCAGCCCATCATCCAGCCACGCCGAAACCTGCACGTCCGCGGGCAGCGCGGCGCCATCCACGGCAAGGCTGTGATACCGCATCGCCAGGAAGGGCTGCGGCAACCCGCTGAACAGCCCCATCCCGTCATGCTGGATCAGAGCCTGACGGCCGTGAATGGGTTCAGGCGCGCGCACCACCTGCCCACCGAGCGCGATCGCCAGCGCTTGGTGGCCCAAGCACACGCCCCAGATCGGCAGCTTGCCCAGCACCGCGCGAAGGAACGGCAGCAGTTGCCCGGCGTCCGCCGGCGCATTCGGCCCAGGGGACAGGACGAGCGCGTCGGGAAGCGCGTGCTGCAGCGCCTGCAAATTGGCGTCCGTGTTGCGCACGACGCGCAGATCCAGGGCGATGCCTGTGGTTTGGGCCGCAGACATCAGCAGATCGGCGAGGTTCCAGGTGAACGAATCGTGGTTGTCCAGCAGCACGACACGCTTCAAGGCAGCACGGGGTAGACGTGGACGCTGCGCCAGGTAGCGATTGTCGTCGCGCTGGGCTGGCTGAGCTGCGGCGGGAGGATCTGGTTGGAGGCGGCGCTGCCGTCGCCGTTGCCCAGCACGCAGGCGATCTTGAGCGGCGCGCCGCTGGCTGGGATGCCGCTGGGATAGAGGAGCGCGAGGCTGATGCTGGCCTCCACCGCGGCGTTGCTGCTGCTGGCCTGGACGATGCCCTGGAGCCACGGCAAGTCCGCGAGGTTGCTCATGCCGCGCCAGCCGGCGTTGGTGGAGCCAGCCAGGTCGCCGCCGCCAAACGACGCCATACCGACGCTCGCGAACGCGAAGTCGATGCCGATCTGGCTGTCGCTGACCGTGTAGAGGTTGCCAAGCGCGTTGTCGACCGCGCCGGTGCTGTCGCCAATCGCGCTGGGGCTCGCCGCGCCGGTACCGCTGCCGTAATCGACGTCGAGGTAGCACGAGATCGCGTTGAGCGGCTCGGACGTGCCTTTGACGCCGATGTAGAGGTTGTTGGCGTCGTAGGCGATCCACAGCTGGTTCAGCTCGTTGGTCTTGGTCAGATCCGCCGGATTGTCCCAGTTGCTCAGCGTGTCGTTGATGGCGCCGAGCGACATCGCGTTCCAGTCGGAATCCAGCAGGCCGTCGATAATCGGCGTGTCGATCGGCACGACGTCCAGCGCCGCGGACAGGTTCAGCGGCGCACCCGTCGCCGGCTGGATCGCGACGTCGGCGAACGCGGGCGGGAGAGGCGGCACGGTGACCGAGAGGCCCTTGCCGACGATGAGCTGGGGATTGCTGCCCGCGCCGAACATCGTCGCGTCCGCGACCGAGGTGAACTTGACGCTGAACGCCGTGCTCAGGTTGTCGCCGAGCAACGTGACCGTACCGCCGCCCTTCGCCGCAGTCCACGTCGGATCGATGCCGGTGAGCGTCGCGATCGGCGTCGTCGTCGTGTCCGCCGTGTCGGTCGTGCCTGCGTCCGCGTCCGTCGTGCCGGCATCCGTATCCGCGGGCGGCTTGCAGAGGCCATTCACGCACTGGTCGCTGCCTGTGCACGGTGGGTCGCAGCTCAGCACCGGCTTGCCCGGCACCACAAACGCCGTGTTCAGCGTCTTGCCTTTGGAGTCCTTGGACAGAATCACCGGCACGCTCTGCCACGTCGGGTCAATCGCCGACGCCGTCCACGCCAGCACGCCGTCCGGCAGGCCATTGCCGCCCTGCTTGTACTCCTGGCCATCGATCGGATCCGCGTCGCCTTGGGTCGTCACGAACGTAAACTGCACTTCATCGCCGGCATTGAGCGGCCCATCGTGCTTCCCAAGGTTCTGCTTCAGCACAAACGTCAGGATGCCATCGCCCGCGACCGCGTCGCCCTTCAGACCGTCATCCAGCAGCTGCACCGGCGTCCACTGGTTCAGCGTGCCTTTGACAAAGAACTTGAAGTCGTTGGTGTTCCAGGACGCGTACGCCTTGTTCAGCGCCTTGGTGTCCAGCGTGATCTTGGCGTCGTACGTTCCGAATTTCGGCAGCTTCATGCCCGGCACGGCAAACGTCCCGCCCTGGCCCTGCTGGATCGTGAACGTGCCGTTCGCGCCGACCCACATCCAGTTGTTGAACTCGTTGAGCGCGCCGTACTCAAACAGCGTGTCCTTGGTCGCGACGAATTTGACCTGATTGCTGAAGATGTGGTCGCCCGCGGTCGCGCCGGCTTTCTCGTGGCCGCCGGGCTGCGCGCCGTCATCGTAGAGCGCGACGAACGGTCCGTCGGTCGGCAGCCAGGACGTGGCGTAGGTGATGCTGTTGGTCGCTTCGTCAAAGACGAACGATCCGGTCCACTGCATGTCGCCATCGGTGAACGTCTGGTTGGCGCTGTCGTCGATGGCAAACGTCAGCCACACAAAGTCGCCTTTGACGATGGCGTCGCCGTCGACTGTATCGGAAGTCGCCGTGCCGTCGCTGGCGAGGCCGTCAAACAGCGCGGTCACGTCGCCGTGGATGTCAGAACCACTGACGGCGTCGAGCACGGCGTTGCCGCCTTGCGCGGGCGAGCCGCATGCAGCCAACAGAAGCGCCGGCACCAACCAAAGTTTCGAGATCATCGCGTGCCTCACAGACCGCGCCTGAACGGACTGCGCGGCTAATCGACCGTGACTTCGTCCAGCAGGATGACGGTGTCGTAAATCGAGTCGCCCTTGTCCGTGGCGAAGAACTTCAGGTTCACTTTCTTGTCGATGCCGGAGAGGCCGCTGACGTCCGTGCAGGTCTTCTGCCACGGGGTCATCCAGACGCCGCCCTGGTCAAAGGAGACGTCGGCTTGGGTCAACGTCTTCCACTGCTGGCCGCACTTGCACGCCGCGCTGCCGGGATCGCACGGCGACTTGCCGCCGCAGTCGTACGGGCAAAGCTGGTCGATCCACACATCGGTCATGGTGATTTGGCCGGAATCGGCGGTCAACGTGGCGCGGAATTCGTCCATGTACGACGAACCGCACCATTCGATGAATTCCTCGCTGTAGAACTTCCAGAAGAAGCACAGGTTCTGCTTGTTCTTGTCGACGCAGAAAGGCTGCTCCAACGAGCCATTCTCGGTCGTGAAGCCCAAGCCCGTGGAAATGATGCCCATGAACTTGCCCGCGACGGGAACGGTCTCGCCAAGGCGGGAGACCACGCGGCCGTCGCCGACCTGCTTCCAGCCCGTGACCTTGCCGCTGTCCCAGCTCGGGTTGATGAGGTTGGCGTCCTTGGTGTTGGCGGCGCTGTCGCCGTACAAGCGCATGTGGGCGCCTGCATGCGCGGGATCGTCGCCGGGGACGATGGCCTGCAAGACGCTCAAGCCGTTGTTGATGAGGCCGTCAAACAAGCCCCAGCCTTTGAGGTACGCGTAGTCGGCGTTGACGTACTCCGAATAGCCGATGACGGCCGCGGCGCCAGCAGCGATGAACTGCAAGGCCATCGAGCCGTTGTACATCGACCGGCATGCGCCGAGGTACACGATCGACGCCGGGAATTTCTCCGGCGAGTGGCGGCGCACGAACGCGGGGAGAAAGCCGTAGGTCGAGTCGCCAACGACGACGCGGCCCGTCATGATGTCGGCCTGCGTGTAGTCGACGCAAACGCCGCCGCTCATCGACGTCTTGACGCAGGTTTCCGTGGGCTTGCAGCCGTTGCTGGCCTGGTCGCAGCTGCCGCTGTTGGCGGAGAGCGCGCTGCAGTCGACGTTCTCGCCGGACCAGATGACTTCCTGCGAGCCGAGGTGTTCCCACGTGAGCGCCTTCTTGGCGTCCGTGTCCATGGTCAGGAACATTGAGTCGCCGTGGCCGGTAATCGCGATCACGCCGTAGGTCGCCATCTGCCGGTAGTATTTGAGCAGCGCGGCGTTGTCACTGTAGGAATCCACCGCAAACGGCGGGCACTGCTTGGCCTTCAGCGCGGCGCCAGCCTGCGCGGCCTCATCGCCACCGGTCGCAGCAAATTCTGCGGCAAAAGGCGCGAGTGCGAGCGCCCGACGCGTGCCAACGGAGTGGGTCGGCAAGGCGGCGCCATCGCCGGACGGCGGGCCACCCGCGCCGCGCAGGCCCTTGGACGCGAGGTTGAGCGCGCCAACGCGGCCCGTCTTGTAGCGAATCCAGATGTTGCCGCCGTCGGTCGTGCCGGCTTCCGCGACCGTCGCATCGGCCTGGACCGCGGCGAGCGCAGCCGCTTGAGCCGTCGCCGCAGACGTGCCGCCGCCGGTTGCGGTCTTGTAGTCGCCGCTCACCTTCTTCTGCAGGCTGACCATCGCGCTGCACTCCGACTGCGAGAAATGCGCCACCGCGTCGACTTCAGCGACCGGCGAGAACGCCTGGTACGTGGTCACGGCCGAACCGCTGAGCTTGACGCTCACGGTCGCGCGGACGCGGAAGCGGTAGATCTTGGGCGCGCTGGCCGTGAGGGTCAGGCACGCCGAGTACACGCTGTCCTTCTGCGCGTCGTCGCAGTTGCCGCCGTTGCCGTTGTCCTGGAGCTTGTCGTAGTCCTGAATCGGCTTGCCCGTCTCGTCGACTTCGACCAGCTGGATCGTCGACGCGTCCACGACGCTGCCCGCGGCCGCTGCGCCCGGCACCGGCATCGCCACGACGAGCTTGGAGGATTCACCGACGAAGATCGCGTTGGGCGAAATGATCGGCGGACCGTCAAAGGAAAACAGCGGGTTGTACGTGAGATGAATGGAATCCGCGGCCGTCTGCGCGCCCTTGGTCGCCGTGACCGTGACGGTGTTGTCGCCCTGGTCGAGGGTCAGGATGTCGCTCTGCCAGAATTCCTCGCACACCGGCTGGGCTGAACCCGCGCCGCAGACGACGCCCTTGGTGCCGTTTGCCGACGCCCACTCGATCTTCTCGGGGTGGCCCCAGGCAACGCCGGAGAGCGCGGCGCTCGCGCCTTCATTTTGCGCCCAATCGCGACCGCTCGGGCCGAGGATCTTGATGAGCAGTTCTTTGTACTCGTCCGGCTGCGTGGCCGCGTCGCCATCTTTTTGCCAAGCCACGTCCGTATCGTTGCCAATCGTGCCGTCGGTGCCCGTCACGGCGTCGCCGGAATCGTCCGTCGCGATGTCGCTGCCGTTGCCGTCGCCGCTCAGCGTGTCCGGCAAATCCGTGGTGTCCGCCGCAGCGTCCTGATCGGTGCCCGTGTCCACGCCAGAAGTCGTGTCGCTGTCCGCGCCATTGGCGCCGGTCCCGTCCACAGTCGAGTTGCCGGAGCAGCCGCTTGCGAACGCGAACGCGAGGGCGGCCGCGGCCGCCAGGGCGTGCGAGGGCTTGGGTGAAGAAAGACCGAGAAAACCAAACATGACGATGCCTCCGGGGCGCTGGGACCAAGCCGTTCAGCGTACCCAACCCAGTACCGGCAGGCAAGCACAAAGGCGCACAAAACGCGCGACGCGGGCAGAATGCCAGGGCCGCCAAATCGCGCGGACACGGGGACTTAGGCGCCGCGCAGCAGTCACCCGTCGTGTAGGACGCCTGTCGCTGGGTCGCCAAGGGTGCCCGCTGCGCAATACACGCGGCGACAAACGGCTGGGACTCGACCGGTTTGTGCCTGCACGAGCCCTCACCCCTCGCGGGCCGGGACGACGGGCAGCGGCGTGGCAAAACGCTCCACCCAAAGCGGCACATGCGGCGCAGGCTCATGGAAACACTCGCCGTCCAGCGTGTACGGTCCGCTCAGCCGCATCTTGTGGGCCACGGGCAGATCGACGACGCCCGCACCACCGCGCTCGGACATCAGCGCGGGCAGCAGGCCGACAAGTCTGCGCGGGTCAGTCTCTTCCACAACGCGCACGGCAAAGCCCGGCGCGCCAAGCGGCCGGCGAATCGCCCGCACTGCGCCGATGGCCAAAGTCAGGTCCGCCGTGACCGCCGTGACGCCGCCGTACGCCGCCCAGCGCTGACCATCCACTTCCAGGTCCGCGTACGGCCCCAGCTTCCACGACTCCTGACGCCACAGCGGACTGCCCAACAGCGCGCCACGGCTGAACTCGAACAGGAAACGCGACAGACCGAGGTAGCCGGCGCCAAACCGGCTGTACAATTCCAGCGCGTGGTACGCGAGCGCCGAACCGAAGACGAAACCGAGCCGCGGCGTCTCACCCTGCCAATGCACCTGCAACATCGGCACCGGGCGGACCGCGACGCGCGACAGCGGACCGTGGCCAAAATCGCCGAGGAATTGCCGCAGCGTCTCGTGGGGCGGCCCGTGGATTGCCACGGAACGACCGACGATGTTCAGCGTGCCGCCGTTCAGGATCAGGATCCGCGGCCACGGCGGCATTTCCCCGGTGTTGCGCTGGGTCTCCTGGGCGAGCTGCCACAGCGCGTTGACCGCGTGATGCAGGGAACCGTCCCCGCCGGCGATGGCCAGCACGTTTGCACCCTGCTCTGCGACAAGCTGGGCAATCGCCCGATGCAGTGACGCGAGGTCCCGTGTTTCCGCGTACAGTTGCATCCCGACGAGGGCGGCCAGCTCCGTGCGCTTGCCGGCACGCCGCAGTCGCCGCGCGCGCGGATTCGCGACAACCGCCAGCCGCACCGGCGCGTCGGGCGCGCACGCCGCCTTTCGCTGGCGCAGGCCTTCCGCCGAAACAGCATAGGCAATGGGATCTGGCACCGTCACGACGCGCGTCCTCCGCAGTGCTTTGTCGCACAGTTCGGCGCCCCTTGCCTACGGGCACAGCCGTCGCCGTGGCGTTTCCGTGGCAAAATGGCAGTCTGCTTGCGTTTGGAAGTCATCCTGTTAGATTGCGGGTCGGATCGGCGCACCCACAAGAGGGCCCATTGGGTCAATGTGCGGTCGTCGCGGTTGCGACTGAGGGTTCGAGCGCTGATGGTCAAACTATCGATTCAGGATAGCGAAGGCCGCACGACAATCGTGCCCTTGGCCGACGGCGAGCTGGAAATCGGCCGCGACGATTCCAATGCCATTTGCCTGACTGATCGCAACGTTTCGCGCCACCACGCGAAGCTGACGGTGAGCGGCTCGCGCGTGTGGATCGAGAACGTGCAGGCCTCGTGGGGCACCAAGCTCAACAAGCTGCTGATCCGCGAGAAGCACGAGATCGCCGAAGGCGATCTGCTGCAAGTTGGCGACTATACGCTGGAAATCAACAGCGAAGGGCAGAAGCAGCGCGACACCGCCCTGCGCGACGACGCTCCTGCGCGCACCGCCAGCAAAGGCGTGGATGGCGCGACCGCGATGATCAACCTCGCGGATCTGCAAGGTTTGGCGCCGGCTGCTGGGCCGTCGACGGCGATCCCGGAAGCGTCGCAGCCCCGGCTCGTTGTGGAGAGTGAGAACCTGCGCGGCCTGGAGCTGCGCATCTCCAAGACGCCGATTGTGCTGGGCCGCGTCCGCGAAAACGCCGATCTGGTGCTGGATCACCGCTCGATCTCCAAGGAACACGCCCGGCTGACGCGGATGAGCAACGGCACGTGGCAGATCCTCGATCTCGGCAGCGCCAATGGCCTGAAGGTCAACGGCGAGCCCTATTCGAAATGCGATGTGGAGTCCGGCGATCGCATTGAGCTGGGCCACGTGACCCTGCGGTTCCTGGCTTCTGGCATCGCGACGCCGGGCATCGAGAACGTGGGCGGACCGAAACGCAGCAAGCTGCCTCTGGCGATCGCAGTTGGCGTGGCGGCGGCCCTGCTGGCAGTGGGCGCAGTTGTGGCGCTGTCCGGCGGCAAGAAGCCCGTCGACGCGGCAAAGGACGATGCTGCGACAGCCCCCGCGGCGATCGCGAAGCCCGAAGCGCCAACGGCTGAACCGGCTGCTGCGGCGGAACCGACGCCGGGGACGGATCAGGCAGCGCCCGATGCGGCGACGGCTGAAGCACCCAAGGCGCCGGAGACGGCGGGAAGCGCGGCAACCGACGCGCTGGCCAAGGCCGAAATCCTGCGCAAGACGGGCGCCTACGACGACGCGCTGCAAGTGCTGCGCGCGGCGGATACGAAGAACGCCCAGATCTCGCTGCGGCTTCGCCAGCTCGAGGCGGAGAAGAAGTGGAAGGCGCAGCTGGATCTTGCGGAATCCCTGCTCGCCAAGGATCCGGCGTCGGCGCTGGAACACGCGACCGAGGCGAAGGCGCACTTCGCGGTGGACGATCCGCTGGCGGCGACGGCCGAGAAGATCATCGACGCGGCCAAGGCGGGTCTGTCCGAGAAGCACAAGGGCGCCAAGCCCGAGGCCAAGGCCAAGCCGGAGCCGACGGCGGTTGCGAAGCCCGAACCGAAGCCGGAAGCCAAGCCCAAGCCCGAGCCCAAGCCCGAGCCGCCGCCGGAAGTGAAAGCGGCGCCGGCGACGAAGTCGGGCAAGGACCTGTACGAAGAAGGCCGCAGCGCCCAGATGGACGGCAAGACGGACGCGGCGATCGGCCTGTACCAGCAGGCTGCGAAAGCGGGATTCGGCAAAGCCCACAAGCAGTTGGCGCTCCTGTACCAGGCCCGCAATGACAAGGCCGGCTGCGCCAAGAACGCCAAGGCGTATCTGGAAAAGAACCCGTCCGCGGGCGATGCCGACGCCATGCAGCAGCTCCTCGACAAGTGCTCGAACTGACGCCATTTTGACCCAAACAGGACAGCCATGACGCGTGATCCCTTGCGTGCCGCGCAGACTCTGAGCGCGTCGGCGAATCTTGACGCTCAGGACGCCCGGCGCTTGGCGCTGGAGCTGTTCATCGTCGGCTATGAAGGCACGACGCTGCCGGCGCAATACGCCGAGTGGCTGCGCGAAGGCCTGGGCGGGGTGATCCTGTTCAAGCGCAACCTGGAATTTGCCGCTGACGGCGCGATCGACACGGCGGCGCTCGCTGCGCACACGGAATCCATCTTCGCGGCGTCCGAGCAGTGCCCGTGGCTGCCCGCGCCGATCTTCTCAGCTGTCGATCAGGAAGGCGGGCTCGTCGCGCGCCTGCGCAAGCCGTTCACGGAACTGCCGCCAATGCGCAAATTGGGCGAGCGGGGCGACGACGCGCTCGTCGCTTCGGTCGGTCGCCAGCTGGGCCGTGAGTGCCTGGCCGCCGGCTTCAACCTCGATTTCACGCCGGTGCTCGACGTCGACACGAATCCGCAGAACCCGATCATTGGCAATCGCTCCTTCTCGCGCGATCCCGCGCAGGTGGCGCACTTCGCCGGCGTGCTGCTGGACGCGCTCCAAGCCGAGGGCGTGTTGGGCTGCGGCAAGCACTTTCCCGGCCACGGCGATACCAACGCGGACAGCCACCTGGAACTGCCGGTCCTCAACCACGACCTGCAGCGCCTCAAAGACGTGGAACTGCTGCCGTTTCAGCGCCTGGCCGATCGCCTGCCGATGGTCATGACGGCCCACGTCCTCTTCCGCGCCCTGGATGCGCAGTGGCCGGCGACGGTGAGCCCGCAGATCCTGCGCCCGCTGCTGCGCGACTACTGTGGATTCGACGGCGTGATTGTCAGCGACGATTTGGAAATGCACGGCATCGCTCAGGTGTTGCAACCCGCAGAGGCCGTGCGACGCGGCATCGAGGCGGGATGCGACAATTTCCTGGTGTGCAGGCGGCAGGACACGCTGGAATCCGCGCTGGAAGGCGCCACCAACGTGCTGCTGGGACTGGATGGGGCGGCGCAACGCGACCGTGCGCTGGCGAGTGTGGCGCGCGTGCGTCGGCTGCGCGCGCGGCTGGTGCGGCCGCATCCGACGGCCGCGGGCATCGCCGCCGTGTTGAACGATGCGACGACAGCGCAACTGCGCACCGCGCTCGCAAGCTTGTAGCCATTTGGCTTGCGCCGTGTAGCCCCGGCTGGCAGTCTGCAACGCATGGATGAGCCGATCAGGCCGCCAAAGGTGAACAAAGTGACCATGAACGATCTGCACGAGAACGCGTCTCATCTGCGGTTGCGTTGGCTTCTGCTGACGATCCTCGCGCTCATGGCCGTGGCCTGCAAACCGGCGCCCGTCGCCGCTGCCAAGACGGCCAAGGCCAAGCCCGCGGCTCCTGCGGCGCCGCAAGCTGCTTTGGATCCCACCGCGGAGGAAGCCACCGCGACGGTGGCTGGCGCGGCTGGCACCGCAAAGCCCGTTGCCGCCAAGGGCGATGACGACGAAGACGACGAGGACAGCGACAACGAAGCCGACTACTGGAAGGGCATCCAGTTTGACGTGCACAACTTTGATGAAGTGCTCGACTACGTGTCGACCTACTACATCGACGCGACGAGCGATCGCAAGCGCGCGTGGATCGAAGCCTCGAATTTCGCGCTGCTTTCTTTGGAGCCCGCGGTTGAACTGCTGCCGGAATCCTTCTACCAGGGCCGCCACGGCAGCCCGGACGAGGAAGGTCGCCTCGACGGCACGACCGCAGCGTTCCAGTGCAGCAACAAGGCGCTGCCGGGCATCGTCCTGCACACGCTCCCCAACGACGACTACCTCAAGGCGCACCGCCCCGTGCGCAAGAAAGGCCGCCTGAGCAATGAGGAAGTGTTGGCGCTGCGCGACAAATACAAGACGCGCGCGAACCTCTACAACGAGACGTGGGACAAGCTGGCGTTCGATCGGCCGGAATTCGACTGCGTGATGGCGTATGTGACCAAGGAGATCAAGGCGTATCAGGCCAAGAATCCGCCGCCGCCCAAGCTCAGCAAGGAAGCCGCCAAGGCCGCCAAAGCCGCCGCGGAGAAGGTTGTGGCGGACAAAGCTGCGGCCGCAAGAGAAGCAGCCAAGACCGCGAAGGCCGATGGCAAGCCCGCTGCCGCCAAGGATGCCGATGTGCCGGAGGCCCCCAAGCCGCAGCCGGACCTGAACCGCGCGTGGCTCGCGGCGGCGCAAGGCTACCTGTACGCGCTGGACCCGCATTCGAGCGTGATTGCGCGCCGGGCGTGGGACAAGTCGACGCAGGACACGCAGGACAACAGCTTTGAAGGCATTGGCGCGGTGCTGACCCAGCGCGACGACCTGACGATTATCGAGAACCCGATGGAAGGCCGCCCCGCGTGGAAGGCCGGCCTGCGCGCGGGCGACGTGATTCACAAGGTCGACGGCAATGACGTCGCCGGCATGCTGCTGTCCAAGGTCGTCAAGCAGATCCGCGGCAAGCGCAACACGGTCGTGACGCTGACGATCAGCCGCGAGTCGGATCCGGAGCCCAAGGACTACGCGATTACCCGCGAGCACATCGACGTGAAGAACGTCGACGGCAGCTTGGTCAAGGAATACAACGGCATCGCGACCGTGAAGATGAACGGCTTCATTCCGCAGAGCGTGACCGACCTGCGCGACCAGATCACCAAGCTGGAAAAACAGGCGCCGGGCGGCAAGCTGACGGGGCTGATCCTCGACTTGCGCAACAACTCGGGCGGTTTGTTGGACAAGGCGATCAAGATCGCCGACCTGTTCCTCGCCAAGGGGAAGATCGTCAGCGTCAAGAGCCGCCGCCGGGCGGAGGAAGTGCATGAAGCGACGCCCTCGCCGAGCGACTACGGCTATCCGCTGGTGGTGCTCGTGAGCGATGGCTCGGCGTCGGCGTCGGAAATCGTGGCGAGCGCGTTGCAGGACAATAAGCGCGGCCTTGTCGTGGGCCTGCGGACCTTTGGCAAAGCGAGCGTGCAGACGCTGTTTGAGCCGGCGCTCCATCAGGACTACTACATCAAGCTGACGATCGCGCGGTACTACGCGCCGAGCGGTTTTACGCTGCAGGTCGTGGGCGTGACGCCGGACGTGGAAGCCGCGCCGGACATCGACGGCAAAGTCCCGGTCGGCTTCCGCGAGGAGAACCTGAATAACCATCTGGTGCCGCTGCAGGGCACGCAGAAATCCCCGTGGGCGGACAGCATCCCGGCGCTGGACAAGTGCGTGAAGGAATTTGGCAAGGCGGATGCGATCGCCAAGCGCGAGCCCAAGCCGCAGATTCACCCGGATTACCAGCTGCTGAAGGCCGCCGATTACGCGACGTGCCTCGGCAAGCTCGGACTGGCGCAGTAGCGGATGACGGAACCGACGCTCCAGTCGCTCGCCCAGGAGATCGCGGACTTGCGGGCGCGCGTGGCGTCGCTGGAAACCCAGCTGCAGGCGGCACCGCGTCCGGTCCTGAAGCCCGCCGTGACGGAGACGCCACAGGATGCGCTGGAGGCGGCCAAGGCGACGGTCACGGCGCTCTTTGCGGTCGCGATCAACGGCGCTGCGCTGGACGAAGAAGCCGCATTCCTGGCTTTTCGCGATTTGGTGCACACCGATCGGCGCGGCACGCCGCTGCTGGACGAGGAATTGCGGTCGTACAAGTGGCGGCCGCTGCAGCAGCGCTACCGGCAATACCTGAGCAAGACGGACGATCCGGCGAGTTTCATCGTGGAGCGCGCCCAGCCGGAGTCGCCGGGAATCCAGACGGAAGTGCTCAAGCTTTTTTTGCGCGCCGAGAAGCGGATGCCGCCGCCGATTACCCTGCGGCGGGACGCCCATGCGGGCGGCGCCTGGCGACTCGAAGCCTCGAGTTTGTGACAGCACAGTCACGGCGACACCTTGACCCAGCGCAGCATTCGTGTATCCTGTCACGCGCCTTGCGGCGGCATGGCCAAGTGGTAAGGCAGAGGACTGCAAATCCTCCATCCCCGGTTCGAATCCGGGTGCCGCCTCCGGAACCGCCCGCTCCCTGAGCTCTTCAGCTCACCAGCGGTGGTTCCTCAGAAAGTCGATCGTCTGGTCGACCTTCTGCTGTGCGTGATGCGGTTTTTGGCATCGCGCCCTCCGTGTTCGTGGACCTCGAAGGTTTCGACCTTCCCGAGGCACCCACACACGGCTGCTCCGACGGACTCTGGCTCCACGCCACTGACTGTGCTCGGTGCAGGTCTGCAGTCAGTTGCCCAACGGCGACTGAAAGCTGGCCGGGGCGCGGACCATCCAAACACCGGTGTTGCGCAAAGTGTCTGAAACGATGGTGCTTTTTTAGATGATGCAAGTCATGGCGACTTCAGACAGCAAAACGACGGCCAACCCCAAGCGCGACGCGCTGGCGACGCGTTTGACGGCGTATTTCGCCCCGCGTGTCACGGAATTGGGCCTCGAACTGCTGCAACTGCGCCTTCTCGGCAGCCGCGGCGCGATGCGCTTGGATGTGCGGGTCGATCGCCAGCCCGGCCAGGGCGCCGTGAAGCTCAATGATTGCCGTCGTGTGTCGCGGCTCCTGAGCACCGAACTGGACGCGTTTGAAGCCGCGGGCAACGCCGATCTGACGATTGACGGCGCCTACGAGCTGGAAGTGTCGAGCCCCGGCATGGATCGCGTTCTGCGCCATGAGGCGGATTTCCAGCGCTTCCTCGGCATGACGGCCAAGGTGATTGTGCGCCGCGAAGGCGTGCAGGAATCCGTAATCGGCGTGCTGCAAAGCTGCGAGAACGGCGAACTGACGCTCAACCTGGGCAAGAAGAAGCCGCTGAAGATCGTGAGCCTGAGCGACATCGCCCAGGCCAATCTGGCACCGACGTTCGCCGAGTGGCTGGCGTTGGGCGAAAAGCTGAAAGCGGAGAGCGCCCTGTTGGGCGAGTCCGAGACGGTCGATGCGACCGACTTGGATGGCGAAGAGCTTGAGGATGACGCTGACCTTCAGGACGACGGGACGGTCGACTGAATTGCGTACTTTTGAAGGAGTGACCCTATGTTGGCAGCGAACCTGAATCCAATCATCGACCAGGTGTCGAAGGAAAAGAGCATCGACCGGTCTATCCTGGTTGAGGCGCTTGAACAGGGCATTCTGTCGGCAGCGAAGAAGATCTTCGGTCACGGCCGCGAGTTGGAAGCCCAGTACAACGTGGAGATCGGCCAGGTCGAGCTCATGCTGTACATGGTCGTCGTCGATGACGGCGCGATTGAGAACACGGAACGCGAACTGGGCTGGTCTACGGCGCAGATCATCGATCCGGACGTGCAGCTCGGCGACGAACTGGGCTTCCAGATCTTCTACCTCGACCGCGATCGCTTGAGCGCGGAAGAAGAGGATCGCAAGTACGGCGACATCCTGAACATCAAGACCGCGCGCCAGCAGTTCGGCCGCATCGCCGCGACGACCGCCAAGCAGGTCATCACGCAGCGCGTGCGCGACGCCGAGCGCGACGTTGTGTTCAACGAGTACAAAGACCGAAAGGGCGAGCTCGTCACCGGCATCACGCGGCGCTTTGAGCGCGGCAACGTGATCGTCGACCTCGGCCGTGCGGAAGCCGTGCTGCCGATGCGCGAGCAGATGTTCCGCGAATCCTACCGCGCCGGCGACCGCGTTCAGGCGTACGTCAAGGACATCCGCCGCGATGCGCGCGGTCCGCAGATCGTGCTGTCGCGCACGGATCCGCGCCTGATTGAGAAGCTTTTTGAACTGGAAGTGCCGGAGATTTA
>CAINLT010000496.1 GCA_903850505.1 uncultured Myxococcales bacterium | reverse complement strand
CGCGCCCGTGTAGATCGCCAGCAGGAGCACCGCGAAGCACAGCGCCCAACCCGCGAGCCACAACGCCTGCCGCGGCACCTCGCGCAACGCGAACGCCAAGCCGAGCAGCAGCCACGCGGCCATCGGCCACACCGCCAGCTCCGGGTCCAGCCAGGCGAAGCGCGGCAGCAAGTGCTGGATCGCGCGCGGCGAGAACCCCGGGAAACCGCCGCGGACTTGCACGTCATACGGAACATGCCAGCTCGCGAGCGCGGCGACGACCATGGCGAGCCACAGCGCGCGCCGCCGCAGGACGCCCGGCGCCGGTAACACCCAGAGCAGCGTGAGGTGCAAGAGCGGCAGGAGCAGCAGCTCGGGGCGGCTCTGCATCGCCAGCACGCCCGCAGTCGCGGAGAGCAGCAACATCGCGTGGCTTGGCGTGCGCAGCCAATGGAGCCACGCGGCGCAACTGACCAGCGCCAGCGCCAAACCGACGATGCCGAACTCCTCGCTCGCGGAAAAATGCACGTGAATCGGCGACAGCGCCAGCAGCAGCCCGGCGAAGAGCGCCACTTGCACGCGGTCGGTCAACTGCCAGGTGAACCAGACGAGCGCGGGAATCGCGAGCACGGCGAACGCCAGCGTGACGGCAAAAAGCGTCGCATCCTCGCCAGCCAGGAGCGCGTTCAACGCGTTGACGAGCGCTGGCACCGACTCGCCATTGGCAAAATGGGACGTCCCGTGAAGGAACGCCAGCGATTGCCCAGCGTGGAACAGTTCATGCTGCAATCCGCGCGGCGCCAGCCAGAGACGTGCCACCAGACCGAGCAGCGTGACCGCCCCCGCGCCCAGCAGCGCCAAGCGCGGGATCGCCCGCCAGCGCCGCCGCGCCACTTGCAGCAACGCCGCGACGAACAACAGCCACACCGCGAGCAGCGTCCCGCGCGCCACCCGGGTCGGATCGCGATCAGAAAACTGCGCTCCGGCGCGCTCCATTTCCGTCCGCCCGGTCGCTGCCTGCTGCGGGACGATCCACGGCAACGGCGCGCGCGGCTGGCGGGTCAATCCTTGCCGCAACGCCGCGCAGACTTCCGGCGGCGCCGCAGCGGGGCAATCCAGCCGCACTTCACCCAGCGTTTCACCGGCCTGCGCGTCGCGCACATGGCTCACGGTCGCGCGCACGCGGCGCCCCTCCGGCCCTTCCAGCGTCAACTGCAGCCGACTGCGATCAATCCCCACGTCGCGCAACAGCCACGCGTCTGTCACCGCGCGGTCCATCTCCAGCGGCCGCAGCCACGCCAGCACCGCCGGCTCGCAACCCTCCGGAAGCACAGCTTGCGGCTCCAGCGCCCACGCCCGCAGCGGCAGCAGCAGGCCGACCAGCAACAACAGGGAAAATCGGGTGCGCATCAGCCTCCGGAACGGGAGCCGCAAGTCTCACACGCGGTCCATTTCGCCACAACAAGTCATGCGTTGGTCATGCGCGGGTTGACACGAAAGCGCGTTGACCGTGCAATTCGGACCACGACGGTGCGATCCGCCGGAGGTCTCATGCTTACGATTGGAACACGCGGCAGTGAGTTGGCACTTTGGCAGGCGCGGCACATCCAGGCCCGTCTGGGCGGTGAAGCCGCAGGGGTGCAGCTCAAAATCGTCAAGACGAGCGGCGACCAGCTGCTCAATATCCCGCTGCAAGCTCAGTTGGACAAAGGCTTTTTCACCAAGGAACTGGAGGTCGAACTGGCCAACAACCTGGTCGACGCAGCCGTGCACTCGCTCAAGGATCTGCCGACCAATCTGCCGCCGGGCCTCGTGCTCGCGGCGATTCCGGAGCGCGCCGAGGTCAACGACGTCCTGCTCGTGCACAAGTCCGCGCTGGATTTGAGCCGGCCGCTGCCGGTGAAAGCGGGCGCGCGCATCGGCACCGCGTCCATGCGCCGTTCCGCGCTGCTCCAGCATGTTGCCCCGGATGTGGAGGCAGTGCTGTTGCGCGGCAACGTCCCGACGCGGCTGAACAAGGCCAAGACCGGCGAACTCGACGCGGTGCTGTTGGCGCGCGCGGGTCTGGCGCGGTTGAACCTGGATCCGGGCGATCTGGCGGTGTTCGATCTCAATCCGCAGCGTTGGCTGCCGGCCGCGGCGCAGGGCGCGCTGGGCATTGAGATTCGCGAAGAGGACAAGAACGCCATCGATTACCTGAAAACGCTGCACAATCAAGCGACTGCCACAGCCGTGGGTCTTGAGCGTGGGCTGCTGCGGCGCATTGAAGGCGGTTGCCATTCGCCGTTTGGCGCGCTGGCGACGGTCCGCAATGACGGAACAGCGACGTTGCGCGCGGGCACGGTCGGCACGGACGGCATCTGGCGCGCGATCGAAGTCCAAGGGCCGATCGACACACTGGTTGAGCGGGCGTTTGCCCTGCTGATGGCGCAAGGCCCGGACCTTGCCGACGACAGCCCGTGGTACACGCCGGCGCGATCATGGCACTGAACGACAAACTGGTCGTGCTGACCCGCGCGCATGAGGACAATCAGGCGCTGCGGGTTCGGCTGGAACATGCGGGCGTCCGCGTGCTGGAAGTGCCGACGGCGCAGTTTGCCGACGTGGCGCTGACCGACGATCACCTGCGCTTCCTGGAAACCTGCGACGCGGTGACGTTTGCCAGCGCGCACGCCGTCGCCGCTTTTGCCCGCCAGTTGAGCGCGGACGAGGTGCACGGGATTCATTGTCTCGTCGCCGCGGTGGGGCCGACAACGACCGCCGCGCTCGAGCGCATTGGCCTCCCCGCCGGGCTCACGGCGCACACGCCGTCGACAGGCCACGCGCTGGCGGAGCTGTTGAGCGCCCGCCTGAACCATCCGAGCCGGATTCTCGTCGTGCAGGCGCGGCAGAGCCAGCCGGAGCTTGTGGATCTGCTGCACGCGGCTGGGCATGAAGTGCGGGTCGCCGTCGTCTATGAAAACGTTGAGCCGCTGGCACCGACCGCCGAACTGCGGGCGGAAATGGCGCAGGCCCAAGCCATCTACCTGGCAGCGCCGTCCGCCGCCGACCGTCTGCTTGCGTGGGCCCCTGACCTGCGCGATCGTCCACTTGTGGCAATTGGCGGCACGACAGCCGCTGCGTTGCGCGACAAGCACGGCATCCAGCCGGCCGCCCAAGCCGCTTCACCCGATCTGGCCGACGTCGCGGCCGCCCTCCTCTCTCTTTGTGCGTAAGGAACCCGTCATGGCCAAGAAAACTGCGACCGCCTCCAACTCCTTCAGCCGCGCCAAGTCCGACGCGTGGTTCGAACGCGCGCAGCAGCGCATCCCCGGCGGCGTAAATAGCCCCGTGCGCGCGTGCAAATCGGTCAACGGCAAGCCGATCTTCTTTGCGAAGGCGTCCGGCGCGCATTTCACCGACGTCGACGGCAACACATTCATCGATTTCTGCATGTCGTGGGGCCCGCTGATCCTCGGCCACGCCGATCCGGAAGTCGTCGCGGAAGTGCAGGCGGCGGCAACGCGCGGCCTGAGCTATGGCGCGTGCCATCCGGGCGAAACGGCGATGGCGGAGGCGATCCTTGAAGCGTTCCCGCCGTACGAGCAGGTGCGCCTGACGAGCTCTGGCACGGAAGCTGTGATGACAGCGCTGCGGCTCGTGCGCGGGGCGACCGGCCGGCCGTTGATCGTCAAGTTCGAAGGCGGCTATCACGGCCACTCGGACGGCCTGCTGGTCAAGGCGGGCTCAGGCCTGATCACGGGCGCGCAGCCGGGCGCGGAAGCGTCAAGCCAAGGAATTCCCAAGGAGATCGCCGGCCTGACGATCTCGCTACCGTTTGGCGATCTCGCGGAAGTGGAGAAGCTGTTCGCGTTCCACGGCAGCCGCATCGCGGCCATCATCCTGGAGCCGCTGCCGGCCAACAACGGCCTGCTCATGCAGACGCCAGAGTTCCTCGCCGGGCTGCGGCGCATCACGACGCAATATGGCAGCCTCCTGATTTTCGACGAAGTCATCAGCGGTTTCCGCCTGCATTCGGGCGGCTACGGCGCGCTGGCGGGCGTGCTGCCGGATCTGGTGACGCTCGGCAAGATCGTCGGCGGTGGAATGCCGATCGGCGCGGTCGTCGGGCCGACCAAGCTGATGTCGCTGCTGGCGCCCGTTGGGCCGGTCTATCAGGCGGGCACGCTATCGGGCAATCCGGTGTCGATCGCCGCGGGTCTGAAGACGCTGGAGAAGCTCAAGAATCCTGCTGTGTACGCGCACATCGCGGCGCTGGGCGCGCGGCTCGAGGCGAAGCTGGCGGACGCCAAGATTCCGTGGCTGCGCGTGCGGCGAATCGGCTCGATCGTGTGGCCGTATTTCGTGGAAGGGCCGCTGCCGACGCGCGCGGACGAGATCTCGCCGCTGGCGATCGAGCGCTACAACGCGATGTACAACGCCGTGCTCGATGCCGGCGTCTACATGCCGCCGTCGGCGTATGAGGTCATGTTCCTCTCCGCTGCGCACGCAGAAGCCCACGTGGACGAACTGGCTGCCGCGCTGATCGCCGCCGCCCGCGCCGTGGCGTGACGCGATGACCAAGCGCGCTTCCAGTCTGGTCCGCGATCGCCTGAGTCCGATCTGGCTGTTTGGCGCGGCGGCGTTCCTGCTGGCCGCGCTGGGCACCTGGTGGCTCGTCTACATTTCCCAGGCGATCAACGCGCAGCGGGAAATGATGCAGACGATCCTCGAGCGCGAAGCGGAAGTCCACGCGCTGCGCATGCACGCGGAGACGGCCAAGCCGGGTCCGGTGCGGGACGATCCGCACCTTGAGGTCGTGGAGATGCCCGGGCGCGTGTCGCCAATGGCGCATCGCGTGGGCGATGGCTTTGCGGTCACGGGCATTGCGCAGTTGCCGGGCGTGATGGTCGTCCAGCCGACGGAGACGGCCGAGCGCAGCGCCGACGAGCGTTACGCCCGCAAACGCAAGATGGTGCTGGGCGAAGGCTCGCTGCTGACCGGCCTGCTGGTCACGGTCGTCGCGATGCTGTGGCGGCTGGTGCGCACGGAGAGCCTGTTCCGCCGGGAAATGCAGGACTTCCTGGGCCGCGTAACGCACGAGATGAAGACGCCGCTGGCCGGCATCAAGGCGGTGCTGCAGACGATCCACTCGGGGCGGATGCCGCCGGATCAGCTCAAAGAGCTGACGGCGATGGCGCTGCGCGAGGCGGAGCGCGAAGAGCACTTGATCCAGAACCTGCTGCTGGCCCAGAGAATGCGGATGCCCGATCAGCGGCTGGCGCGCGATCGCGTCGACGTTTCCCAGCTCCTGTCGCGCTTTGTGCAGCGGCGGCAGGCGACCGCGCCACCGGACGGCGTGCACGGTCACGTCGCCGATGGTCTGGCGTCGTTCGGCGACTCGACCGCGATCTGGACGATTCTGGAGAATCTGGCGGACAACGCCGAAAAATACGGCGCCAAGCGGATCGACGTGCGCGGCACCGTGGAGAACGGCGTGGTGCACGTGCGCCTGCAAGATGACGGGATCGGCTTCGCCCCGGAGCTGGCGGAGAAGCTGTTTCAGCCGTTTGTGCGCGCCCAGGGCGCGACGAGTCAGGCTTCCGGCACCGGTCTTGGGCTTTCGCTCTCGCGGGCGCTGGCCGAGCGGATGGGTGGCAAGTTGACGGCAAAGAGCGACGGTGACGGCCAAGGCTCGACGTTTTCCCTGCGCCTGCCCAGCGCGCCGGACGGCCAACGCACCTGATTGTGAGACACGGTTGTCGTGGCGCGTGCAATTGGCTAAGGTTGGCACCGGCAAGTTGACCGGCCACGCTTAAAGACCATGCGCATTTTGCTCGTTGAAGATGATCCCCTGATCGGCACGATGGTTCGCCTGAACCTGGAGCACGAAGGCTTTGAGGTTCGCTGGTACAAAACCGGCGAATCCGCGCTGGAAGTGATCGAAGGCGAACGTTTTGACGTCATCCTGCTGGACATTGGTCTGCCGGGGATGAACGGCATTGATGTCGCCCGCAAGATTCGCAAGATCGGCATCAACACGCCGTTGGTGATGCTGACGGCGCGCGATGACATCGACAGCAAGGTGCACGCGTTGGACGGCGGTGCCGACGACTATCTCGCCAAGCCGTTCGACATGGCGGAGCTGCTGGCCCGCGTGCGCGCGCACATTCGCCGATCGACCGGATCGCTGGAAGTGCTGACGGACGCGGAGCTGCGCATCGGCCTGGCGACCGTGTCCGTGGAACGCCGCGCGCTGATGACGCCCGACGGCCAGTGGCACGAGCTGAGCGAGAAGGAAGTCGTGCTGCTGCAGTTCCTCGCGCGCAATCCCGGCCGCGCGTTGAGCCGCGCCGACATCCTCGAAGAAGTCTGGGGCATGGACGCGACGCCAACCGAGCGCACGGTCGACAATTTCATTGTGCGTCTGCGGCGTTACGTCGAGTCCGAGCCGGATCATCCGCGTCACATCGTAACGGTCCGCGGCTGGGGCTATCGTTTCGAACCTTAGCGCGCGCCGCGGCTCCAACCGCGTCCGAGCTTGACCTGACGGCATTTTCGCTGTAAGATTCCGCCCCCGCGTCGCCATTTGCGCCGCCGCAATACGTTGAAGAGGCTCCATATGTCCCGCGTCTGCCAGCTCACCGGAAAGCGTCCCCTCGTCGGTAATCGCGTAAGACATGCCAACAACAAGACCAAGATGCGTCAGCTTCCGAACCTCCAGGTCAAGCGCCTGTGGGTGCCGGAACTGAACGAATTCGTGCGTGTACGTCTCTCGATGCGCGCCCTGCGCGGCATCTCGAAGCTCGGCTTCGTGACGTTCTGCAAGAAGAACGACATCGAAATCGTCTAAGCATTTCGGTCGCTTCGACGGCTGACCGCTCTTTGGCCAGCCTCGCGATCGGGTGTTCATCCTGCATTGCCGCGCCAGTTGCGCCGCGTGGGGCTTGTCCCGCGGGCGGTTTGTGTGACAATTTTTTCGTGACCGCGGCAAAAGTCGCCGACCGGCGAATACCAGTGGACTCCCACCCGAACAGGGCGGGTTAACCCCGAGGCGCGAATCCGTGCGGTTTTGCGTCACACGCACCCACGCAACCACTTGATACAATTGCAGTTTCCCGCGAAGATCGGGGCAAATTCGCCGCTGCCGCCGCCTGTGTCGGCCCGATCGCGATCTCTCATGATTCGGCGCATTTGCACGACACCGCGCGGATCGGATCGGATCGTCGTTCTTGTCAAAAAACTCGCACAACCGTTCGTTTTGACAGATTTTTTGATCCATTGCCCGGATCGTGCGAGATCCCTTTGCATGATGAACGCGACACCCGCTCCCCGTATCCCTGAGACCCGCCAACCCGACTCGCTGCAAGCCACCGTGGAGCGCTTCCTGCGCCACCTGAAGCTTGAGCGCAACATGTCGACCAACACGCTGACGGCTTATGGCCGCGACCTGTTGCGGATGGCGCACTACATGGACGAACAGCTCGGCGTCGACATGGCGACGGAGCTGGATCGCGACGCCCTGCGCGAGTACATCGCGGATTTGCACGACACCGGGCTGCAGTCGCGGTCGGTGGCGCGGCACCTGTCGACGCTGCGTACGTACGGCCATTGGCTCGTCGATCGCGGCATTGTGATGGAGAACCCGGCGCTGCTTGTCGATCTGCCGCGCCAGGAACACGATCTGCCTGACGTGCTGACGCAGGAAGAAGTCGGCCGGCTGCTGGCGGCGCCGGGCGGTGAAGGCGAGCGCAGCTTGCGCGACACCGCGATGCTGGAGACGCTTTACGCGACCGGCCTGCGCGTCAGCGAGCTGGTCGGACTGCAGCTGGCGGACGTTGATTTTGACCGCGGTCTGGTGCGCTGCGTCGGCAAGGGCCGCAAAGAGCGCCTGGTGCCGATTGGCGAGGTTGCGCGCGCCCATCTTGTCGCCTACCTGACCAACGGCAGGCCATTCCTCGTGCGCGGCGCTACGCGGACCCGCAAGGGCGGCGCGCCGCAAGCGCTGTTTGTCACAAGCCAGTGCAAGGCGATGACGCGCCAGGGCTTCTGGAAGCTCGTGAAGCGCTACGCCGTTGTCGCGGGCATCGACCGGCCGATTTCTCCGCACAAGCTGCGGCACTCGTTTGCGACGCACCTGCTGGCTGGCGGCGCGGACCTGCGCAGCGTGCAGGCGATGCTGGGGCACGCGGACATCGGGACGACGCAGATCTACACGCACGTGCAGCGCGATCGCTTGCGCGAGGTGTATGACCGGTTTCATCCGCGCGCCTAAACGCGGGCGCCCGCGCAGCGTCAGAAGCAGCACCAAAAACGCCAACGCCGCGGTCAGCTTTCACCGACCGCGGCGCGGCAATTTCACGCAGTCCTGAGCTTACTCGCTGACGTCGCCACCGCTCGGCATCTGGCCGATGCGGAAGATGACAAATTCCGCGGGCTTGACCGGGCACATGCCAATTTCGCAGATCATCTGGCCGGCGTCGATGACTTCCGGCGGATTGGTCTCGTCGTCGCACTTGACGAAGAACGCCTCTTCCGGGGTCTTGCCGAACAGCGCGCCCTGACGCCACAAACGCAGCAGGAACGCCGAGATGTCGCGCGTCACGCGCTTCCACAGGCGGGAATCATTGGGCTCGAACACGACCCACTGCGTGCCCAACTCGATCGACTGCTCGACCATGTTGAACAAGCGGCGCACGTTGACGTAGCGCCACGAGGCGTCCGAGCTGATGGTGCGCGCGCCCCACACGCGAATGCCGCGGTTGGGGAAGCTGCGGATGCAGTTGATGCCCTTGGGGTTGAGCAGGTCCTGCTCGCCGCGGGTGATGTTGTACTTCAGGCCGATGGCGCCGCGCACGATCTCATTGGCCGGGGCCTTGTGCACGCCGCGCTCCGCGTCGCTGCGGGCGTAGATGCCGGACATGAAGCCACTGGGCGGCTGGAAGAT
>CAINLT010000495.1 GCA_903850505.1 uncultured Myxococcales bacterium | reverse complement strand
GTCCCCTCCGCGGAACTATCCGCGCCGAAAGGATGATCTGGTTGTTCAGGCAAAAACAGGAACCACTGGATCGGATTCGGCGTCGTGGTCAGACCACTCGTGGAACCGTGATTGATGACGCGTCAATGCAGGGATGTTTAGGGGGGCGTTTCATGTTCGTTTGGGCCAAGTCGATGTTGACACCATCGTCGTGAGCGTGTGTCCGCAATACGAAGTGCCCGTGATGGCGCGCGTGCCGGTACTGGCGCCGATGGAGCGTCTGCTTGGCGCGGGCGTCTCTATTACTGGTAATACGATCGAGCCTTTGACGCGATGCCGTCTCACGCAATACCGTCGCTGTGGCAGTTTTGCCGGAGCCCAACCCTGGAAGAGTCGCAGGTCGTACCGAAACTGACGCAGCTTGCGCTCAAGCCAGTCGCGTTGGCGTGTTTGTGCGAGAGCACGGATGCGAT
The DNA here is from genome assembly GCA_903850505.1 of uncultured Myxococcales bacterium. Taxonomy (GTDB): domain Bacteria; phylum Myxococcota_A; class UBA9042; order UBA9042; family UBA9042; genus CAIYBN01. The sequence goes on along the minus strand of CAINLT010000495.1, from coordinate 19,037 downwards.
TCCACGCTTCCGCCATCAAAGCCACTATACCGCGCGCTTGTGGCGCCCCCGTTGCCAGCTCCACCATCCAGTATTGGGACTGGGGGCATCAAAACATTCGGTCAAGGCGGGCTACCGGCGTATTCATGAGCCAGTCCGACACAGACCCAGTGCCTGACGGAGGTGCCCCCAATGTGCCTGACTGTCAGCCCTGTGCGGCGGAAAATCACTTCTATTGCGCCGCGCCACTCCGGCTGGGCAAGCGGGCCATCACCCGATGGGGAAGCTGTTGCCCCACAAAAAGTGTGCGCAGCTCTGCCAGGCTGAGGTAGGTGCCATCGGCCGACGGCTTGCCCATGACCAGCAGCAGCACCGGCCATTCGCCGTCCATCAATGCACGGTCCACCATGCGCCGCGCACCAGCGGCGCGGTCAAAATTGGCGTCCATCATGGTCTTGAGCTGTTCGGCGCCCAGGCCGCGCTCGGTATTTCCAGCGGTGTCGACCTTGTCGACCGCAAAGGTGTCCAGCCGCTCCAACTCGGCGGTGTTCACTTGGCCCTGCGCATCAAGAATGCCTGATCCGGCGCCCTGCTTGTCCAACGGGCCACCACGCAATGCGTCGGCGGCAAACCCGTCGCTGAGGTTGTGCAGCAGCTGCGTAGGCGCAAAGCCATTGGCAAACAAGGCAATCACATACGACGCAAATCCCGCGGCCTGCCCGGTCAATGCCGATCCGCCACGGGCTGCGGCCACCACATCCTTGATGTGGGCCAGCGGCTCTTGGTGGCCGTCGATTTGGCCACTGGCCACCATAGCCCGCAAAAACGGGCATGGGTTGCCAGGGGACACGGGATGGGCGTTGGTATTTTTCGCCTTGGCGCGGGATTCAGGGACTCGTTTAGCGGTGCTCATGGTTGGCATGTCCTTCGTAGTGTCAGTGAACTGCACGCGACAAGACTGCCAGTGCTTACGGTGCAATGTAGCAGTTGGCTCAACCCCGCGCCCATCCAAACCATTCTGTGGGTGCGCGCGTAGGAGAAGCAAACCACATGTCCTCCCCGCTCGGCCGCTCAGTCGTGACCCGCGCCCGGACCTTCCGCGCGCAACCCAGCTCCTTCGACCAGTCTGACGCTGCCGGATCGGCACGTCAATCGCTCGTTTGTCCCTGACTTTGCGAGTATTTCCGCACTTTGGACGCGCCGACCCACCCATAGCGCCCGTGCCCCACGTTCGTCTGGCTTGTGCCGCCGCGTAGAACTCTTCACGAACGTCAGGTCGATGTTCTCGCCTGGATCCGGGTCAAGATCAGGCATTCCACGATCACTTTTCGAGGGTCGTTGACTTTGAGTCGGTTACGTCAAGCCGTGCTACCGGCAGCCTTCCCGCGGGCTCAGTGTCGCGGGGCTGCATGCTGAAATCGGACATCTGGATGTTGACACCATCCCGGTCAATGGGTGCCAGGACTGCAAAGTCGCGGTGGCCGTCAGCATCATCAAGCAGCAGGCGCAGCGACATGGAACCTCGGACGGGATTGCCGCGTGACAGCCATCCCGGCAAAGTTTCGAGGCGCGGCACTTGCCTGGACAAGCTCGAGCGCAGGTTGATGGCGGCGAGCATGGCGCGCGTGTGCACGGCCGACGAAGATCGCGACGGCATTCGCCCCACGCGGGAATAGCCGCGCCCTTCCGCGGGTTGCCTGACCATGCTGCTCGACTCCTGGATCCAGACCGCCCGCTCTCTCGCCGCCAGCGACCTGCACGCTGAGCCGGGGATGCCGCTTACCGTGCGGGTGCGCGGACAATTGCGCATGGTTGGCGCGCCGTTGCCCGCGACCGTGCTCTCGCAGGCCGTGCGCGAACTGCTGAGCGACGACGACGAGGCCGTGTTTCGCGAGCGCCAGTCACTGGATTTCTCCCGCACGGTTGGCGGCGTGCGCTGCCGCCTGCATGTGCTGCGCAGTGCCCGCGGCGTGGGCTTGGCGGTGCGGCTGCTGACGTCGTTCCAGGCGTCGCTGCGCAAGCTCAACCTGCATCCGGATCTCGCCAAGCTCGTCCAGCATCGCCACGGCCTGATTCTGCTGAGCGGGCCGACCGGATCCGGCAAGTCGTCAACGCTGGCGGCGCTGATCCAGGAGATCAACACGACCGAATGCCGCCACATCATCACGGTGGAGAGCCCGATCGAGTACGCCTTCGCGAGCCAGAAGTCGCTGATTCGCCAGCGGGAAGTGGGCCGCGATACGCCGAGTTTTGAGCAGGCGCTGCTGGATGCGCTGCGCGAGAATCCGGACGTGCTGATGATCGGCGAGATGCGCGATCCCGAGACGATGCGCCTGGTCCTGAACGCGGCTGAGACCGGGCATCTCGTGCTGGCGACGGTGCACTCGTCCAGCGTAGGCGAGGCGCTGGCGCGGATGGTGTCGGCGTTTCCGGCGGACGTACAAAACGGCATGGCGGCGCAGTTGGCCGACGCGCTCGTCGCGGTGATTGGCCAGCGGCTGACGGTGCGCGGGCCGGGCGAGCGGCTTGTGCCGGAGCTCGAGATCCTGCTGGCGACGACCGCGGCGCGCGCGACGATCCGTCAGGGCCAGTTCGGCAAGATCCAGTCCGTGCTGGAGAGCGGCGGTCTGGACGGCTGTTGGACGCTGGCGCGTTACCGCGACTGGCTGGACCGACGCACCGATTTCTACGTGCCGACGGACCACGAGACTGAGCCGCCTGCTGAACTGCCTCCCGTACCCGCGGGCGAACGCGCGCCCCTGCCGACGCGAAAGCCCAGCCAGCAGCCCGAGCATGGCAAAGTGCCACGCGGGGAAGCGGGCGTGCTCGTGCTGGATGATGAGGACGACCCGATGGCGATCGTCCGGGCACTCGAAAGGCGAAGCTGAGTTCACCGACTTGAGTCGTTGGGCCGGAGGGAAATCTGACTGTCCGGTGCGCGAAGGCCACCGGCTGATCCTGTGCGAAGTGCCGGTTGCCGCAAGGTCCGACCGGCATCTTCAGCTCGTCACGTTATGCAGCCTGTCGCTCGTCAACTGCGCGGTCTCCAAGGCGCCGAGGTAAGTAAGTGGCAAAAAGAACTGTCGATCGACTCGTCCCGTCACGGGCTCTTGGCACACCGGAAGCCGCTTGCGGCCCCGCCTCCGTTTAGACCAGAGGACCTCGCCGACGCACGCAGCATGTTGACATCGAAGTCGTGGGATTTGCCGCCGCGGATCATGCGAAACGGACTATTTGTGGCGTCTTCCCAAGCGCTACCGTCGGCCGGTGCGCCAGCATAATCGGCATGTTCCATGTCCTCCACCCACTCCGACGCATTTCCCAGCATGTCATACAGGCCAAAAGCGTTGGGCGCCTTGCCTTTCACCTCATGGCCTGTGGCGTCAGTGTTGAACCACGCGATGCTCGCCAAACAGCTCGGGTCGTCGCCGCACGTGTAGATTGTTGTCGTCCCTGCGCGTGCTGCATATTCCCACTCCGCCTCTGTCGCCAGTCGTCCGCCCAGTGCCTCGCAGAATGCCTTGGCGTTGGTCCAATTCACGTTCTCCTCCGGACAATTTCCTCCGCAGTCTGGCATGTTGCTTGGATTGTTTCCGATAACGGTATGATACTGTTCCTGCGTAACTTCCGTCGCCGTCATCTTGAAGGCCGGCACGCTCACCGAATGCTGCGGCTTCTCATTCGCATTGCAATTCGGATCCTGCGGCACGCAGCCCATCATCGACGTCCCAGCGGGGATCAAGATCCACGTCGGGCTACAAACGTCACCGTAAGCCCCACCTTTCACGTTCTCCTGACCGGGGTTGGGCGTAATCGGGCAGTTGTCTGAGCTGTTTGGCAAGCCGTCCCTATCCTGATCAATCACCCGGTTCATGTCGGGCACGGCGACCACGGCGCCGATCTGCGACAAGCGTTTGGTGAATTGTTGCGTGACGAGCCTGACGTCGACCGCAAGAAGCGCGGCGGTGATTTCCTGTTTGAGCGGCCCCGCAAAGGTTCCGTCGGCGAGATCAAAGGTGGCGGTATTCAGCAGCTCCTGAAGGTTCGACTCCAGCGAACCGCCAGAAGCGGTGCGGTTGACCGCCGTCTGAATGAATACCGAACTGACGGCCATGAGGTAGGCGTTGTTGTCGTTGTCGCCGCCGACCACATTCATGCCAACGCCGCTGACGGTCGGGTTGAATCCAGCGTAGGTGATGGCCAACTCAGTCCGCAGTTCGGTCTCTGCCTGTGCCACCGCTGCGCTGAAGGAAGTCCCGCTCGCAACCAGCGCCTTGATGCGCTCGGTGGTGAGGTGGGTGACCATGTTGATGTACGCCGATTGCGCGCCGCCTTGGGTGGGGACAAAGAAGGCCCTGAGCGTGAGGTTGGAGCTTGAAAGTTGCCCGGTTACTTCATTGTAATAGTACCCTGCCCCTTCAAGGGCCACAGGGCCGACGGCCTGAAAGCTGATATCGAACTCTCCGCGGTCGTTTATGGTCTGCGTGTTGAAGACTTGGCCGGTAGGCGTCAAGTTGGGATTGAGCAACGAGACCTGCACCGAGGATCCCACAACGAATGGGCCTTTTTGCACCGCACCGTGAAGCATGACTTGCTTGGTCGCGCCATCCTCCTCTGTCGCGTCCGCCCCATCTGGAGCTCCGCCGCTGTCAGCTTCGTTCGCCGTACCGCCGCCACAACCGGCATGGATCGACCCCATCATTGCCAGCGACACGATGACAAGAAGCCACCGACTTTTCATGATGTCCTCTTTCTGGCAGGTGTTGAAAATGGTCGGTCGCCCCGCGCGGTCGTGGACAGGAGCTGCGAGAACGACTTCCTGCCGAGGTTCCTGCACACATCCGGCCGCGCGGCAGCGTCGAACTACGTGCACGCCGCCTGCACTCCAGTAAAGCCCGTGCAGCACGCCCGTCAAGGTCGAGCAGCGTCGGAGTTGCGTCACCTTCAGGTGTTCAGGATCACCACGCCGCCCGCGGCCGGCAATCGGCTGCCCATGACCTGCAGCGTCGCGGGCTTCATGTTCATTTCGGACAAGTGGGTGTTGACACCATTGCAGTGAACTGGTGTCCGGTGTGCGAAGTGCCGGCTGCAGCGCGGGTCCAAGTGGAGCTGCAGACGGCGGTGTAGGTGCGTCTTCACCTGCGGCCGGCACGCGCCAGCCCGCACCTTGCGCATCCTGTCGCGTGTCGGCTCTACGCCACGTCATTCAGGGCGTCCTGGAAGGGCATTGGCGCGGCGTCAACGGCCCGGTCGTGCAGCAGCCGCACGACCAGCGGATGTGCCACGCCACTATGGACACGACGCAATCGGGGTGTGAGTGCAGGCGCCGTTTTGGCAAGCGTCGGCGGTGCAGGCCTTGGCGTCATCGCAGTTTGCCCAGGTCTTACCTGCGCAGCCGTCGGAGTCGCTGCAGTTGGCGTTGCCCCAGGCGTCGGTGCGCAAAAGGATGACGTCCCAGAGCTTGTCGTTGTAGTTGTCGGCGGTCGCATGGCACGCGATGGCGAAACCGCTGTCGCCGACCCGCGTAGCCGCCGTCGCCATCGTGCCGCCGACCGTAATGAGCTCCCTGTCGACGATCGTGTGACCCGCCCCGTCGAGGCGGACAAACCAGTCGCGCCCGCAGCCCATGCCATCACAGTCCGCGCCGCCGACGAATACGATGCCGTTGTCGCTTGTAGGCAACAGCTGATGGAGCGCATCCAGCTCCGTGCCGTAGGGGTGATCCCAAATCGTGAGGCCGATGCTGTCGGTGCGGATGAGCCTCGTGCCGCTCATGCCATTTGGCGCTTGGAAGTCGCTCCAGCCGCCGAGCGCGAATCCGCCGTCCGTCAGTTGCGCGAGCGAGACAGCTTCGCCCCAAGAGACTTCGGGATAGCTCCGGTCCCAGAGCTTGTTGCCCAGCGCATCGGTGCGCACGAGCCAGAAGTGCACGATCTCGCCGCTGCCGAGGCTCGTAGCGCCCGCAAGCGCGAAGCCTCCATCGCTCGTACGCGCGAGCGCGAGTGCCTCATCGCACCCTGGACCGCCGAAAGTCCGCTCCCACAAAACGTTTCCGCCCGAATCCGTGCGCAGTAGCCAGAAATCCGGACCGCCGGCACCCTTGGATTGCGTCGTACCGGCCAGCGCGAATGTGTCGCCGCCGGTGGCGACCATCGCGGCGATGTCGTCATTTTTCGAGCCTCCGTACGTGCGCGTCCACAGGACCGTGCCCGTGTCGTCAGTCCGTATGAGCAGCCCATCCCGCATCCCCGCACTGTCCGGCGTCACGCTGCCAGCGAGGCCAAAGCCGCCATCGGATGTTTGTACGAGCCCGGCCACCCTGCGCGCGCCGCTGCCGCCGAAGGTCTTCTGCCAAAGTGGTTTGCCGTTCTGATCCGCCCGCAGCAGCCACGCCCCCGACGAAGTCGCCACCCAAGGTCCTATGAACACGCCTGAGAAGTAATTGTCCGTTTGGCCTGCAAGGACGAAGCCGCCATCGCTCGCCTGGATGATTGCGTTGGCCCACAGGCGCGGCGCGCCGGGAAAAGTCTTCTCCCAGAGCATCGGTGTGCCGCCGACGCAGCTTCCACCCGCGCACGTGCCGCCAGCGGTGCACGCGTCGCCGTAGCTGCAGGTCGCGCCGTCGGCGAGCGAAGTGTATTCGCAGGCGCCAGAGATCGGGTTGCAGCTGTCGACTGTGCAGGCGTTCTTGTCGTCGCAGGCGGTGTTGCCGCAGGTGTTGGTCGAAATATTCGCAACGACGACGGAATCCGCGGCGTCGGCCCCGGTGAGGTCCTCGGCAACGTCAGACGAGTCGACAGGTTGAGCGAGGTCCGTCTCCGTCGCGCCCTGAACAAGGCCAGATACATCGACAGCTTGTGTCGCGTCTTGCGCTGCGGATGCGTCGACAAAGGCTGGTTCGGTTGAACAGGCAGCGCAGGTGATCGCGGCAAGCAGGATTCGTTGAAGACGCTTCACGGCTGTGCCCCTGTAATTACCAAGCAATGTAGGCCACCACACACTTCGCCGCCAGACTGCCTCCGCGCTCGCCCCGCACGCACCACGCCTCCACGGAGTACAGGACCGTCCAGAGCCGCTCCACGCTGCCAGCATGACCGCTCGGACGAGCTCGTCAAGGCGGAGATCGCCTGATTTTCGGGTGTTCTGGCGCATCGGCGCACCCGCGGCCGGCAGCAACGGCGATCGGACTGGCGCGGGGCGGTCGGCGGACTTCACGTTGAAATGGACATGTGGATGTTGACACCATCGTCGTGGACTGGTGCCTGCAGCACGAAGTGCCGATGGCGCAGCAAGTCCGGCCGGAACTCCAAGTCGCCGTAAAGGCACGCTTTCAGATGCGCGTCGGCTACACCGCAGCCAGGGGAGTCGAAGTCGGCTACTGGCGCAGTGACGCGGCCGAAGCGGATCGAGGCTTTTCGACTGTGGTCCTGGCCCGTCGCGACAAAAGCGCCAAAACCAGTAGCGCTGGCCATGCCGCGGAAGCACGCGGGACCGCCGAACAACCGGCGTCGCGAACTGCGGTACTTGCAGTCGCTACGCCGCCCGCTGCCCCGGCGTCGGCCGACAGGCCAGAGGTATCTGCCGCATCCGCCGTTGAAGCCGGAGCGAAATCGAAGCGCCAGTCGGCCGCAGCAAGCACCTCTCCGGTTCCTTGATTCGGTGGCGCTGGCAGGATGAAGTACACGTGCGCAGAAGTCCCGGCAATCGCTGCACAGTTCGCGCCGGTCGGGTCAGGCGTGAATTCACCGAGAACTTTTTTCATATCCAGCGCAAACGTTTCGCCTGCAAACGTCATCTGATTCACAAAAGTCTGGTCATTCACAAGAATCAAGCAACCGGGCCCGATGTCTTCCTCCTCCAGGTTGTGCTGATCGCACAGTTGGGGCGGCGCCTGCACTTTGATGCCATACTGCTGCTGCCCAATCGCTGGATTCGGCACCGGATTCAGCCAACTCCACGTCACCTGAATTGTCGCGTCCTGCGCCGTGGCAATCGCCACGCAATCGGCTGCGGTCAGCGTCGTCGCGCCGCTCAGCGTCAGCGGCGGGGAGCCCAGCGCCGGATCCGGCATCCAAGTGCTTGTCCCTACGCCGATTTTGTCGATACGCACAGCGACTGCCAGCGACGGCCTTGGCAGCAGGAGCAGTGCGAAGGACAGCAGTTTCAGCGTCCGCGACATCATCAGAACCTCCTCAGGCGACGTTGGCACAAGCTAGCCTTGCCGAACCCGGATGTCATGCCGCCGTTGCACGATGTGATGCAATCGATGCAAAACTTCAAACGATCCCAGTTGCTGGCCAATAGCTGCTGTGCTCAAGCCGTCCCACCCGTTGGCCAAATCCAGCCGCACCATGTGCAGCCTGCAGCCATGTGACGACCAGCCAGCCCCGTCCAGCGTGCCCGGCAAGGCCCAGAATCGCGTCATTTTCACGTGCTCAGGCGCACCCGCCCGTCAGCAGCCGGTCCAACGCTCCACACGTTGTGCATCCTGTCGCCCGTCCGCCATGCCGCATCGTCCAGGGCATCCTGGAAGTGCATTGGCGCAATGGGCATGAGCGGTTCACCCCGTGCCGCGCTCCCAGCCTACGCCGTCATCCCTGCCACGTGCGCCGCCAGCTTCGCCAGCGTCTGCTGGCCGCCTTCCAGTGCGTAGCCCAGCAGCCCGTCGCGGAACGCCCGGTCGCCGACGACGACCGCCAGCGTCACAAGCGTCCGTTCGCCGATGGCCCGCAGCGTGATCTCGCCGCGAAACATCACGTGGTCAAAATCGCCGCAGTCGTAGACCAAGCGCTCCGGCGGCACCAGCTCGATGTACTTGGATTTGTTTGGATACGTCGTGCCATCGGGGCCGATCATCGTGAATTTCCACTCGCCGCCCACGCGCACGTCCTGCGTGACGTCGACGTTGCGAAAGCCGTTGGGTCCCCACCACGCATTCACGTGCTCCGGCTCCGTCAGCGCCCGCCACACGAGCTCGCGCGGCGCGTGGATCAGCCGCGAGTGCACGAGCTGCCGTTCGTTCGCCGCCAAGTGCGCGTCCAGGTTGGCAAACATGCCGGCAAAGCCGCCCGCCAAGCTGTCCCGCGCGCCGTCAAACGTCGCGAGCGCCGCGGCGTCGGCGTTGTGCGGCTGCCAGGCGATGTTGACGCGCGTCGTGCCGTCGCCCAGGTCGTCAAACGTCACCGTCGTCTGCATTTCCAGCGGCCACGTCGCGGACATCGGGTGCCGCGCCAAGCCGCGGTCCTTGTCGGAAAACGCTTGGATGTAGACGAGCTTTTCCGGTGCCACGATCGCCAAATAGCGCTGCAAGCCCCACATTTCACTGCCATCTGGCCCGCGGATGCCGTAGTGATAGCTGCCGCCGACGCGCAGGTCCATGTCGGCGTGAATGACCTGGAAGCCGCCAGGGCTCATCCACTGCGAAACGTGGGCGACGTCGGTATGCGCCAAAAAGACCAGCGCGCGCGGTGCGTTGAACACGCGCGAAATGTGGAACGGCTGAACCATGCTCATCCGTGTTCTTCCCCTTTTTGTAGTTTCTGGAGGTACGCCTCCAGCCGGTCAAACCGGTCCTCCCACTCCGCGCGGTAATGCTCCATCCACTCCGCGGCTTCCTGCATCGGCCGGGCTTCCAGCTTGCAGGGGCGCCACTGCGCGTGACGGCCACGCGTGATGAGCCCGCATTCTTCCAGGACTTTCAAGTGCTTGGTCACCGCCGGTCCGCTGAGCTGCAGCGGCCGGGACAGCTCCTGCACCGACGCCTCGCCTTCACTCAGCCGCGCCAACATCGCCCGCCGCGCCGGATGCGCAAGCGCCGAGAAGGTGCGGCTGAGGGTGTCGGTCTGCATCGGTTGCCTGCACTAGTTAACCAGATGGTGAAATACCGCGAAGGGCACCGAACGTCAAGCCAGCGCCGCTGCCACGCGCGCACGGCCGGCCGCTCGTCCCGCGCGAGTTCGCCAAGCGGTTCGGCAACGTCAGCCTTGATCGTCGCGAGCTTCGCCAAGCGCACCATTGATGGCGCCGGCCGCCGCTGGGTCACGGGCTTGTCGGTGTACGGAAACGGCACCTTGACGACCTCATGACGCTCCTGCAAACGCCAGATTGCCCGGCCAGCGCGACCGCAACCACCGCACCCTGAGCCGATGGCCATTTCGGAGGTGCCGATGGACCGGATCATGGAGATTTCAGTGGACGGCAAGACCTGGCACGCCGTCATCCGGAACCAGCATGACAGGGCGCCGGTCGGCTTTCGGATCCGGCTCGAGGTGACGCACACGCAATGCGTCGCTACTCCGCAAGCCGGCCAGGCTTTGCACGTGATAGTCGACCGCGTGCTGCGATCAACGGGCCGGGTGTGCACGCGACACGGTTGGAGCGCCGCTGGCGGCTCACGGTGGAAGGGATGTTTTGAGAACAGGTCTCAGGATGTGCCCCGGGACTGAAGACGGTGGAGCAAGACCCACGGACGCGCACGAACGGACTGTCCGCGGCAACTATTGGCAGGTCCCGTCGACGCAAGTGCCGACGGCGCAAGGGCTGGTGTTATTGGCGTGGGTGCAGCCGTCGGTTCCGTTGCATGCGTCATTGGTGCAGGGGTTGCCGTCGTCGCAGTTCTGGTTGAGGTGGAAGATGCGGGCGGTGCCGACGTCCAGCAGCGGGTTGCCGAAGAACGGTCCCGTGTCGGTGCCGGGCACGCCGGCGAACAACCAGTTGCCGGTGAAGGCGACGCTGGCGCCGAGGCCATCTCCCGCCTTGAGCGCGGACTTCAAGTACGCAAATGGGCTCCAGGTGCCGTTGCTGCGGCTGAACACGTAGACCGCGCCGCTGCCGCTCAGGGCGTTGTTGCTCGCGTCGCCGTTGACGCCGGTGGCCGCGCTGTCCTCGTCGCTGGCGCCGATGCCGATCCAATCGCCGGCGAGGCTGACGGCAGCGGCAAAGTGGTCGCCGGGGTCCGGAAACGCGGCCTTGAGGTACGCCGTCTGGCTCCATGTGGCGTTTTGCCTGAAGAAGACGTACGCCGCGCCGCTGTCCAGCCGCGAATTGTCGTTGGGCGCGCCAGCCGAGTCCTCGCCGCTCGCACCGACGACCAGCGTGCCGCCGGCCAACGCGAGGGCAGAGCCGAAGTTGTCGCCAGTGTCGCCGTTGCTTGCGGTCAGCACCGCCGTTTGCGTCCAGGTTGTGCCGGTACGGGTGAAGATCGTGACGGCACCGGAGCCGAGCGCGCTGCCGAACGCGGTGGGTGCGCCGACGGCGAGAAGGTCGCCATCGATGCTGACCGCGCTGCCGAACGCGTCGCCGCCCTGGCCGTTGCTCGGTTTCAGGTACGCCTGCTGCGTCCAGACGCCGCCGCTACGCACGAATACGTAGACCGCGCCCGAACCTGACGCCGCGTTGTTGCCCTGCCCCGTGCCGTTGCTGTCTTCACCCGGCGCGCCGATGACGACCGTGTCGCCCGAGATCGCGACCGCGCTGCCGAAGCCGTCGCCCGCGTCGGTGTTGCCGGCTTTGAGATAGGCCTGCTCGAGCCAGGTGCTGTGGCCGACGTTGGGCACGAGGACGTACGCAGCGCCGGAGTTGGCCGCGGTGTTGTCCGCCTCCGAGCCGTTGACGCCCGTGGCGGCGCTGTCTTCGCCCTTGGCGCCGATCACGAGGCTCGTGCCGGAGATGCCAACCGCACAGCCAAACTGGTCACCCGCTTCGCCTTGGGCCACCCTCAGGAACCGCTTCAACTGCCAGCCGCCGACGCCATGGGAGAACGCCGTGACCGCGCCAGTTGCCACGTACTTGGGCACGCCCGGCATGTTCGACGCGCCGAAAATCGCGAGGTCGCCAGACGCTGCCGCCGCAGTGCCGAAGCCGGAGTTCTGGGAATTGACGTCCGATCCGAACGAGAATTCCTCCGCGGCGACGCTGGGGAACGTGCAGCCAGCGTTGTACGCGCACATGTCGAGCGTGCACGCGTCCCCGTCCGAGCAGCTGAGGTCGGTGGTGGCGCAAGTGCCGTTGGCGCAAATCACTGGGTGGCAGACAAAGCCGCAGCTGTTCGTGCCGACGCAGGCGCCGCTGGCGCAATTGTCATTCTTGGTGCAGGAGAAGCCATCATCGCAAGCGCCGCTCGTGGGCGCGCTCTGGCAGCTGCCGCCGGCGCACGCGTCGATCGTGCATTTGTTGTCGTCGGAGCAAGGGATGGCGTTGTTGCTGTGGCTACAGGCGTTGGCGGTGCAGCCGTCAGTGGTGCAGGCGTTGCCGTCGTCGCAGGGCTGCGGATCGAGCGCGTAGATGCTGACTTCGCCCGCGGTGTACGTGGTGACGAACGCGAAGGACTTGCCGAGGGCCACGGCGTAGCCAAATTCCTGATTGCCCCAAGCGTTGTCGGCCTTGAGGTAGGCGATCTGGCTCCAGGCGGTTCCGCTGCGCTGAAAGAGAAAAGCGGCGCCGATGCCAAACCCGCCGGTCGGGCTCGCCAGGTCGCCGTCGATGCCCGTCGCCGTTCTCTGCTCGCCCGGGGTGCCAACCAGAAGGCGGTCGCCGCGCAGCGAGAGGCTGGCGCCAAAGTTGTCGCCGTACAATTGGTTGCTGTTGGTAACGGTCGCGGTCTGGAGCCAAATGCCGTCGCGCTTCTCAAAAATCAGCACCTTGCCATAGGCGCCGCAAGCTGCCGTGTGGCCGTCGAGCGCGAGGACGCTGTATGCGTCGCTGGGCACGTACGCCTCGTTGGCCGTGACGACGTTGCCGGCGAGATCGAAGAAGCGAGGCGATGACGAGAGACCGGAGGAGCCGACGAAGATCGCGTCGTTCGAGATCGCGACCACTTGGCCAAAATCGAGGGGATCCTGGAACTCGTTGATCAAATTGGCCTTGAGGTAGGCGATCTGCGACCATGTCCCGCCCGTGCGCCGGAAGACGTACGCCGCCCCGCCGTGACTGCAGCCGACCCAGGTCTGATCGCCGTTGATGTTGGCGTCGCAACCCATTTCTTCCGGCGCGCCGACGACTGCGTAATCGCCGTGAAGCGCGACCGCGCTGCCGAAATGCGCGCCTGCCATCGGATTGGACGCCTTCAAGTACGCCTGCTGCTGCCAGGTCGTGCCGGAGCGGACAAACACGTACACCGCGCCGGAGTCGGTCGCGCTCTCGTCGTTCGGGTTGCCGTTGACGCCTGCGCTCGCACTGTCCTCGCCGGGCGCGCCGATCAGGACGGTGTCGCCGCTGAGCGCGTTTGCCGAGCCAAAGGCGTCGGTCGCGTTCGTGTTCGCGCCCTGAAGCACCTGTTGCGTCAGCCATTTGCCGCCGCTCCACACGCGGACCGTCGTGCCGACGAGGAATGTATCCCCGTCCGCGGCGGTCGGGCCGTTGCCCGGATAGCTCGTGCCCCACGCCGCCAGGGCGTGCCCGTTCGAGCATTGGTTCCCCGGCTGGCAAAAGTCGAACGTGCAGCCGTTGCCGTCGTCACACGGCAAGCCAGGCGGAACGACGCACGCGCCGGCGCTGCACACGGGTGCGACGCAGTCCACTGCCCCGCCGCAGACCGCGCCGTCGTTGCCGGGCGTGAAGACGCAGCCCGTGGCCGACGCGCACGTGTCGATTGTGCAGAGCGAGCCGTCGTTGCACACGATTGCGCTGTGTTTGCATCCGGTTTGCGGCGCGCAGCTGTCGGCGGTGCACGCGTCGCCATCGTCGCAGGAGACCGCGCCGCCGCTGCAGGTTGCGCTCAAACACGCGTCATTTTGCGTGCATGCGCTGCCGTCGTCGCAGAAGCTGCCGTCCGCCTTGGCCGCGCCGGTCGCGCAGGTCCACGCGAAGTCGCCCGTCGCTTGGCACTGCCCGGTGTAGCAATTCGCGGCGACGGCGCTGCAATCGACCGGCAAGCCGCCGACACACGTTCCCGTCGCGTTGCAGGCGTCGCCCACCGTGCAGCCGTTGGCGTCGTTGCATGCGAACCCGCCAGGCGCGAAGACCTTCACGCAGCTGGCGCTCGCTGCTCCTGTCGACTGGCACGCGCCGCCCGTGCAGCCGTCGCTCGAGGCCACGCTCGCGCAATTCTTCATGGCTCCGGCCACGCATGCGCCGGTTTTGCACACGTCGTTCTCCGTGCAGCCGTTGCCGTCCGCGTCGCACGTAACGCCGTCGGGCAGCGCGACGGTGAAGCACATGTGGCTCTGGCTGCCGGTCGAGTAGCACTTGCCTCCGCTGCAAGGCTTGGTCGTGGCGGGACAAACAAAGTCGGCTCCTGGCTTGCACACGCCCGTGTCACACACGTCGCCTATCGTGCAGCCGCTCCCGTCGCTGCAGGTTCCGGCAACGGGCAAGTGGACGCAGCTCCCGGCGTTGCAGCTCTCCAGCGTGCACGTGTTCGAGTCGGTGCAGTTGCCGGCAAACGCGACGTGCTGGCAGACGCCGCCGCTGCAGCTGTCCGTCGTGCAGGCGTTGCCGTCATCGCAGTTCAGCGGCGCGAGGCCTTGGCAAACGCCGGAGATGCAGATATCGGCCTGCGTGCAGCCGTTGCCGTCGTTGCAGAGCGTGTAATTGGTCGCCACGTGCTTGCAGCCGACTCCCGCCGTGCAGCTGTCGGTGGTGCAGAGGTTGCCGTCGTCACACGGGTCGATGCTCGTGCCCTTGCAGCTTCCGCCACTGCATTGACTCGCCAGCGTACAGGGCTCGCCGTCATCACAAGCACCTGAATTCGCTGGCGTGTGTGTGCAGCCGCTGGTGGGATCGCAGCCGTCACTGGAACACACGATGCCGTCGTCGCAGGAAATGGCGAGTCCGGCGCAGACCATGTTCGCGCACGCGTCGGCGGTGGTGCAGACGCTGCCGTCGTCGCAAGTCCCTGAGATCGCGGTGTGAATGCAGCCGGCGGTCGGGTCGCAGCTGTCGTCGCTACACGGGTTGCTGTCGTCGCAGTTGGAAAAAAGCGCGCCCTGGCAGAGGCCTTCGCTGCACGCCTCGCCGACTGTGCAGGCGTTGTTGTCGGTGCAAGTCGCGGCGTTGGGCGGGTTGACGCAGCCGCTGACGGGATTGCAGAGGTCGTCGGTGCAGGCGTTGTCGTCACTGCACGCGGTCACGCTGCCAGGCAAGCACGCGCTGGCGGTGCAGGCGTCTCCGAGCGTGCACGCGTTGCCGTCGTTGCAAGCACTGGTGTTGGCGGAAAACACGCAGCCGCTGGCGGAGTTGCAGGTGTCGTCCGTGCACGCGTTGCCATCGTCGCAGATTTTTTTCGCGCCGACGCACCCGCCGCTCGCGCAAGCATCGGCGGTGCATGCGTCGCCGTCGTCGCAGGGCGTGCCGTCGGCGGCGGGGCCGAAGCCGCAGGTGCTGTCGGTGTTGCAAATCGCGACCTGGCAGGCGGCGCTGGGTGTCGGGCATGCGGCCGGATCGCAGGCGGCAAAGGCGGCTGTGTCCGTCGCGGTGGCATCGGCGGCTGCATCCTTGGAGTCGCTTTCTGGCGGGGCGGCGTCCACTTCCGGGGCAATCGCATCCGCCGTGGCGATTGCGGCGTCCGCGTCCGCTTCGGCCTGCGCATCCGCAACGTCCGCAGTCGCGGCGTCCGGGGCGTCCACATCCGGAGTGGGCACAACATCCGCATCTGGCGGATCCGCGGTGACGTCCGCAGCATCGGGCGGTTCGGGCACGTCAGCGCCGTCAGCGGCATCCACGGCATCGGACGTGTCATTCTCATCTGGGCCAACGTCCACTTCCAGCGGGGCAACTTCGGGCGCGTCGGCGACGTCAACGTCCGCTGGTTGCGCGTCGAGGGCGGCTGGCTGAACGTCGGCATCGAGGTCGCCAGTGGCCGGCGCGCTGGGGTTGCCGCACGCCACCAGCCAGGCAGTCAGCGCCGCGGCAAACGCCGTGCGGTATGCGTTGACCACGGCCACATACGCCCGACGCTCATACATCAAGTACCCCGCATCGCGACCAGACGGAAAACGCGCGTTTGTCGATAGAAGCCGGTTTGGTGGGGCGTCGCCTCGCCATTCGCCAGTTTCATCGGACTCCTCGCAGCGCCCGGAACGCCCGGTTTTGGTGCTTCATCACCACTTTGCCCGATCTGGCGCTGGGGTCAAGGCCCGCAATTTCTGTGCCGCAATTTCTGGCGACGCGTTGCGCCTCCTGTCCCGTGTGACTGGCGACCCAGTCCCGCGCCATCCAGGGCGGGCAAATCGGCGATTGGCGCAGACCTCAAACGGGATCACGGCCTACGTGACTTGTATAGAACGTAATTCCGTGACCGTCGGGATCCGTGAGGCGAAAGTAGTGATGCCCGAACAGTTCTGCTTCGGCGATAGCATCCGCAGCGATGCTCTTTTGAAGCAGGCTGTCTCTAAAGCTTGCAAGATCGCCTCGGGACTTTCCTCCGATTACGAAGTCCAGCTGCTCCTGGAAGCGATGCGCAAGCTGTCCGACACGGCTTTCCGTCATCTGATCATTCCCAGCGGTATTTTGATCCAGGAGGATCAGATGCGTCCCGCCCCGCAGCTCAATGATCGCGACTCCCTGCTCTGGAATCTTGGCGAATGGTCGAAGTCCAAGGTCGGAGTAGAAGCGGTAGCTTCGCTCCAGATCCGAGACCTTCAGCACGAGGTGACCCACTGCTGCGGATGGCAAATCATCTTGCATCTGTCTCGATCCTGCTTGCTTCTGCGTTATCGGATCCGACCGACCGATGGCCCGTTCCTATTCTGATGCTGGTTCTCATTCGAGACCATGTATTGAACAGTAACCAGAGCATGTCTGGTCCGTAAGCACAATAGCAGAACCAAGTCACTTTGCCATACCAAGGAGTTCGCATGACCACGTTTTTCGATTCAAAAGCCGGCATCTGGACCGGTCGCATCCTGTCCGCCGTGCCTGGGCTGCTGTTCCTTGGCAGCGCGGGCGCCAAGCTGTCCGGCGCGACACAAGCCATTGAACAGTGTGGCAATTTTGGCTACCCGGCGGGAACCCTGCCCGACATTGGCATCGTCGAGGTCGTGTGCGCGATTCTCTACCTCGTACCGCGGACGGCGGTGCTCGGCGCGGTGCTGTTGACGGCTTACCTCGGCGGCGGTCGCCCGCGATGCCGGGCCGCGCGCCTTTTGAGGACGAAGTCGTGCAGAAATGGACTGCGGAAATCGGTCGGTCGGATGGCTTTATTTTCGTCACGCCGGAATACAACTACGGGCCGCCGGCCGTGCTGAAGAACGCGCTTGATTGGGTGTATCCAGAGTGGAATCGCAAGGCGGCGGCTTTGTGAGTTACGGCAGCGTCGGTGGGGCCCGCGGTGTCGCGCAGCTGCGCCAAATCACAGCAGCTTTCAAGCTTGCAACCGTTGCCACAGCCATTCACGTTCCGCTCCCGACGCGGATGGCGCACTGCCAAAGCGGTGACGTGGAAGCGGGACTTGCCCAACTGGAAGTGCCGGCCAAGGCGATGATCGACGACCTGCTCTGGTGGACAACGGCGCTGAAAACGGCGCGCGAACTTGGCTAATTCAAACAGAAGCGGACGCAGTCGATGGCTGTCTGAACGAGGAAATTCCCAATGTGGAAATCCAGGCACGACAGATTGCCCGTCGCTCACGCGGCCACAGGCACGGGGCAGTTGCTGATTGGAACTTGAATGGGGGCTCGCTTCGCCGTTCACCGCCCCCTTCGAACGCCACGGCAGCGCCGGACTCCGGGGACGACCGGCGGGCTTCGCCTTAAATAAAGGACTTGTCCTTATTGACACCATCCTCGTCAGCGGGCGCCCGCGGGGCGACGTGCCGGCCCAAGTCTGCCGGTCCAGAACCGCCGGCGCTGGAGCTCGCGCCGTTGGCAGTGCAATCCCGACCCGACCGTCGACCCGCGCGCCCCGGGGCACGCCCCCGGGCAGTCCGACCCATTTGCAAGGCGAGGAGGGCGAGCGCTGCCAACCAGCCGGTCGCCCAGCTTTGGTCACGGCGCGCCGCGGCGGAACAGCCGCCCGCAGTCGCGTGTTCGCCCCCCGTTTCGGTCAGTGTCAAAACCAAGTTTGGCGCGCGCAGCGAGACGAAGGCCAGTGCGGCACTTGGGGCGCCCAGGATCGCAACATCCAGGGTGCACGCCGCAAGCAGCCTCGGATCCGAAACGGGCGCCAAGCGACAGACGCGCGCGGCTGCTGCCCGCTCCTCGGGCGGAAGGTCGGCTACAGTGAGGGCAGCGCCGGCCGGCTGAAAGAATGGAAGCGCGGCACCAGCGGTCGCAGTGAGCGAAGACTCGACGTCGCCAGAAAGCAGCGACTCGGCCGGCGGAACAACCCAACTTTCAGCAAAGTGCGCAAAGTCGTCCGACGAAGCAATGGGCAACGCGATGGGCCGCCCATCCCGCGCGACAAGGTCGTTCGCGGCGTCGCCGTCGCGGTTACCCATCAAGCCGGTGACGTCCGTCACGGAAGCGTCCAGAGCCATCTTCACGTTGATGATTGCATCGTTGTAGACCGTGAAGGTGACGGATCCGAAACGGCTCGCGACGACGACGACCGTCCCTGTGAACGCGACCGAAGTTCCGTCGGGCAGGACTTGGACCACCGACGTCGAATTCAGTGGCTTGCCATTGGCCAGCACCCGGAGCGGCGACGTGAGCACGACGATGCGGTCGGCGCCAAATTGCGCGGCGACGGCGACGTTGAACGACACACGCGTGTTGCCCAGAAGGTTCGCCTGACGCACCTGAATGACGACTCCAGGTGCGCGCATCAGGACAAAGTCACCCGTCGCCATGAGGTCGTACAGCAGGCCGTCAAAGGTCAGGATGTGCGGATCGCCGGTACTGGACCCGCAAGGCGGCCCCGGATACGTGCAGGTGCCAGTCGCGGGCGCGCAGGAACCGCCGACATTGCAGGCCCCGCCGCTGCCACACACGACCGGGTTGGTGCCGACGCAAGCGCCCGATGCGCAGGTGTCGGTGAGGGTGCACCCGTTGCCGTCGTCACACGCGGTTCCGTTGGGCTGGCCGCCACAAGGCGTGGTGGGCGCACAGGTCGTCGCCGAGACGTGATTCGTGTCCAACGTCACGGCGCCGTTCTGAGCCAAGAGCCTGCCGGAGACAGTCGCG
>CAINLT010000494.1 GCA_903850505.1 uncultured Myxococcales bacterium | reverse complement strand
CCGCAGCCACGCCGGCCTGGTTGATGTAGACGGCGCGAGGCCGACCGTACGATCGCCTTCCGCAAGTCCCGCCAGCGCCGCTCGGTTGCGTCGCCGATCTGGTGTTCGTGGATTCGCGACTTTTGCCGCGAATTTATTTTCAGCCGCTCCAGATCGCCTCTGCCCAGCGCGCCGGCACAGCAGCCGCGACAAAGCCAGTGGCGTTCCGTACACTGCCGGCATGAAGTGGATCGAACTCAGCCCCGGCTTTGCCTGCAACCTTCAGTGTCCCGGCTGCTACTCGTGCAGCGCCGCGGATCGCGACCAGATGGATTGGCCAGAAGTGCTGCGTTGGCTGACCACAGCGCGGCGGCGGGGGGCGCAGCACCTGTGGCTGTCGGGCGGCGAGCCGACCCTGCGCAAGGATTTTCTCGCCACGTTGCGCGCGGCCAAGCAGCTGGGCTACCAGCGGATCAAGGTGCAGACCAATGGTTTGCTGTTTTCCTACCCGCAGTTCGCGCAGAAGGCGGTGGACGCCGGGATGACGGAGGTGAACCTGCTGGTCAAGAGCCTGCGGCCGGAACTGCACGACGCGATGATGCAGAAGCCAGGCGCGTTGGCACTGCTCGACAAGGCGGTCGACGTGCTGGGCGCGCTGCCGGTGCGCCTGGAGGGTGATTTCCTCCTCACGCAGCGCAACTACCAGGAACTGCCGGAGCTGGTGACGCACTATGCGGCGCGCGGGTTTCGCCACTTCAACGTGTGGCTGTTTTCGCTGGCGGATCAGGGTGATCAGGACCTGCGCGCGGAAGTGCCGCGGCTGAAAGACACCGTGCCGTTTCTGCTTCAAGCGCTGCAGAACGCCGAGGCGCTTGGCGCGACACTTTGCTCGCTGAACACCCCGCATTGCCTGATTCCGCCGTACGCGTGGCGCATGCAGTTTGACGCCGCGGGCATGGGCCTGCTGGTGGTCAATCCAGGTGGGCACACGTTTATGCTCGAGCAGTCCACGTTTGAGCTGGGCACCTACCCGGACGCGTGCGCGACGTGCACGGTGCGGGCGCAGTGTCACGGCCTGCGCAAGGACTACATCGCGGTGCACGGCGACGGCGAGCTGCAGCCCGTGCGCGCGGCGGATGCGGCGGGGCATGAGCCGCGCGGATCAACGCTTGAGATTGGCTAGTTGCAGACGACGCGCAGGTTGTCGACGAGCAGGCCAGCCCCGGCCGCGTACGAACTCATGTTTGAGTAGACGTTGGCGCTGAACGCGATGGATGTGCCCCATTTGCCAGCCGTAATCGGCCACTTGACCGTCTTGACCTGACCGACCTGCGACGTGGGGTAGCCACCAAATACTTGCGCGGACCCGTCCAGTGTCATCGTCATCTTCATTGTCGTGTCGACGGTCGAGCCGTTGTACATGTTGTTCATGACCAAATCGGCGGCGATGTACAACGCGCCTTGCGGCACGGTGACACTGAGCGACGCGGTTTGGCCGCTGGCGCTCGTACTCCAGTACCCGTTGGAGCCGTCGTAGCTCAGGCTGCTCCACTCCAGGGCGTAGCTTCCCTGCGTAGGCGAAATGGGCGTGCTGCTGAGGCTCCACTGCGTTGAGGTCACTGTGATGCCCGAACCGCTCTCCATGCCGTTCAACAACGCGGCTGTACACGCGCACAAGTCCGCGCCGCTGCAATCCTGGTCGATGCCGTCGCAGCTGATCTCCGTCGCGCCCGGGTTAATCGCCGCGTTGGCATCGTTGCAGTCGGTGCTGTTGCTGACGTAGCCGGCCGGCGCCGTGCACGCGGCCGTCGTGGTGCTGGCAGTGCCGTAGCCGTCGCCGTCGGCGTCGCGGTAGTACGTCGTCTTGACGCCTTCGTCGATGCTGCCGTTGCAGTTGTCGTCGACGCCGTTGCAGACCTCCGCCGCGCCCGGGTTGATCGCCGCGCTG
>CAINLT010000493.1 GCA_903850505.1 uncultured Myxococcales bacterium | reverse complement strand
CGCGCTTCCGGCGATTCCTCATCTGGCTTCTGCCCTTTCTGCCCCAGCCGCTGCGGACCTTCGCCGCGCTCCGGCTTCTCGCCGTCCTGACCCGCCGCGCGCTTGTCAAACTGCTTGTGCGCCTGATCGCGCTGCCCGCCGGTGCGCTCCAGGGCCTCGCGCAGCTCCCGCATCCGGTTCTGGCCCACGCGCTGCGCCTGCCGATCCTGCTGCCGCTCGTTCTCCCGCCGCAGCTCGTTGGCCGCCGCGCGCATCGCCCGCTTCATCTCTTCTTGCGCCTGCTTCTTGTCTTCCGCGCTCTCTTTCTTGCCCAGCCGATCGTCCTGCTGCGCCCGCCGCAGCATGTCCGCCGCGCTCTGCGCCCCGCGCTCCAGCCGCTGTACTTGATGCTGCGCCGCCAGCACGTCGCCGTTCTCGCGTTTGAGCTGCTCCAGCTCCTTGCGCGTCGACTTCAGCCGCTCCTGATCGCTCGCGCCCAGGCCACCTTCCGCCGCGCGCTTCTTCTGCAGCCGATCCACGCGATCCGCCAAATCCTTGAACTTGTCCGGCAGCTTCTGGTCCTTCAGCGCGCCCGCAAACTTCTCCGCGACCTTGATCCACTGCTCCAGTTCCTTGTCACTCATGTTCTTGCTCGCGAGCTTCTCCGCCAGCTTGGCCAGAAGCCCCAAGTCTTTCTTCTCCGCTGCTTCCTGCAGTTGCTTCTGATCCTCGCCTTTGGGCGCCATCTTGGCCGCCGTCTTGGCCGCTTCCGCCACCGCGTTCTTCAGCGCCTGATCTTTTTGCTCCTGTGCCTGATCCGCCTGCTCCGGGCTCTGCGGCTCCGCGCCGGCCTTCTCCCCCTTCGCGCCGTCCTGACCCGGCTTGGGCTCCGGCGCGTCCAGCGGATTCTGCGGCGCGGCCGGCTTTTGCGCGTCCAACTGCGCCAGCATCTCCAGCGCCTGCCGCTTGTCCAGCTTGCCGTCCGCCACGCCGTCGACGACCTTGCGCACGTCGCCCAACCACTTCCGCGTCGGCTCGTCAGTCACCTGCGTCTCGATTTCTGCCAGCATCTTGGCGTCGGCATCCAGGAGCTTGGTCGTGTCCTCACCCAACAGCGCCGCCGCGGACGTGAACGGCCGCGGTCCACCCGGCAGCGCGAGCGCTACGCCGTTCAGCGCGTCCGTCGGCTGCAGGCCCACCAGCCGCTTGACGCCGTGCAGCGGGGCAAAGATCGCCAGCGACAACAGCGCGACCGTCAGGACCAACCACGGCGCCGCGCGCGGCCGCTGCCAGGGCTGGAGCACCTGCGGTTGCAAGCGCCCCGCGAGCGCGACGGCAGACTGCGCCTGGACGAGGGCCCAGCCATCCTGCCGACCGCTCTCCGCCAGCCACAGCGCTGTCGCCAGCGTGTCTTTGCCATTGGCCTGATCGTCGACCTGCCGCGCCAGCACCCGCCACGGCTGGCGTTGCCAGAGCGCGTGCAGCGCAGCGAGCGCCACGAGCGCGCCCATTGTCGGCAGCACCGGGACCGTCGCGATGTCCAGCCGCATCAGCAGCAAAGTGGGCGCCAGCAACGCCAAACCCGCAGCCAGCCAGCCCAACAGCCGCGTCGTCGCGGTTTGCAGCCACCGACGCCGCCGCACTTGCGCCAACAGCGCGACAACAGGCGCCACGCGCGCGCGAAGGTCGCGCGGCCAAGTGTGCGGCTTGTGATCGGGATGCTGCGTCGTCAAGTTGCCTTCTTGTCTGGAAGGATAACACCGGCCGGGCGGGACGTGTTCCCGCCGCACAACATGGACGCGCCAACCGGGCCGACGATTCAATGGAAGGGCGGGCGAACGGTCAATCCCCAGCCGAGAGGCGCCGGGTCAGCGGTGCTTGTGGTGCTTGCCCGCCGCGTGTTTGGCAGCCGGCGGCGGGGTCGCCTTGGGCGGATGCACAACCGCGGAAACGAGCAGACGGTCACGCGACGGCTTCCTGGCGGCGTGCTGGGTGACCGCGTGCGCCTCACGGTGCGGCGTCTCACGGACATGGCCTGTCGGCCGCGCGTGGCTGTGGGCGACCGCCTGCTGTACGTGCTGCTTGCCATGGCGCGCGGGCTTGACGTGCCGTTCCAGGAGCGGCGCGTGGGCAATGACCGCCACGGCCGGCTTCTGCGGCAGCGGAGCCGCAACGACCGGCTTGGCCGGCGCCGCATCCGCCACGACCTGCGCTTCCGCCGCGTGTTCGATGACCGCCACGGCCGGCTTGTGCGCGACCTGCGTGCCGGCGTTGGACGAAGGCTCGGTCGGCGGTTCGTCCTGCGTCGGCAACGCCTTCTGGGTCAGGCCAAAAGCGTGCAGCGTCTCGCCATCGTACAGGTTGCGATAGACCGCGATCGAGGAACACACGCGCTTGGCGTAGTCGCGCGTCTCGCGGAACGGGATCGACTCGACGAACAGGTCCATCGGCCAATCGCCGCGCGTCTTGCGCCAACGGCCCACGGCACCGCCACCGGCGTTGTAGCCGGCAGCCATCTGCGCCTCGCGGTCAAAGCGGCTCAGCAGCGCCTTCAGGTAGCGCGCCCCCAAGCGCACATTGACCGACGGCTGGCGCAGCGTCGTCGCATCCGCGGTCAGGCCCAGCGGCTTGGCCATCGCCTGCGCGGTCGGCAAGATGAGCTGCAGCAGTCCAATCGCCGCGGCGTGGGACTCGACGCGCGGATTGAAGCCGCTCTCACTGCGCCCGATCGCCCACACGACGGACGGATGCAGGCCGAATTCCTGCGCCGCACCCTCGATCAGCGTCCGGTAGGCGCGCGGATACGCGATCTGCCAAGCCAGCTTGTTGTCCACGTCCGGATAGCGCGTCGCATAGCGCCGCAGGGCATCGCGGCCCATCGCGTGGGACGACGTCCAGCGCTCCGCTTCATCGTCCAGCGCCGCGCGCGCCCACGCGCCCTGCGGATCGCCCGCCGACCATTTGTCCGTCGGCGCCACGTCGCGGCCCAAGCCCGCTGCGTCCAGCAGGTCGCCCGCTTCATCATGCCAGCCCAATTGGCCCAGCAAACGCGCGCGCTGCACGTTCGGATCCGCCAGCAGCTTCGCCGTCAGTTGCGGCCCCGCGGCCAACGGCTCCTTGGGCAAATCGGGCATGTGCGCGCCCGACGCCTGCAGTTGGCCCAGCGACATCGTCGCGTAGTAGCTCAGCGGGTGGCGCAGCACCACGCGCTTCCAGCGGTCGATCGCGGCATCGTCCTTGCCCAGCGCCTGCAGCGCGCGACCGGCGAAATAGTCGGCGCGACCGCGGGCCCAATCGCGATCGTCGTAGCGCGGCGGCGGGGCGTTATTGGCGCGCGGCGCAAAAGCTGTCTCGGTCGCTTCTGAATCGCGGACTTCCACCAGCCGATTGAGAATTTTCAGCGCATCCTGCCACTTGCCAGCGACCATCGCGTCCATCGCAAAACGCCAGGCCATGACGTCGACGATGTCGCGCTCGGCGTAATCGTTCGCGGACGTCGCACCGTGCTGCTTCAGCTTCGCCGCGGCATCGGGAAGCGTCGCCAAGTGCAGGAGCGTCTTCGCGTCGTCGCCATCCAGACCGCCCAGACCGAGCTCCAGCGCCTTCTTCAGGTCCGCCGTCCCCTCCAGCTTGCCCTGCAGCAAGCGCGCGCGACCGATCCGCCACTGCGCGTCGCCGGGACCCAGCGGATCCTCGTCCACGATCAGCTGCGCCACTTCCGGCGCGGCACATTCGTCGACGACCGTTTCCAGGAGCGCGATCGAGGCGTCCAGCTCACCTTTGCGATCGTGCGTGTGCGCCGCCCACGAGCGCGCGTGGCAGCGCACGGGCAGCGCCAGCGTCGTGTCCTTGGCCAACGCTTCCAACGCCGGCGTCGCGCGCGGATAACGGCGGCGCTGCGCGGTCCAGACCAGCGCGTCGAGCACGGCAGCGGCGTCCTGCGGGCGCTTCTTCAAACGCGCCTGCCAAACGGCGTCGCTGCCGCCGATCAGGAACTCCACCGCCTCTTCCGTCTGCGTGCTCTTGCCCGCCTGGTCGATCAACTGCTGCGCGATCTGCACCGCGGCATCGAACTTCCCGCGCGCGTTGGCCAGCCGCATCCCTTCCAGCTGCTGTTTGCGCCACAGCCCCGTGCCATTGCCCGGGCGGAACTGGCCGAGCATCTCCACCGCGGCGTCAAATTGGCCATTGCGCCGGAGCGCCTTGGCCTTGAGCAGCAGATTCTGCGGCTCCGTACGGCCTTTGAGCAGCGCCAGGACGACGAAGGAAAGCCCTTGTTCATCCGCGCGCGTCGCGATGTACGTCAGCGCTTCACCGCCGAGCAGCGGATGCGTCGCGGCGATCTTGGCAGCCGCGAGCGCAGCGGCATTGTCCTTGGCGTACAAGCGCGTCTGCGCGTAGAGGAACGCCAGCAGCGGACGCTCCTGTTCAGGATCGCGCTTGCCCAGCGCCGTCCACGCCTTGCTGGCGGGCTCCAGCGCGTCCTGAAAACGGCCTTCGTGCCATGCTTCCCATGCCTTGCGCGCATCGGCATCGCGAAACGGGTTGGCCAGTTCGCCCAGCGGCGCAGTCACGGCGTTCTTGATCGGCGCGTCAGATTTGGGGACTTTGTCGAGGTCGACCGCCCACTCATCGGGCAGATCGGGCACGACGCCAAAAAGCAGGCCGATGCGCTCGATGACACGCCAAGGCGACGACGGCGGCGGATTCAGCGGTCCGCGATGCAGTACGGCAACGGCGGCGAACGCGACGATGAGGAAAAGAGCGAGGAGCGTCAGCCACGCGCGCCAACCGCGAAAAGTGCGGATGGCCGGCGAAGAACGTCCAGCAGAACCGGGGTACGAACCGCCGCCCGAGGAATCTGTCGGTTCAGGCAGCGGCTCGCGTCCGTCGGGTAGCCCGCTCGCGAGCGTTTGGAGCTCAGCGAATGGTGGGCAGCGAGAACTTTTCGCCCAGGGCAATTTCCAGCTGCTTCTCGGAGGCAATGCGCTGGTCGCGAGCGATGATGCGCTTGCGCTCTTGGCCGGACTTGACGCGCTTGGCTTTGCGGATGCGGTCGGTCGAGCGGGTTGGCGATGCCATGGGAAACTCCAGAAGTCGAGCGCAGGACTCGCGATATCAAGGTATGGGTTCACTAGCGAGCCCAGAAATCCAGCACTTGCAGCCATATGGCGCAAAGCGGGGGCCGAAGTTTGGCGAGTTTTTGGCCTCGCGTCAAGCGCGAACACGTCCGGGAACACTGCAGCGTCGAAACCTACGGCCACCGGGCCCTCCGTGTCCGCGAACGAGGCCGTCGCGAAAGCTAGCCGTCAATGCGGCGGAGACGGTCGATGACCGCCTGCTGGCGACGCACATGGCCGATGGCCTTCTGCTCGATCGCCGCGATCTGCGCCTCGACGTCCGCGTTCACGGCCGTGTGCGCCTGGATCTGGCCATCAGCAGCCATCCCGATGCCGTAACGCATCCGCAGGACTTTCTCTTCCTGACTGGTCAAATCGGCTTGGCGCAGCGCCACGTCCACTTCGATCCGGGTCTTGGTCTGGGTCGTTGTCTTGCTCACAATGCACTCCACCGCTGGCTTCACTCCAGCTCAATCAATGTACGACAGGCCGGCGATCGCGCAATTTTTTCCAGCATTTGGTTGCAAGCGCCGGCAGTTGTCGCGGGGCCGAATGCGCAAGACCGCGAGATCGCGCACAGACCCGGACGGCGGTTGACCGCGCGCTATCCGGGCAACGCGGCGGCGCAAATGTGAAGAGTTGTGGCGAATGGCGACCGCGAAATTTACGCCGGCCGCACCAGATCCAGCTTCTTGATCAGGTATTCCAGCGACTTGCGATGCAAGCCCGTCGAACGCGCCGCCGCCGACACGTTCCACTGGTGGCGGTCGAGCGCGCGCTGCCAGTACTCCCGCTCAAACGCGTCGATCAGCCGCGCCTTGGCGTCCTTGAACGGCAGTTCGTACGCCGCCTCGGGATGCGCCAGGACGACCTGATCGGCGTTGCGCTGCGGATCGAGCTGGACCTGAAGCTCCTTGCCGTCGGACAGGACTGCCGCGCGTTCGATCTGGTTCTTCAGCTCGCGCACGTTGCCCGGCCACGGGTACGCCTGCAGCTGTTGCCTCGTCTCAAAGGAGATCGTCAGCGCGCCCGGCCGCGGGTTGCGCGCCTGCGTGTCGGCCAGAAAGTGGCTCACCAGCAGCGGAATATCCGATTTCCGGCGGCGCAGCGGCGGCAACTGCACCTGAATCACGGCGAGCCGGTAGTACAGGTCCTCGCGGAACGCGCCTTCCTTGACCATCTGCGCCAGATCGCGGTTGGTCGCCGCCACGATGCGGACGTCGACCGCCTGGCGCTCGTTGGAGCCGACCGGCTTGATCTCCCGCTTCTCCAACGCGCGGAGCAGCTTGGGCTGCAGGTCGAGATCGAGCTCGCCGATTTCGTCCAGGAACAGCGTGCCGCCGTGCGCCTCCGCCAGCGCGCCTTTGCGGTTCTGGATCGCGCCGGTGAACGAGCCTTTCACGTGGCCAAACAGCTCCGACTCCACAAGGTCGCGCTGCACCGCGGAGCAATCGAACACCACGAACGGCCCTTTGGCGCGTCGCGAGTGCTGGTGGATCGCTTCCGCGACGAGTTCCTTGCCCGTGCCCGACTCACCTTCGACCAGCATCGTGCTGTCCGTCGGTGCCGCGCGCGCGAGGAGCGCGAAGATTTCACGCATTTCCGGCGACTGGCCGAGCAGGTTGCCAAACTGCGGCTCGCGGGACAGCGCCACTTCATGGAGCTCCGCGAGCTGCTCAAACTGCAGCTCCGACTGGCCCAGACGCAGCACTGCGCTTGGCCCGAGCACCGCTTCCATGAGCCGCGCGCCGGCAAACCAGGTGCCGTTCTTGGATTCCAGATCGCGGACGCGGTAGCCAGTGCGCTCGCCGTCGATCTTCAGGTGGTTGCGGGAAACCGACGGGTCGTCGAGCACCAAGTCGTTGTCCGGCGCCGAGCCGACGTAAACGAGGCGCCGGTCAAAGGTCTTTTCCAGCCCAGCATTTGGCCCCGAAAGCACGCGCAGGCGGTACTTGGGAAGCGTGTAGCGTTCAGCAAATGTGGCGGCGGTCAGCGTACGGGTCGGTTGCATGGCTCGCTAGGGTAGCGCCTTCGCCTGCCGCTCGACAACTCAAGGGAGGAAACTAAAGCCCTTGAGCTTCTGGTAATCGCCCGGACCGAGGTCCACCGCTGTGGTTTGCGCGGCTTCCGTACCCTCCGGATCGCGCGCCACAATCGTGTGTTTTCCCGGTTTGAGTTGCAGGACGTAGTGGTCGCCGCCGGACGTCGCCTGACGTTTCTTGCCATCGACCGTGATCAGGGTGGAGGCCGGCAGGACACGAAACTCGACAACTCCCCATTGCGCCGCCGCCTTGGCTTCAGCGTTGGCGTCGCGGCCGTGCTTCTCCGGCGCCACAGGCTCCGACGGAGCCGCTACTTCTGCGGTAGCCGGCGCGCTGGGCGCGATCGCGACGGCGGTTGGCGACGGCGCGGCGGGCACGGCAACAGGCTCGCCAACTGGCGGCGCGGGCGGTAGCGCGACGGCTTCAGCCACAGGAACGTCGGCCCGCGGCGGCACAAATGCCTTGTGGTTGTCCTGACGCGACTGCCAAACCCAGAGCGCAAGGCTGAGGACGAGGATGCCAAACAGCAGCGCCCACCGCGACGTCCGCCGCTCGGGCTCAGGGGCGAGCGCGCCAGATTGAACGGCCGATCGCACGCTCGCTTCCGATTGCCGGACGACCTCAATGCCCGGCAGGCTCAGCGTTCCCGTGAACTCGCCGGGCGATTGGCCCAGCAGACCGATGGTCTGTGCCAGCGTCTGGTCAAAACTGCCCGCGCGCGCCGCGAGCAGGTCGAAAGCCGGCGCCAGTTCCGCCGCCAGACGCCGCGCCGGGGACAGCTCACCGGCGTCCGCCAGCAGGCGATTGGCGCGATCCGCGACTTCAGCCGCCGTCGCGGGGCGCAGCTTGCGATCGAGTTGCAGCAGACTTTCCAGGAGCTGGAACGTCCCTGGCGTCACTTGCCCGGACAGCGCCGCAATCTTGGCCGGCAGCAGCGCGTACGCCTCCGCCAGCGACTCCGGCTCGCCCACGTCCAGCGCGCGCTGGCCCGACAGCCACTCCAGCGCGCACAAACCGAGGGAAAAAAGATCACTGCGGCCATCGGCGCGCTCCTGCCGCGCGTGCTCCGGGCTCAAGTAGGGGAGCTTGCCGCGCAGCGCACCCGCTGACAGCCGCGCCACGAGCGCCGTGCGCGCCACGCCAAAATCGACGAGCTTGACGTGGCCATCGCGGCGCACCATCACGTTGGACGGCGTTACGTCGTGGTGCACGATCCCCAGCGGCTTGCCGTCCGGCCCGCGCCGCGTCCGCGCGTGATCCAGCGCCTGCGCAACCGCGCGCACGATCTCCAGCACCGCAATCTCGCTGAGTACCTGACCGCTATCGACCATCGGAAGGGCGCGCTGCACCGCGCGCATGTCAAAACCTTCGACGAACTCCATCGTCAGGAAGTACCCGTCGCCGTCCTGGCCCAGATCCAGAATCGCCGCGATGTTCGGGTGATCCAGCGCTTCCAGCAGCTGCCCTTCGGCAATGAACTGCCGCACCAGCTCCGGATCGGAGGCCAGATCCTGGCGCAGCGTCTTCACGACGACGCGTTTGGCAAAGCCGGCCGCACCCGGCGCTTCCGCCAGATACACCTCGCCCATGCCGCCCGTTGCCAGGTGACGGACCAGCCGGTAGCGACCGATCTCTGTTTGCATTCCTTACAGTCCCAGCTGGAGGCCACGAGGGCCTCGCCCAGCTTCAGGCCGCGTGGGCCTCGAGCCATGTGGCGATGTCCGCCAGCACGCGCGCGCGATCCGCTTCCGGTTCGTTGATGATTTCGTGGTAAAAACCCGCATAGGTCTTCACCGTCAAGCCGCGACCTTCGATCCGGCGGAGGAATTCCAGCGTCTGCTGGGAATCGATGATGCGATCGCCGTCGCCAATGAGCGCCAGCAGCG
Source organism: uncultured Myxococcales bacterium (assembly GCA_903850505.1). Taxonomy (GTDB): domain Bacteria; phylum Myxococcota_A; class UBA9042; order UBA9042; family UBA9042; genus CAIYBN01. Next base: position 12,127 of record CAINLT010000493.1, on the reverse strand, counting down.
GCACGTCCCGCAGCGCTTCCGGCTTGGCCAGCGTCTGCGCCTGCGCGCCGAGGAACTCCGTGTACCAGCGCGCGGTCGCCACTTTGACGTTGAGCGGATCGGCGTCGTAAGCCCGCACTTCCGCGGGATCGCGGCTGATGTCTTCCGGCGGAATGCCCGACGGCACGCGCAGCTTGGGCGCAAACTTGGAGGCACCGGTCGCCAGCGCGGCCTTCCAGCCCGGAATCTTGACCTTGTTGACGAGGCCCGGATTGGACAGGATGACGCCCTTGAGCGGGCCGAGGCCGTGCTGCTGGACGTACTTGGCGACGATCAGGCCGCCCATCGAGTGACCGAGCAGGAACAGCGGCGCCGGCAGCTTGCGCGTCGCGTCGTCAATGACCAGCGCGAGGTCGTCTAGGTAGCTGTCAAAACGCTCCACGTACACGCGCGGACCACCCGAGCGGCCATGACCGCGCGCGTCAAAGGTTGCCACGGCGAACCCGTGCGGCAACAGCGCGTCGACAAGGTGGCCATAGCGCCCACCGTGCTCGGCAAAACCGTGGTGCACCAGCAGCGTGCCCTTGGCACCCTCGGGCACCCAAGCGCGCGTCTGCAGTTGCAGGCCGTCTGACGTCGTCAACGTACCGGTCTGGGTTGGAGCATGCGGCATGAAAACCTCCACGGCGTCGCCAAGCAACGCCGGTTGCGCCGGAATTTACTTGGGTGCAGAGACAGGCGCGACGGGGGCCGTGCCCGAGAGCTTGTTCCCCTTGAACGTTCCCTTGAACTTGCCTTCCGGACGCTGGTTGGTCCAAGTGCCCGACAGGCCCTCTTCCTCCACCTTGCCGGAGAGCTTGAACGTCTCGCCCTGCATTTCGCCCGTGACCGAGAAGCTGCCGCCCGTGAGCGTGCCCGTGAGCGGCAGGATCGCCGGCGGCTGGGGACGGCCATCGGGCGACGGCGGCGGGACACCCTGCCACTGCACGGCACCGGACAGCTTGCCGTTGCGGTTTTCCAGCCGAACGGACGCGTTGCGATCCCCCGACACGACGCCGTTGTAGACGCCCGTCGCCGGCGGCAGCGGCGCAATCACAGTCGGATTCTTGGTGTCCGGGCACTTCTGGTTGCGCGCCGCGTAGGCCTGCTGGATGACCACCGGGAAACGGGCGAAGATGAGGCCGTAACGGGAGAATTCGCCCGCCGTCATGCCGTTGTCCGCGAACACTTTCGCCGCCGCCTGGGCGTGGGCGAGGTCATCGGTCTTGCCCTCAGCCGTCGTCAGCTGCTTCTGCATGCACGTCACTTCCACGAACACTTTGACGTACGTCTCAATGGTCTTGCCTTCGATCAGGCCGACTTCCGGCGCGTACAGGCACGTCTCGGTCTCATCCTTGAGCTTGGCCACCGTCGCCGTGTGGGCATCAGCGAGGCGCACCACATCGCGCCATTTCTCGCGCTCGAGTTCCGCCAGATGGTCTTCCTTGGGCTCGACCGCCGGCTTGGCCTTGGGATCCACTTTCTGGAACACGGCATCGAGGTGCAGCTCAGGCTTTTTGCCCTTGGTCCAGTCGATCGCCATCCGCTCGGCGGACTTTTCGGCGACGCCATACTTCAGCGCGCATTTCTGCAGCAGCCGAGCGGCGTAGAACATGTCATACGGAATGCCCAGTTCGGGCGGCGGCGGCGGAACATCGGCAGCAGTCGGCGAAACAGCGCCGGGCGCACCCGCGGCCTTGCCCGCCTCAGCAGTCGCAGCGGCAGCCGGCTGATCCGTTTTCTTTTCAGCGTCCTTCTTGCCACATGCGGTGGCGGCGAAGGCCAAGCTGGCAACCAGAAGGCCAGAGACGAGCGAGCGACGATTCATGGGTTCACCGGGTCCTTTCAAATGGGATGACGCATTTGGTCTGCGGGCTTTTCAACACCGCGGAGAGGCAAAGTCTGCCATGGACAGCGCCGATACTCCACACCGCAACAACAACCGCATTTTGGCGGGTCCGGAGTCATCCCCGCGGCGCGCTGAAGCTGCTACACTCGCGCCCCGCGCCTGCGTTTGCGCCGGATCGATCGATGCCGCGAATCCCGTATTTTCCCGTGTTGGCAATGGCTTGGCTGCTGATGGCCGGGCCGGCGCACGCCGTCGATCTGCCGGGCTCGTCGGTGCGGCTGGCGTGGCTGAAAGTGCCGGGCGCGACCGATCCGACTTCCGCGCTGACTGCCTGGGCCCAGGAGATTCGCCTGCGGACAAGCATCGATATCGCGTCCCAGCCCGTGGGCGTGCGGCCAGAAGATCCGGCGATCTTCAGTTATCCGCTGCTCTATTGGGGCAGCGACAAGGCGCCGCCGCATCTCTCTGATCAGGCCGTCGCGGCGCTGCGCCAGCATCTGTCGACCGGCGGCATGCTGATCGTCGACAACACGGGGCGCACTGAGGCGTCGCAGGCGTTTGATCAGGGTCTGCGCCATGAACTCGCCCGGCTGTTTCCGCAGCCGCTGCAACGCGTGGCGCCGACGCACGTGCTCTATCGCTCGTTCTACCGGCTGGAGCGGCCTGTGGGACGGCGCGCGGACGCGCACGAACTGGAAGGCATCCGCGTTGGCAACCATTTTGCCGTGCTGTACGGGCGCAACGATCTGAGCGGCGCGCTGGCGCGGCAAGCGGTTGGCGGCTACGCGTTGGCGGTCGTGCCGGGCGGGGAAACGCAGCGTGAACAGGCGTTTCGCCTCGCCGTGAACCTCGTGATGTACGCGCTGTGCCTGGACTACAAGGACGACCACACCCACGTGATGCACCTGCTGCGCACGCGGCGCGGGGCGAAGGCGCCCATCGCGACGTCCCCGTCGCCGCCGCCCATCCTGCCCAACCAACCGGAGCCGTAGCGGATGAACCACGGCGACCATCTCGAATGGGGTTTGCACTGGGCGTGGCCGGTTTGGCTGCTCGTCGGCGCGCTGGCGTTGACGGTGCTGGGCCTCGCGGCGTGGAACATCCGCAAGCTGGTGGGCAAGCGCAAGCGGGCGCTGCTGATGGCGCTGCGCATTCTGACGGTGCTAAGCGTGCTGGCGGTGCTGGCGCAGCCGACCTGGGTCAGCCGCTCCGTGCGGCCGGGCGGGCAGCGCGTGGCGGTGATTGTGGATCGCTCGGCGTCGATGGCCCATGGCCCGGAGGGCAAGACCCGGTGGGAGCGCGCGTTGGCGGCGGCGGCGCGGATCGAACGCAAGCAGCCGGTGGCGTGGTACACGATGGCGCAACGGCTGGAGCCGGCGCGCAGTTTCGCTGAAGTGAAGGCGCGCAAGCCTGACGGTCAAGCGAGCGACTTGCTGGCGGCGCTGGGCGATCTCGGCGACGCGCGGCGAACAAGCGGCCTTTCCGCGGTGGTGCTCGTCAGCGACGGCCTGGACAATGGCCCGCTACACGCCCGGACGGCGAGCGACGCCCAGACGCTGGACGCGGAATCGGCGGAGACGCTGGACCGGCTGCGGCTTGCCGTCCACACGCTGGCGATCGATGACGCCAAGCCGGCGCGCGATGTGGCAGTGACCGCGCTGCGGGCGAGCGCGTTTGGCTTCACGCGGACGTACATGCCGGTGACGGTTGATCTGGAGTTGAGCGGCTATACCGACGCGGACGGCGAATTGACGCTGACGCTGAAGGACAATGGCCGCGTAACGTCCGAGAAGAAGCTGCCGTTGCGCGGTCCGCCCCAGCGCGCGATCGAGCTCGAGTTCCAGCCGCTCCACGTCGGCCCGCACCTGCTGGAGGCGAGCGTCGCGCCGCTGCCCGATGAAGCGACCGTGGTCAACAACCAGACGTGGGCGGCGCTGCAGGTCGTGCGCGATCGCACCCGCGTGCTGCATCTGGCCGGGCATCCGTCGTGGGACACGCGCTTCCTGCGGGCACATCTGCGCGGCAATCCGGCGGTGGATTTGGTCAGCTTCTACATCATGATCGGCCAGGGCGCCGCGGGCTACGTTTCCGGCGAGGACACGACGCTGATTCCGTTTCCGACCCGGGAGATCTTTGAGGACTCGCTCTCCAGCTTTGATCTGGTCATCTTCCAGGACTTTCCGTTCGGGCCGTTCCAGGTGGAGCGCTACTTGCCTGAGCTGCACAAATACGTGACCGGCGGCGGCGCGTTTCTGGTGCTGGGCGGTCGGCAATCGCTGAGCGGCGGCGGGTACTACGGCACGGCGCTGGCCGAATGGCTGCCGATCAAGTTGGAGCCGCTGCAGGGCGCGGACGTTGGCTGGGCGGAAGGCACTGTGACGCCGATGTTGACCCCGGCGGGCGCGCTGCATCCGGTTTCGCTCCTGGCGGGCGATGCCGACGGCAACAACAAGGCTTGGAATCGCCACGCGTTTTCTGGCCGCAACACGTCCTTGCGCGCCGGTGGCGAAGGCAATGTGCTGGCGACGGACACCGCGGGGCATCCGCTGCTGGCGGTCGCGGACATTGGCGACGGTCGCAGCGCGGTCCTGGCGACGGATTCCCTGTGGCAGTGGGCGTTTCCGTCGCAAGCGGCAACCGATGCGCGCGATGTGAGCCGCGACGACTACCACCGCTTGCTGGACCAACTGACCGCGTGGCTGCTGCACGATCCGGACCTGAACGCGCTGCGGCTGGAGCCGCCATCGGAGCCGGTCGCGGCGGGCGAGCCCGTGCGCGTGCGGGTGACCGCGCGATCGGCCAGCGGCCAGCCGGTTTCAGGCCTGACGCTCCGGTGGTGTTTGGCGCCGCTGGAGCCGCCGCCGGACAAGACTGCGCCCGCCAAGCCGGAGCCGGCCAAGCCGCTGCCGGAGTCCAAGGCGTGGCAGGAACCGACCGACGATCGCGGCGAAGTCGTACTCGCGCTGGACGAAGTGCCGGCGGGACCGCATCAGTTGCAGGTTGAGGCTGTCGTCGATGGCCGCAATCAGCAGGCCAGCGCGCCGTTTGCCGTGGCGCCGGCGACGCGGGAAGCGAGCCGTCTCCAGCCGTCCGATCACCTGCTGAAGCTGATCGCCAAGTCCTCCGGTGGCCAGACGTGGCGCGATGACGTGCCGGGCGCAGGCATCCCGCTGCCGCGCCAGACGGACTCCGACCTCGCCGATCTCGACCACACCGATCTCTGGACCCGGCCTGAAGTCATGCTCTGGCTGACGCTTCTCCTGGGCCTGGAATGGGCGCTGCGCCGCCGCTGGGGCCTCGCTTGACGCCCTCCGGTCTTGCCGCGCCGCGCGCCAACGCCTAACCTCTGCCTCCCTGATTTGGAGCTCCCCATGCCCTGCCACGAACACGGATTTCACGGCATCCACGCCATTGAAGCAGCTCGCCTGCACGCCCTGCGCGCGCCCAAGGACTTCGCAGCTGCGGACGCGGTGGAGCAATTTCCGCCCGACGTCCCGGTGGACTGGCAGGAGTTGACGCTGCTGGTGGAGATCGACGTCGCCAACCGCCATGTGTGGGGGACGGCAACGTATGAAGGCGCGGTCCGGCGCGCGGGTCTGCAGAAGCTGCGTTTTGACGCGGAAGGTCCCGTGATCCAGCGCGCTTACGACGGCCACGGCCGTCAGCTGGCGACGGATCACGATGGCAAAGTGCTGTGGCTCGATCTGGGCGAACCCGTTCAGCGCGGCGAGATCGTGCGCGTGACGATGGACTTTGACACGCATGAGCCGAAAGCCGGTTTCTGGTTCGTGCTGCCCGACGCGGATCACCCGGACCGCCCGGCGCACGCTTGGACGCAGGGCCAGGACGAGGACCACAAGTTCTGGTTTCCGTGCCATGACAGTCCCAACCACAAGGTGCGCCTGCACGTGATCGCGACGGTGCCGGACGGTCAGGTCGCGCTGTCCAACGGCGCGCTGCGGGATATCTACAAGGCCGCGGATCCGGCCAAGCGCATCTACGACTGGCAGCTGTCGCGACCGGCGCCGACGTACTTGCTGACGCTTGTCGTGGGGCCGTTCGTGGAAGTGGTGCAGCAGCGGGAGCCGACGCTTGTGAGCTATTGGACGCTCCCGGGTCGGGAAGCGGACGGCGAGCGCGCTTTTGGCCGGACGCCGCAGATGTTGGCGCTGTATGAGCGGCTGCTCGGCGTGCGCTATCCGTTTGAGAAGTACAGCCAGGTCGCGGTCTCCGAGTTCATCTTCGGCGGCATGGAGAACAGCTCCATGACGACGCAGACGGACCTGACCCTGCACGACGCGCGCGCGCACCTCGATTTTTCGTCGGAGCCGCTGGTTTCCCACGAACTGGCGCACCAGTGGTTTGGCGATCTGGTGACCTGCCGGACGTGGTCGCACGGCTGGCTGAATGAAGGATTCGCCACGTATTTTGAGCAGTTGTGGCGCGAAGAGTCGGAGAGCGCCGACGAGTTTGACTACGCGCGGCTCCAGGCCCAACGCGGCTATTTCGCGGAAGACGCGGGCCATTACCGGCGGACGATCGTGACCAACAAGTACGAGGCGCCGATCGACGTGTTTGACGCGCACCTGTATGAAAAAGGCGGCGCGGTGCTGCACATGCTGCGGCGGCTGCTGGGCGATGGCGCGTTCTTTCAGGGCCTTGGCTCGTACTTGCACCAGCACGCGGACGGCAACGTCGAGACGCCAGACCTCCGGCGCGCGCTGGAACGCTACGCGGGCCGCGATCTGGGACGCTTCTTCAGCCAGTGGGTTGAGAACGGCAAGGGCTACCCCGAACTGAAAGTGACGCAGAGCTGGAACGGCGACGACAAGCAGCTGCAGGTGACGATCGAGCAGACGCAGGACACGGCGTATGCGCCGCTGTTTGAGCTGAAGGTCGCGATGGAACTCCATTTTGCCGACGGCACCCATCAGGTGCACCAGATGGCGGTCGAAAAGAAGCAGCAAAGCGCGTGGATCAACTGCGCTGCGGCGCCGGAGATGGTGCTGATCGACCCGCGGGCGGACATGCTGGCGACGTGGGAGCTGGCGCTCGGCGAGCCAATGTTGCGGGCGGCGCTGCAGAAGGCGATTCCGGCGCTGGCGCGGGCGCGGGCGGCGGAAGCGTTGGGCAAGCGGCCGACGGCGCAGAACACGGACGCGCTTGGGGCGGCGCTGCAGCACGACACGTCGTGGTGCGTGCAGGCTGAGGTCGCGAAGGTGCTGGGCAAGATCGCCAGTCAGCGCGCGTACGGCCACTTGGCGGCGGCGGTCGACACGGCGCATCCAAAGGCGCGGCGCGCGGTGCGGGCGGCGCTGGGACGTTTCCAGACGGCGGAGGCAGCGGCGCTGCTGGCGGCGAAGCTCAACGCGGGCGATGCCTCGTACTTCGTCGAAGCGGAGACGGCGCTGGCGCTGGGCCAGACGCGGCAGGCCGAGGGCTTTGACGCACTGACGGGTTGCCTCGACCGGGCCGGCTGGAACGAGACGGTGCGGGTCGGGGTGCTGGAAGGCTTGGCGGCGCTGGGCGACGCACGGGCGATCACGGTCATCGCGCCGTTCCTCGGCAAGAAGCATGACATCCTGCTGCGCTGCGGTGCCGTGCGGGCGCTGTGCCGGTTCGTCGCTGAGCCGAGCCGCGTGCTGGACATCCTCGCGCCGTGGACCGCGGACACGAGCTTCCGCCTCGGCATGACCTTGGGCGCGGCGCTGCCGACCCTGGGCGATAGCCGGACCGTGCCGCTGCTGCAGGAAGTGGCGGAGCGCGCGGTCGACGATCGCGTGATCAAGCGTGCGCGGGAGGCGATCGCGACCGTCCGGGGCGGCCTCGCGGCGGGTAGCCAATTGGATGGCCTGCGCGGGGACGTGGAAGCGCTGCGCAACGATTGGCGGAGTGTGACCGAGCGTTTGGACAAGGAAACCCAGCGGCGCACGACCGCGGGACATCCGGGATAGCCATGGCGATCCCGGCGCAAGCGCGCGATCTGCTGGAAGACGCTGTCGCCAACGGCGTCGGTTCAGCCGCAGCGTTGGCGTGGCGGCATGGCGCGGATCGCAGCTTGCTGGCAGCCGGTCGGACCGCCCTGCCCAATTGGTCCAACCAAGCGATTGACGCCGCGAGTCCGTTCGATCTGGCGTCGCTGACCAAGCCCATGGCGACGCTCACGCTGCTGGTCGGCGAGCTTGCCAAGGGCCGCATCGCGCTGGGCGACCGCCTGGATGCGCACTTGCCCGCGGCGCGTCACACCGTTCGCGGCGCGGCGACGTTGAGCCAACTCATCAGCCACACGTCCGGCGCGCCGGCGTGGCTCGATTTCTTTGCTGCAACGCGCGACGTGCCAGCGACCGGACGGGCTGCGGCAGTGCAGCGCGCGGTATTGACCACGCCCAACGGCTACGACCCGGGATCGCGGGCAGTCTATAGTGATCTCGGCTATATGGCACTCGGGTGGCTGCTGGAGCACCTGACGGATCAGCCGCTCGATGTGCTGTACGAGGCGCGAATCGCCGCGCCTCTTGGCTTGCGCACTGGCTTTCGCCGCATCAGCGCCACCGGCGGGGACGCTGCCGACGTGGTCGCAACAGAAGTGTGGCCCGCACGGTGCCCAACCGGCCTGCCGCTGCAAGGGGTCGTTCACGACGACAACTGCGCGGCGCTCGACGGTGTTGCCGGCCACGCCGGTCTCTTTGGCGCCATCGGCGACGTTGCAACATGGGCCGACTGTTGGCTGGCCGCGGTGCGCGGTGCCAGGAATCCTCTGCAGTTGCCGACGGAACTGTGTCGGCGCCTCACGACGACGGCGGGATGCGCCGGAACCTCCTGGCGTCACGGCTGGGACACGCCGTCCCGTCCCGGCTCCAGCGCTGGCGAGCTGGTGCCAGCCGATGCGTTCGGCCACCTCGGGTTCACCGGCACCAGCGTCTGGTTTGCCCCTGCCGATGACGCGTGCGCCGTCCTCCTGACCAATCGCGTCCACCCGACGCGCGACGCCGTTGATGGCATCCGCGCGCTCCGCCCCCGCCTGCACGACGCGCTTTGGCGCACTTTGCCAGGAAGCCCGCGCCAACGCCCACCGCGTTGACCGTTTGCCAAGCGGACGTGTATCCTTCCGATGTTGTTCTTGCGCGATGCAGCCGCCGGCTTACTGGTGGCTGCGGACTGCAAACGGATTGGGGCGGACGGCGCGGCGGGTTGAGCAACAACCCCAACGTTTTTCGCCGACTCGGGAGGCTATGGGTGTCCGACGCGCGGCCGATCACCAACATCACCGATTTCGTGTGCAGCGCGTGCTGGACTGGCTTCAGCCGCAGCGATGCCGGCGTGGTGCAAGGCGATCGCCTGATTTGCCCACATTGCGGCGCACCGGTGCCAACGGATGACGGCGACGATCAAGTGGCCGCCGCCGTGCGGAACGCACCGCGGGTCGCGGATCGCGATTCGTCAGAATTTCAGGTCCACTCCTTTCGCGACACGTCCGACTTTGCGCCGACAGCGGACGCGACCGGTCCGGTTGACGCGGCTGGCGGATGGCTGCCCCCGGAGCAGCGGAGCCAGGCGACCCCGCGACCGGTGGCGGACAGCGACGATTTTGACGAAGGCTTTGACGGCGGCGTGCTGGTCGGCGACCCCGATCACGATTTCTCCGTCGCTGAGCGCACGCTGAGCGGTTCGGACGACGACAACGCGCTCCTGGCAGCCCTGCGCCAGACCTCGCCGATTCCCAAGGCGTTTGTGGTCGGCGAAGAGCTGTCGATCACCACGGACGAGCCAACGCCGGTCGACATCACGGCAATGACGGACATGGACGAAGCGACGGCGCTGGCCGATTTGCTTGAAGCGCCGTTGCCGGAGACCGACCTCGCGCATCGCGACTGGAAGCTCAAGGCGATGGGCATCACCTACAACTTCCACGGCCTCGATCCGCTGTTCAGTTGGGCTGCGAACAAGAGCGGCCAGCCGATGTCCCTGTCCCACGATGGGGAAATCTGGAAGGATTTCCACACGTTCTACGCGTCGATTCGCGATGGCGTCTCGGTCAAAAAAGCGTTCCAGAATGCGCCGGATCCGAGCAACGCTCCCCCGCCGCCGACGACGCCCCGCGTGACGCGGACGATCAACCAGCTGCGCCCGGAGCTGCCGGAGTTGGAAGGCTTGCGGCCGCCCGCTGAGTCGGCGCCCAAGGATGTCGGTCCGGCGCGCGCACCGAGCACGACCAGCAACTTGATGAGCCGTGGGACCACCAATCCGGCCAACCAATCGCTGCAGGGCGCCAGCCAGCCTTCTGGTAGCGCGATTCGCGCCGCCGCGGTGGGCAACACGAGCCGCAATCAGGCGACGCTGTCGCCGAGTTCATCGCCGTCCAAGCGGATGCCGGTCGCGAACATCGAACAGAAGACGCTCTTCACGCCGCCGCGCATCGCGGCCGTCGCGGTCATCCTGGTGTTGGCGATTCTCGCCGCGCTGCACTTCAGCGGCGTCTTCAAGATTCCCGGGCTGCCGTAGCGCGCCGTTCCTGAACAAACCGCCGTGCCGAGGCTACGGTGCGCAGACGCCGCCCGTGCTCGGATACGGCACGTTCTTGCTGTCCACCAACTGATAGCACTGCTGGCCGCTCGGGCATTGGCCGGCCTTGACCGGAACCGTCGCGTCGCAGGTCCGGCGGCAGATCTTGTCGACGGCGTCGCAGATCATCGGGTGACTGTCCGCCGCCAAACCGCATTCCGTGAGGTTGCAGGGATCGCAGACGGCGTTTTCGGCGAGCGCCGTGTGCTTCTTGCACAGCGTTTGCTTGATGGACGGGCCGTAGTAGCAGCCATAGTCCGCCGCGCAGCCGCTCCAGGTGGCGAGGTTGCACGCGGCAAAGACCACGTCTGAGGAGACCGACTGGTTGCATACGCCGATCGGCGTGCCGACGGGCGGCGTGCCGGTGTCCGTGGTGCTGGCGTCCGTGCCGGCGATGTCCGCGCCGGTGTCGGCCGTCGTCGCATCCGTGCCGATCGTGTCGCCCGCGAGGCTGTCGTCGCTCGTCGTGTCGCCGCTCACTGTCGCGTCGCCGCTGGCGTCATCGGCGGACACGCCGCATGCGAACTGCCGCGTGCCGGGCTGCTGGCAGTAGCCGCACTCGCAGCTCCAGCCTGAGAGGCAGTCGCTGTCCGCGCTGCAGTGGAACAGTTCGCCGGGCGTCGTGGCGTTGCGGCCGTCCGTGCACGCGGCGAGCGACAGCGCGAACAACACGAGCAAGACTTGGAGGACTGATTTGTGCCGAATCACGTTGACCACCCTCATCTAAAAGTGCCCCGCGAGCGTCCACATCGCGCCGCCCTGATTGGGAACGACGCCTGGCGTCAGCGCCATGCGCCCCTGCGAACGGCCGTCCTGCCACCAAAGAATGCCGCCGGTGATGACCGCCGCCGCGCCGATGCCGCCGAGCACGCCGGCGGTGACTTGCCGGGCATTGTAAGTCGAGATGCCGCTGTCCATTTCCACCTGTGTCACCACCCCGTGCAGCGTCAGGTTCTGGTTGTTGGGCACCTGATCGGCGGCGAGGCGCGCGTCCAGGTTGGCGAGGTCGCTGTGCGCGACGATGCCGACCGCGATCGACGCGATGATGAGCACGGCGCCAGCCGACATCGTCACGACGGCCGCGGTCTTCATGCCGGACCAATCGTCGTTCGCCGGCTTCGCGACGTTCGCGTCGGCCACGTCCTTGGGCGGTTCCACCATTGGCGGATCCTCGATGACCGGCGACACCTTCAGCGGCGGCGCAACCACCGGGGTGGGCAGCGGCTCTGGCGGCGCGACCTGGACCGGCGGCGGCAGAGCCGCCTTGGCATTCTGCGCGGCGATCCGGGCGTTGAGTGCCGCGATGTGCGCTTGGGCATCCGCGCGTCCGGCGACACTGTCCGCGTCGTTGCCGCGATCGATCTGCAAGTACAGTTCAAACAACGGCTTGGCTTCCTGCCACAGACCCGCCTGCTCGTACGCGCGCGCGGCGTTGAAGACCGGCGCGGGCCGCTGCACTTCGCCGTAAGCCTTCATGTACAACTGCGCCGCATGTTCAAAATCGCCGGCCTGATAGCGCTCTTTGGCCTGAGCCACGAGCGTCTCCGCCTGCTTTTCCTGGTCAGCAGTCGTCGCGAAAGCCGACGCGGCCGCCATCGTGAGCACTACAACCATCAAGAGGGAAAACGCTGTTTTCATGGCCTCAGCATCGTTTGCGTTGGGGAACGTGTCAAACCGTTCACTTCAACGCGGCAGGGT
>CAINLT010000492.1 GCA_903850505.1 uncultured Myxococcales bacterium | reverse complement strand
CTGCGCTTCAGTCCCCTGAAGAACGTGTGGGAGGCGCTGCCGCAGACGATGCTGCCAGCCGTTCGCTGTAATCACAGCTTCGGCAATATCCTCTTTGACGCGTTTCCCGATGGCATCGCGTTCATTCCGGCCGTCGGCCCCATGGCGGGCGGGGAGAATTTGCCGGCCGTCGGCGAAGTCTGGTGGAAGGCGACCGGCAAGTGGTCGCCGATGAAGCAACTCCCGATCACGATCGGCCCGTTTGTGTATATGCCATCAATCTGGACGGGTTCGCAGTTCCTCATGCAGGGCGAACTATATCCGGATCCTGTCACCACCTACCATCTCTGGCCCGATGCCGCGGGCGATGACTATCCGACCTGGCCTCTGCGCTATGATCCGTACACCGACAGTTTTGGCTACACGACGAGCCTCGGCTACCCGAAGCACCGGCGGCTCGTGCCAGCATGGGTCTACACCGGATCAGAGGTGCTTGTCCTGGGTGGCACGGATGGCGAATCCGCCGAACTTGTCGAAAGATCTGGCGTCCGCCTCTGGCTCCCCAACCCCTGACGCGTCCCCGCCTTACTTCTTGCCGCCGCCTTTGGGTGGCACCGGCTTGCCTCCCGCAACCGCCGCGGCAATCTCGCCGCGTCGCGCGTTCTCGGCTTCTTCTTCTTCTGCCAGGTTCTTGAGCGCGTCGGCCTTCTGCGCGCGCCAGGTCAGCTCCGCCTGCTCTTTCTTGCGCCGTTCAGCCGATTCCGCTGCTGCCTCATCGGCGCGCTCCGCCCAGCCGTCGTCCGCGGCTTGCAGGTAGGACCCCATCTTGGGCAGTTCCAGGGCTCCATCCGGCGCGCGCTCTGGCTCCGCTCGCGCCGCAGTCGGGAACGCTGCTGCTTCCGGCGGCAGGTCGTTCAAGTCCAGCACCTGCGTGCCGTCGCCGCGGGCTTTGCGGGCGGCATCCGCCTCGTCGCGCTTGCGGCGATCTTCCATGTCCCAATCCAGCACGTGCCCGACGAGATGCGGGTACGTCTCCAGCTCTTCCCACGTCGCAAATTTGAACTGCGCCCGCCACACGAGCGCCACCTCGGCTTTCTCCGCGTCGATGACAAGCGTGTCCAGCCGCAGATCCTTGCGCTCCACGCCGCGCCCGCGGTCCAGCTCTGCGATCGGCGCGCGCGCCGGCAGCTTGAAGAACAGCCGACCGCCTTTCGTCAGGTTCTCCAGCAGCACTTCCTCGTCCCCGCGCACTTCCTGCATCTGCATCGCCGGCAGCGCGCAGTTGTAGTAGCCCGGCTGCATCTGGTGCGGCTTGGTGCGCGCCTCCATCGCCCGCAGCGTCTGGACGCCCGCGCGTGTGCTCAGGTCCACTTTCTGCTTCTGCGCGTCCTGTTCCGCCTGCCAGTCGCCCAGGTCAGACGGCAGCGGTCCTGCCAGATCGATCCGCGGGCGCGCGTGGCGTGGCAGCACGGCAAAGCCCGCGGGCATCGGCACCGCATCCAGGCGTTGGTAATCGCGGACAAAATCGGCGGGCGTCAGCGGCGTCAGCGGATGTTCAATCTGCGGCAGTTGCGTGCGCTCCAGCACCTTGGGATGGTTGGAAATGCAGAAGCCGATGCCAAACGGGTTGGTCGGGCAGGGCAGCCGGGGAAATTCCGCGAGCGCCGCATCTTCCGCCTTGCGCCGCGCTTCCTCCGCCTTCTTGCGCGCGCCCGCGGTCTTCGCGTCGTCCGCCGCGATGCCGGTCCGCAGGGACGCATCCCAGTCCGCGCCGTCGTCGTCCATCGCCGCCAGCACCTTCGTGCCGTCGCTGTTCATAACGACTTCCGCGTCCGCCCGCGTCGCCGCGACCGGTGTGGCATTCCGCGCCTGCTCCGCGCGCATCTCCGCCAGGGCTTCGTCGGTCAGGATCGCCGCGCCGTCATCGACCTCGATCCACTCGCCCGCCGCGTTCTGCCGCAGCGCCGGCTGTTCCTTGGCCGGTTCGTCCGTCTTGCGCAGCGCCCGCGCCTGCGCCGCCAGATCCTGCCGCTCAAACTCGTCGATCGTCAGCACCGCCGTCCCGTCGTTGGACGCCGCCGCATTCCACAGCCGCACGCCATCGGCGTCATAGCCTTCTGACCCATCGCCGTGCCGCAGCTTCTCGGCTGCCTCCGCCGTCGTCGCTTGGACCGCCACGTCGTCCGTCTTGCCGGCGGGCTTCGCCGGCGCCTTCGGTTTGGCCGCCGCTTCCGTCGCCGCCTCTTCGGCCATCACCTTGGCGACTTCCCGCTGGATCCGCAGCGTCTCGTCGTCCGGTACCAGCCAGCTCCAGCCGCCATACGCCAGCTTCAGGGACAGCGGCACCTCCTGCACCGGCTCCGGCTCGGTGAACCGCGGCGGCTGCGG
>CAINLT010000491.1 GCA_903850505.1 uncultured Myxococcales bacterium | reverse complement strand
TCCAGGGCTCGCTGTCGTCGATCCGCACGATGTTCCAGGCGTCCTTCTTTGAGCCGTACTTCATGGACACGAAGGTCACGTTCTCGACCGACCTGTTCCGCTACGACCAGCTCTACACCGACTTTACGCGCCGTTCCAAGGGCGGCAGCATGAGCTGGGGCTATCGCCTGAGCGACACGGTCATCCTGGAAGGCGGCTACCAAATCGAGCAGGCGCAGACGCAGATCGGCGGTCTCTCCGGCCGTACGGACGTGCCGATTGCGTCGCTGTTTGCGTCGGGCCTCACGTCCGCGCTCAAGGCGACGCTCTCCTACGACAGCCGCGACGACCGCATGTTCCCGAACACCGGCTGGTACATCACGACGACTGGCGAATGGGCGCTGCCCGCGCTGGGCTCGGACAACGAGTTCCTCCGCGTCGTCGCCCGCGTTCGCCGCTATGTGCCGCTGCCCGCGGAAGCCGTGCTGAAGTTCAACCTCGTCGGCGGCTGGATCGGGGCGACGCCGGCGGGCAAGACGGTGCCGCTGTTTGAACGCTTCTTCATCGGCGGCATCTACAACGTCCGCGGCTTTGTGCGCAATTCGCTCGGCCCGGCGATCTACATTCCCACGAGCTCCGATCCCGGCGCGACGCTCTCCGCGTTCCACAACGGCGGCACCAAGCAGCTGTACCTGAACAACGAACTGGAAATGCCGATCCTCAAAGCACCGATGAACCTGCGCGCGTTGCTGTTCTTTGACATCGGCAACGCGTTTGGCGAAGGCGAATCGATGACGCTCGCCAACATGCGCGAGTCGATCGGCTGGGGTATCCGCTGGTTCTCGCCGGTCGGTCCGCTGCGCTTTGAATGGGGCGTGCCGCTGAATCCGCGTCCGGGTGAGCAGCCGCTGGTGTTTGAGTTCACGATCGGCAATTCCTTCTGAGGTCAGACAATGGCGCTTCTGCTGCGACGTGGCGATCCGCTGCCGGCGCTGACCGTGGCGACGGGCAAGTTGGATCTCGCGCGGTACGCTGGACGCTATTGGGCGATCGTAACTGCGCCGCGGGCGGCGCTGCAGCACGCGGCGCTTGCGAATCTGCCGCTTGTCACGACGACGCCGGATGCTGCTGGGATGACGGCGGCACAACGCCTGGGCGCGGACTTCGCCGCCGGTGAACCGCAGCCGCTGGTTGTGCTACTGGACCCGGCTGGCACCGTCGTGCAGAGTTGGGCAGACGCGCCGCTGCCGAAGTTGCTGGCGCTGGCGCAGGCCAAGGCTGACGAACTGGCGGGAAAATAGCGTGAAGCAGACGGTTGCCCATGACTTGTCGATGGACCTCGCGCGGCTCGCGGCCCGAGCGGCGCTGCAGCACTTCAAGGACCGGTTTCCGCACGCGCACATCACGCCGCAGTGGCTGAGTCCGGACGAGGCGATTATCGCTTTTGCGATCCGTGGGTTCCACCTGACGCCGCGGGTTCACCTGCGCCCGGGCGTCATCGAGGTGGAGATGGATATCCCATTCCTGGCGCGACCGTTTGAAACCAAGGCGCGGGCGCGGATTGAGCGCGAGCTGGCGTTCTGGATCGAGAAGGCGCGGCGCGGCGAGCTGAACGATCCGCCTACGGCCTGACTGGCTCGGCGGTCGCCGTACCGGGTGTTGGCAACTGCGCCAGCTCCGGCGCGTCGCGGACTGCAATGCGATACGGCACGGCGCTGATCCGCGGCTTGTCCGCCGCCACCACGATGCGATAGACGCCCGGCAGCACGGACAACGGCGCGTGGCTGGGCTGCTCTGGCAGACCCGCCGCCAAATGCGCCACTTCCTGCCCGCGCGCATCCATGAGCGTGCACGCAAGCCCAGGGAGGCCATCGCCGCCGCACAGCAGCTCCAACCCCTGCGGACCTTGCCGGTTGCGCAGGTCCAGGCCAAACGCGTCTACATCGCCCGCGGGCAGAAGCGCGCCGGTCCGCTGCCAACCGCCATTGGGCAGCGTTGGCCCGGCCGGAATCGGCAGGAGCAGGTGCTGTGGCGTCAGCAGCGTCAGCAGCTTCGTCTCGTCGCCGGTCTCAACCTCAAACAGCGGATCCAGCGCCGCCGTTGACTCCAGCCGCCACGGCTCGGTCGCTTTGAGGCCTTCGCCTTTGGCGCGCAGCACCACGCCGAGACGGCCCGTTGACGCCACCACGCCCGCGATGACAACCGGCACGCCGGGTCCCGTGCCTTCCACGCGCAGCGTGTCCGGGCCGTCGCCCACTTGCAGGATCAGCGTCGCTTCCGCCGGCGGCGTCGCCACCAACCGCACAACCGCGCCCGGCGCACAGCTCAACTCCAGCGTGTCGACGTCGCCCGCGCTGTCCAGAAAGCCGTTCATGGGCTTGCCAGCCGGAAACTGCTGCGCCGTCATCCGCGTCTCATTGGGCTCGCGCTCCGTCGGCAGCCGATCCAGGCACTCCGCCTGTTTCGCGCAGCCCGCCGGCAGCAGCGGTGCCAGCGTCAGCACGTAGGGCTGGTCCGGCGCCTGACCGGAAATCGCCTTCAGCTGCACCAGCGTGCGCTTGGGCAGCCGCGACGGCGCGAGATCCGGCACCACGATTCCGCCATCCTTGGCCGACTTGCGCACGAGCAGCGGCTCCTGCGTGGCGGGATCCAGCAAGGAAAGCTCCATCATGACGCCCGGCACCGGCGTCACGCTCAGCACCCACACGTCCACGCCGCCCGCCGCCGCGAAATCCAGCGCGAAGATGTCGACGTCCGCCTCCGGCGCCAGCGTGCCCTGCATCGATTGCCCCGCCGCTAGCGTCTGGCTCGCCTGCCGCGGCGCGCCGTTGGGCTCCAGTTCCTCGTCGGGCCGCGTCGGCCGGGTGAAGACCGCCAGCTTGTACGGCCCCTGGCCATCGCCGTCACACGTCACGCGCACCAGCGACGCGTGGGCGTCCGGGCCGATCGACGGCAGCACGGGGCGCACGCCGCCTTTGCTCCGCGCTTGGGCAATCAGCGTCCTGCCGGTGTCGTCATACAGCTCGATCTGCGCGCACGCCGGACCTTCCCGCAGGTCGATTTGCACGAGCTGTCCCGGCGGCGTCGCGGCCAGCCGGTACCAGTCGCTGTCGCCGCGTCCAGAGGCCTTGTTCTTCTTGCCCTTGGTCGGCTTGGGCGGCGTGGCATTCTCGCCCGTGGGCGGCGCCAGCACACCTTCAATCAGCGCGTTGCTGGAGACAGCCTGCGCCTCATCGGGCCGATTGTTCGGCTCGCGCTCTTTGACGAGTTCCGCGCGCGCCAACGTGCCCGCCGCGCTCGCGGGAGGCGCCGCAGCCGTCACGCCGGCATCGGGAAACATGTTCTGCTGGTTGAGCTGCTGCTGCGCGTCGCGCCGACAACCGGGCGCAACGACGACGAGCGCCGCAGTGACGCAAAGCGCGAAGGGCGTCCGCGCGTTCAGGGCGTGTCGCACCGTTTGATGACTTCCGCGGTGATGTCCATCGCGTCCGCCGCAAAAACCGCCACTTGCTTGTTCAGCACGAGGCTCAGCGCACGTTCCTTGGCGATTGCGTCGATCTTGGTCTTCATCATCGTCTCGATCGGCTTGAGCAGCTCGCCCTCTTTGTGGCCCAGCTCTTCAACCGCCTTCTGCTTGGCCATCTCGAATTCCATCGAATCCGCATCGAACTTCTTGGCCTCCGCTTCCAGCGCCGCCGCGCGCTGCTTCAGGTCGTCGCCCGGCGGCTTGCCCTGCAGTTCGCTGATCTTCGCCATGATCTCGTTGCGCTTGTCGACCAGCGCCTTCTCGCGCTTCTGCAGATCCTTGCCCTGCTTTTCCAGCGAGGCTTTCTTGCGGTCGCGCACGTCTTCAAACTTCTTGGCCGCGGCTTTGCCCGCGACCGTGCCTTTCAGCACGGCCTGCATGTCAACCACGCCAATTTTCAGATCGGCAAACGCGGGCACTGCGGCGAGAACGCTCAGGCAGGCCAAAAAGGACACGAAACGCGACATTTTGAAATCTCCGGTCTTGGGCGCAAAGGGCTGGCCCAGGAGCCGGGGATCGTAGCGCGCAGTTGCGGCTCAAGGCAAGTCGAGGAGCAGAATTTCCGCTTCGTCAATCGCGCGCAAAGTCACCAGCGATTCTGCGGAGATCGCCACGCCGTCGCGCGCCTGCGCCACCTGACCGTTCACGCTGAACTGCCCACGCGCGCTCACGATGTACGCGCGACGTCCAGGCTCCAGCACGTGCGTCGTTTCCTGGCCCGGCGTCAACGTGCCGGCGTAGAGCGTCGCATTGGCGATGATCGGCGCGGCGTCCCGGTGTTCTGGCCGACCGGAAGCCAGCGGCCGCAGCGTGCCCTCCTGTGACGCCTTGGGAAACTGCCGGTTTTCCCAGCGCGGCGGCAGGCCTTTGCGCGCCGGCTCGACCCAAATCTGGAAGATCTCGGTCGCCTCCTGCTCCACGTTGTACTCGGCATGGACGATGCCCGTACCCGCCGACATCACCTGCACATCGCCCGCCGCCGTGCGCCCGACGTTGCCCTGGTTGTCCTTGTGGGTGATCGCGCCCTGACGGACGTACGTGATGATCTCCATGTCCTTGTGCGGATGGGGCGGAAAGCCCGACTGCGCAGCGATGTGGTCGTCGTTCCACACCCGCAGCGCGCCAAAGTTCTGCCGGGCTGGATTCCAGTAATCGGCAAAGGAAAAGTGATGGTGCGCGTCCAGCCAGCCGTGGTTGGCGTGGCCGAGTGAAGCGAACGGGCGGATCTCAATCATGGGGTGCCTCCGGCGTGACGCCATGGAAAGGATAGGTCAGGTTCTCGCGGCGACAATTGGCTATTCCAGGAAGACACTGTTTCTACTTGCGCACAATTGCGGCAGACCGTGTGGCCCCATCTCGCGTTTGACCTACCCTTGCATTGGGGAGAGACTGAGCGCATCCCGGAGGTTGCTATGAAAGTGCGTTTGTGTCGATGGAGTCTCCTGACCGGCCTTCTCGCGCTTCCGGCGTTGGCGCAGGCGCCGAACGTCGCGGCGACGGCTCCATCCAGCGAGCTCGCTGTGCCTGCTGACGTCGTCACGTACCGCATCCTCGGCGCGCTGCTGGTTGGCGCGACGCGGTCCGGCCATCTGGTGACGTACGACATCACCCATCGCGACGCGCCCGTGCGCAAGAGCGAGACGGACGTGGGCGCGCCAGTGACGGAGCTGCGCGTGGCCGACGGCGTGCTGCTGGCGGTGGCCAAGGACAACAGCATCCGCGCTTTCCTGTTCGGCGACGATGGCGCACCGATTGCGCTGCGCTGGGGCGGAGCGGCGGCAACGGGCGTTGGCACGGCGATCGCCAAGAAGGGCACGCTGGGCAAAGTGCTGGAAGCCAAGCGCGGCAACATGCTGATCGAGCTGGAGGAGGGCGCGAACATCGTGCCGGGCGACATCTTGCTGGTGCGATCGCGCAGCAAGGAGCTGCGGCTCAATCCGTTCACGGGTGTGGAGGAAGAGGTTGCGTCCAACGCGCCGAGCGCCGTCGTCGAGGTCATCCGCGTCGAGGGCAATCGCGCGGTGGCGGAGCTCAACCGCGGCGACGTGGCGCTCCCCGGCGACACCGTGGAACTCAATGACCACCGCCGCGAAGTCAGCCGCTCGTTCCCGGCGCGCAGCAACTACGAACACTGGTTCCGCGCGACGTTGCGGCCGATGGCCAACATCGGCGTCATCGACATCGCCAGCCTCACCGACTTCGCGTGGGGCTATCACGGCAGCTGGTTTCATGTGCAGGCGCGCATCACGCCGGTCGCCATCTCCGTCCCGCATGGCGTCGACATCCTCAACGCCCACGCAATCGTCGCCTACTCCAGCGACTTCGCGGAATTCGGCCTCGGCGCCGGCTACTACCGGGAATCGTGGGGCGCGACGAGCATGTACGCGTCCGGCTGCGACGTGAACAACGGCGTGACGGTCAAGGACGTCTCGGTCACCGGCGACAGCGGCGCCGTCAGCCAGCAGAAGAGCTGCTCCAAGGCCGGTCCGTCGTTCGTCCAATATTTGCGACTCGGCGCCACCGACGGCCTCAGCTTGCGGGTCACCAACACGACGGTCATCTCAGACGGCTTCCGGTTCGGCTACTTCGACGGCGTCCTCGACATTCCCATCACGCGCACGCTGAACCTCTACGGCATGGGCGGCGGCTCCACGACGGTCGTCACGGGCGAATTCGGCGTGCGCACCTACCTCCGCGGCGTCGGCGGCCACCAGACGCTCATCCTGACCACGGGCGTCGGCGGCACGTCGATGCGCACGTCCGCGCTCTACAACACCCAGCTCCAGACGATTTACGGCACCACGACGCAGAGCTACGTGGGCGGCGAGAATCAGCTGGCGGGTCCGCACTTCGCGGTGGGCGTGGAATACCGGCTGTAAGTCGCGTTTCGCTCGGGGCTGCTTGCCCCGCGCATCGCGGCTGAAATGGCGCTTGACCCGTGCGCGCCGCCCCGCCATTCTCCCGGACGTTCCACCTCGACCCGGGAGAACTTCATGCGCGTTCATCACACTTTTCTGGCCGTTGCCCTCGCTGCGTTGACTGCGTGCGGCGCCAAGACATCGGATAATGGAACTGCTGACACGGCGCTCGCCAGCGACGCCGACGACGCGCAGCTGGCCGACCTGCCGGGGACGGACGCGGATGTCGCAGTGGACGCAACCGCCGATGACGTTGCGAGCGCAGACACGGGCCCCACGGTGCCGACTTGTGGTCCACAGGCCGCGTTTGACCCGACCGCGAGCGGTTCAACGCCTGGCACGCGCGTGGGCGATCTGACGTTGCCGACCCTCGACGGCGATTGGAACCTCGCCAAGAACTGGACTGGCTGTGACAGCTACGTCTTCGTCTTTACCGCGCCGGATGCCAAATACACGTACGCCCACGCGTTGTGGAGCTCAGCGCCCGCGGACTTGCTGAAGAATTCGCCGACCAATGTGCACTACTTCTTTGGCAGCTACGACGCCGACGACGACACGGCGAGCGCGACCGTGCAAAAGCAGAAGGATCGTTTTGACGCCGCGCTGGCCAAGCTGACGCCGGAAAAGCAGGCGGCGTGGGACGGTCGGCTGCACTACATCGCCGTCGTGCCGTTCAACCTGGATGGCTGGCTGGGCGCGGCGCTGCAGAAGGCGGGCGTGTTTGGCCTGGCGATTGACCGGCAGCAAACGTGGCGGGAAATGGGCTCGCTGGCGCTGCCGGGCGCGAATCCGACGCTGAAGTCGCTGGTGTATGAAGTGCAGCGGTTTGAGTACGAGGCAAAAAACCTCAACGCTGAAGCAGCCGACAAGGCGACGGTTGTGCCGCTGTGGGACCACGTCAACGGCGGCAACGGCTGGGGACCGCCGAAGGTGTACGCGGACGTGACGTTGCCGGACGCGGGCCAGATGGCCAAGTTCGACACGCTGATGCTGGACATGGCGCACGGCTGCAAGGACGGGCTGGACGCGAATTGCCCGGACTGGGATCGCGAGGCGTACATGAACGTCTGCGACAACACGACCGAGAGCGCCGCGAGCGTGGCGATGGCTTGCCAGACCGGCACGGACACGATGGACTGCGCCTGCGCCAAGCCCGACGGCCGCAGCAGCGTCGGCAAGCGCGCCTGCAACGCCGACGGCAAGGGCTATGGCGTCTGCGAGTGCCCGTGCGACACGGAGTTCGCGCGGCAGATTACGAGCTACAAGCGGCAAGGTCGCTGGCTGACGGATGAATCAGCGCTGCTGCCGCTGTTGAAGCAGGGCGGCAAGGTGCGGTTTCGCTACGACACGCCGGATGGCTGGCTGCTGACGGCGAGCCTGCGGTTCTCGACGCAGGGCAAGGCGACGCGGCCCGCGACGATCGTGCCGCTGTGGCACGGCGAGCAGTACGACGAGACCTACAACGACAAGTTCAAGCCGATCGACGTGGCGGTGCCGGCCACGGCGAAGTCGGTGAAGATCGTCGCGATCATCACGGGGCATGGCTCGGGGACGGATTCCCTGAATTGTGCGGAGTTCTGCCAGCACGACCACCTGTTCAGCGTCGGCGGCAAGACTTTCACCAAAGCCCATCCGCTGGCGGGCACGGGGCAGGGCTGCCTGCAGCAGGCGACGACGGGCGCGATTCCCAACCAGTTTGGCACGTGGCCGTACGGGCGCGCGGGCTGGTGCCCGGGCATGGACGTGCAGGTGTGGACCGCGGACGTGACCGCGCAGGTGAAGCCCGGCCAGACGGCGACGGTGAGCTACCAGGCGCTGATTGGCGGCAAGCCTTTTGTGCCGGTGTGGACGGGCGGCGGCGACTACAAGCCGGTCATCCGGATGAGCAGTTGGCTGGAGTTCGAGCAATAGCGGCTGCTTTCCGGCGCGCCGCTGGCCTGAACTTGCGGCAATTTCGCCCATTTGAGCGACCGACGTCAGCCGGCGCGTTGCAGTCGGCGTCGCGCAAACGCGGCTTCGGCGATGCTGGCATCTTGTGGATCTTGTGGATCGGGAGCGAATCGGTCGGGCAGCGCGGCCTCTTGGGCGGCACCGCGCGCGATTAGCGAACCGGCGCTGCGGCTACCGGCTTTTCCAGCGCCACTGCGGCCACGGGCTTGGCGCTTCCGCCGCCTTTGACGACCGCGTACGAGTGCGCCACGTTGGCCGATTCCGTGCCGGCGCGAATCGCCTGTTCCGAGCGGCTCGCCCAGTTCATCGCACGACCCGGCATGATGCCCAGCGCCAGAAGTGCCAGCGCGGGAAGCGCCATCGCCCAGGTCAGGCTCGGCTCGCGCACGTACTGGCGGTTGGCCTTGCTGTCCGGGCGCATGTACATCGCCACCGGGACTTTCAGGTAGTAGTACGCGCTGACAACGGAGTTCAGCACCAGGATGATGACGTGCGGCAGGTATTTGCCGTTGTCCACCGCGAGCACGTCGCGCAGGATTTGCAGCTTGCCAAAGAAGCCCAGCGTCGGCGGCACGCCAGCCAGCGACAGCACGGAGACCGTCAGCGCAAGCGCCGCGACCGGGTGACGCTTGGACAGACCCGCGAGCTGGCCCTCCGTCGTCAGTTCTTCACCGTTCTTGCCGAGGCTCGAGAGCGCAGCGAAGCCCGCCAACGACGCCAGCGCGTAGCCGACGAGGTAGAACGGCACAGCGCCCGTGGGCGCGAGGAAGGGCGCACCGAGGGTCGGGTCGTCGATGGTCGCGATCGTGCCCAGCAGCAGGTAACCAGCGTGCGCCACGGCCGAGTAGGCCAGCATCCGCTTGATGGACCGCTGCGTCAGCGCGAGGATGTTGCCGACCGTCATCGTCACGACCGCGAACACGCCCAGGACTTGACCCAGCGGCAAGTGCAGCGACGCCATCGCCGGACCGGAGAGGCCCGCGTACAGGAATTTCAGGAACGAACCGAAGGCCGCGGCCTTGACGGCGCTCGACATGAAGCCCGTGATGGGCGTCGGCGCGCCTTCATACACGTCCGGCGTCCACATGTGCAGCGGGACAGCGGCGACCTTGAACAGGAACGCGCCGCCCGTCAGCACGACCGCCAGACCCAGCCACAGGTCCTGACCCGGCTTGGGCGCAAGCAGCGCGCGCTGGATTTCAATGAAGCTCGTGCCACCCGACAGGCCAAACAGGAACGCGATGCCGTACAGCAGGAACGCCGACGCGACCGAGCCCATGATGAAATACTTCAGCCCCGCTTCAACCGACGCCTGCGACGTGCGCTTGAACGCGACGAGGACGTAGATCGACATCGACATGATTTCCAGGCCGATGAACAGCGTCAGCAGGCTCTCCGCGCTCACCATGATGGCCATGCCGAACGTGGCGAAGTGCAGGAGCGCGTAGTATTCGCCGTAGTGCGACTTCTGCTCGACCAGGTACTCCGGGTTGGACATGTGCGTAATCATGGCGCACATCGACACCAACGCCGTGAAGAACAGCGCGTGGCCGGACGCCGACAGGTGGTAGCTGAAGGCCGGCGTGTGCATCTCGAACGGGCCGTATTTCCACAGCACCGCGCACGCGACGACGGCGAGCGCGGACATGCCGGCACCGAACAGGCCCCAGAACTTGCGGGAGGCGGCGATCGGCAGGAACGGATCGGCTACCAGCGTGAACAGCGCGGCGATCAGCAGAATCAGCTGCGGCGTAATCAATGCCAGATCGTGCAACATGAGGTAACTCCTACCGATCCGCGTGTTCGTGCTGGATGGCTTCGTGCTTGTAATCGAGCGGCGCGCGCACCTGGAGGATCGCCGGCCGGTGGGCCAGGACCATCGCGTGGACCGTCGTCTTGGAGAGGTTCAGCCAGCTGGACGGGTAGACGCCGATCCAGAGGATGAAGCTCGCCAGGATCGCCATGATGGTCTTTTCACGCCAGTCGAGATCGTGCAGCGCTTTGTTGGCGGGGTTGGTGATCTGCCCGAAGAACACGCGGCGGACCATGGACAGCATGTAGACCGCGCCGAGGACGACGCCCAGCGAAGCGATGCCGCCGCCGACAAGCACGGTGTTGCGCCAGCGACCGGCTTCCGCGACGGGCGCGATGACGGCCTGGACGCCTTCCTTGAAGCTGCCGGCGAAGATGAGGAACTCGCCGACGAAGCCGTTGGTCAAGGGCAGCGCGATGGACGACATCGTCACGAACACGAAGAACGCGGCGTAGACCGGCATTTTCGCTGCGATGCCGCCGAATTCGCTGATCTCGCGGGTGTGGCGGCGCTCATACAGGTAGCCGACGAGGAGGAAGAGCGCGCCGGTGGAGATGCCGTGGTTGACGCCCTGAAGGACCGCGCCCTGCAGCGATTCCTCGTTGAAGATCACGATGCCGAGCATCACGAAGCCCAAGTGGCTGACCGACGAATACGCGACGAGGCGCTTCACGTCCGTCTGCACGTACGCCATGAGCGCGCCGAAGATGATGCCGATGACGGCCAGGGTCATCAGCAGCGGCGAGAACGTGCCCATCGCCGACGGGAACAGCGGAATCGCGAAGCGCAGGAGGCCGTACGAACCGAGCTTCAGCATCACGCCGGCGAGGACGACGGAGCCGGGCGTCGGCGCTTCCGTATGGGCATCCGGCAACCACGTGTGGAACGGGAAAACCGGCACCTTGATGAGGAACGCGAGCGCGAACGCCGCGAACAGCCACGTCTGCTCTTTGTCGGACAGGTTCAGCGCCGCCAGCTGTGCCAGCGCGAAGGAACCACCGGACTTCTGGTACAGCCAGAGAATCGCGACGAGCATCAGCAGCGAGCCGAACATCGTGTAGATGAAGAACTTCACCGTCGCGTAGATGCGGTCCTTGCCGCCCCAGATGCCGACGATGAGGTACATCGGCACGAGCATGATTTCCCAGAAAACGTAGAAGCTCAGGAGGTCGACCGCGAGCAGCGAGCCGAGCATGCCAGTCTCCAGGACCAACATTGCGATGCTGAATTCTTTCCAGCGCTTGTCGATCGCGCTCCACGCGCCAGCGAAGATGATCGGCATGAGGAACGCCGTCAGCATCACCAGCGGCAGGCTCAGGCCATCGACGCCCAGGGTCCAGCGCGCGCCAAAATTGGGGATCCACGCGTAGTCGTCGACCTGCTGCAGTCCCACGGCGTTGCGGTCAAAGCCGCCCAGCACCACGAGCGCGACGGCCAGCGTGACCAGCGAACCAACAAACGACCAGGCTTTGTGGGCGCTGGTTTGCTCGTCGGGGATCGCCAGCGCCAGAAGCGCGAAACCAAGCGGCATGGCGCACAGCAGCGTCAGCAGCGGGAAGCTGGAAAGGCTGTGAAATTGCAGCCAGTTTTGCGCTATCGAGGTGTCCATCTGCGAAAGTCCTTGCAGTGAGTGGGCCGAACGCTAGATCAGGTACCACGCCAGCGCGGCAACACCTGCCACCACGCCGACGAGATAGGTCTGCACGTCGCCGGTTTGCACCAGACGACCCACTTGAGAAAGGCCCAGCAACGCGTAGCCGGGCAGTCGCACCATGCACAAATCGATGAGCAGGCGATCCACCGCGTGGAAGAGCGCCTGCGAGACCCAGCGGAGCGGCTTGATGACGACCGCGAAGTAGAACTCGTCCACGTAGTATTTGTTCAGCAGCGTGTTGTAGACAGGCTGCGCCGCGGTGGACAGCGAAGCCGCCTGCGTCGACGGACCCGCCTTGTACCAGGACCACGCCAGCGCAACGCCGAACGCCGCGACGGCCGTCGAGAGCGCCATCAGGCCGTATTCGGTCGACGGCTCGAGGTGGCCGTGGACCAGTTCCTTGCCGCGTTCCAGCACCGGGTCGAGCCAGTGTTCAAACAGGTTGAACTTGCCTTCCGCGAACGGCATGCCCAGCCAGCCCGCGCACACGGACAGTCCGCTCAGCACAATCAACGGCAGCGCCATCGGCCACGGCGAATCGTGCGCGTGCTCGAACGTGTGATGATCGCCGCGGTATTCACCGGCGAACGTCATGAAATACAGGCGGAACATGTAAAACGCCGTCATGAGCGCGGCGAGCAGCGCCAGGCCAAACGCCACCTTGCGCAGCGGCGCGAGGCGCTCGATCGAGTGGACGTAGGTTTCCTTGTTCTTCTTGGCGAGCGGCGCGATCTTCGCCTCGTCGACGATGCCGTCCTTGGTCCCGGCGCGCAGCTCCATGACGGCAGCGCGCGTGAACTGGCCATCGTAGTACTCCGTCAGCTTCTCCGTTTCCGGATGGAACGCCACGGTCTCGGCGAGAATCGCGTCCTTTGAGAAGAAGCCCGCGAGCGGCGGCAGGCCGGCGATCGCAATGCAGGAGATCAGGAACGTCGCGTGGATGACCGGCAGCTTGCGCCGCAACCCGCCGTAGTTGCGGATGTCCTGCTCGTGGTGCATCGCGTGGATGACCGCGCCCGCGCCGAGGAACAGGCAGGCCTTGAAGAACGCGTGCGTGAACAGGTGGAACACGCCCGACGCGAAAGCGCCCGCGCCGACCGCCATGACCATGTAGCCGAGCTGCGAGACCGTCGAATAGGCGAGCACCTTCTTGATGTCGTTCTGTACGAGGCCAATCGACGCCGCCATCAGCGCCGTGAGCGCGCCGACCAGCATGATGACCGTCATCGCGACCGGGCTCAGCGCGAAGATGAAGTTGAGGCGCGCAATCATGTACACGCCAGCCGTCACCATCGTCGCCGCGTGGATGAGCGCGGACACGGGCGTCGGGCCCGCCATCGCGTCAGGCAGCCACACGTACAGCGGAATCTGCGCGGACTTGCCGCACGCGCCGACAAACAGCAGCAGGCAGATGAGCGTGATGGTCGGCGGGTGATCCACAGCGTGGATGCTGTCCGAGAAGTGCGTGCGCAGCGAGTCGTAGTCCAGCGAGCCGCCGGCGTAGGCCAGCAGCAGGAACATCGCGATCAGGAAGCCAATGTCGCCGATGCGATTGACGACAAAGGCCTTTTGGCCCGCCTCAGCCTTCTCCATGTCCTTGAACCAGAAGCCGATGAGCAGGTACGAGCACGCGCCCACGCCTTCCCAACCGATGAACAGCATCGCGAGGTTCTTGCCCAGGACGAGCACGAGCATCGAAAACACAAACAGATTCAGGTAGGAAAAATAGCGCGCGTAGCCCGGATCGTCGTCCATGTAGGACGTCGAGTAGAGGTGCACGAGGAAGCCGACGCCGGTGACAACGAGCAGCATCATCGACGACAGCGGGTCGGCGAGGAAGGCGAAGTCAAAACTGTAGCTGCCGCCGCTGATCCACTGGAACAACGTGAAACGGAGGGCCTGCTCCGCGTGCGCCGCGCCCAAGCCGCGCAGGCTCAGGAACACTTGCACGCTCAGCAGGAACGAGGCGAGGACCGTCGTGCTGCCGATGAAGTACGACACCTGACGCGAGAAATATTTGCCAAACAGGCCGTTCACGATGCCGCCCAGCAGGGGCAGCAGGATGATGAGGGGCAAGATGGCCGAGTTGTTGACTTCCACGGGAGTGCTCCGGATTTCTTTGGGAATCTACCGTTTCAACAAGCGAAGTTCGTCGACGTACGTCGTCTGCTTCAACCGGAACACCGCCAGCACCATCGCCAGGCCGACCGCAGCTTCCGCCGCCGCCACCGCGATGATGAAGAACGCCAGCACGTGGCCTTCCGTCCAGCCGTTGTAGCGCGAGAAACCCACGAGCGTGAGATTCACAGCGTTCATCATCACTTCGACAGACATCAGCATGACGAGGATGTTGCGGCGCGTCAGGACGCCCGCGAGGCCGATGCCAAACAGCAGCGCGGCGAGCAGCAAGATGTGTCCGAGCGGAATTGAAGTCATTTTAGTGTCCTCCGCCATGGGCGTGGGCGTCGTGGTCACCTTCGTCGTCGCTGGGCGCCGGGTGCTCAAAGCCCGCAGGCGGCGGCAACGGTCGGTCCACGTATTTCATCGAGCGCTTGGCCAGCACAACCGCGCCGACCGCCGCGACGAGCAGCAGCACAGACACGAGTTCAAACGGCACAAGGAAGGTCGTGTACATCATGCGACCGACTTCCGGCACCGAGCCGAAATTGGCGAAGCCGGGATCGCTCAGGTCGACGGATTGCGCGCCCGCGGTGGTCAGTTGAATCGCCGTCGCCAGCTTGCCGAACACGAACAGCGCGAGGATGCCCGCGGCGATTCGCCCTGGCGTGATCCGCGATTCCTGGAGTTCGTCCGCGTTCAGGTTGAGCAGCATGATGACGAACGTGAAGAGCACCATCACCGCGCCGGCGTAGACGATGATCTGCAGCACGCTCAGCATGTGCGCGGACAGCAGCGCATAGAGCCCGGCGAGGAAGAAGAACGAGACAATCAGCGAAATCGCCGAGTGAATCGGACTGCGGCCCATCGGCGGCAAGAGCATCGCGGCGGACGCCAGGACGGCGCCACCTCCGAGCAGATAAAACATGATTTGTTCGCCAGTCATCTGATGAACTCCTGCGACTAGGCAGCCGGATGCGCGGCAAGCGGTTTGGCGACGTAGCCGTGTGCGGTCGCCCGTTGGCGAATCGCGGCTTCCAGTTGCGGCCGGAACTTCTTGGCAATCGAGCGAATCGGCCATGCCGCCGCTTCGCCGTGGGCGCAAATCGTGTTGCCTTCAATCTGGTTGCAGGCGGAAATCAGGAGGTCGATGTGTTCGTCCTCGCCGAGGCCTTCGTCCATCTTGTCGGCGATCGCTTTCAGCCAGCCGGTGCCCTGACGGCAGGGCGTGCATTGGCCACAGCTTTCGTGCTGGTAAAACGCGGTGACGCGCTGCATGACGCTGAGCAAGTCGGTCAGGCCTTCCGCCATCACGGTAATGCACGCGGTGCCGAGCATGGAGCCGACCGGCTTGAGGCCGTCAAAGTCCATCGCGACGTCGATTTCGTCCTTGGTCAGGAACGGGCAGGAGCTGCCGCCGGGGATGATCGCCAGGATCTCGCGGTCGTCCGTAATGCCGCCGCCGAGATTGAAGATGACGTCGCGCATGGACGCGCCCATCGGGACTTCAAACAGGCCAGGCGTCTTGACGTGACCGGCGACGCCGACCAGCTTCGTCCCGCCGTTCTTGGGCGTGCCGAGGTTGGCCCACGTTTCGCCGCCCATTTCCAGGATGACCGGGACGGCCGCGAGCGTTTCCGTGTTGTTGACGATGGTCGGCATGCCGAACACGCCGATGTTGGCGGGGAACGGCGGCTTCAAGCGCGGCATGCCGGGCTTGCCTTCGATCGACTCAATGAGCGCCGTCTCTTCGCCGCAGATGTAGGCGCCAGCGCCGGTCTGCATGTAGACGTCGAGGTCAAACCCGCTGCCCTGAATGTTCTTGCCGAGCCAGCCCGCTTTGTAGAGCTGGGCGATGGCGTCTTCCGTCACGGCTTTGGACTTCCAGTATTCGCCGCGGATGTAGATGTAGCTGA
>CAINLT010000490.1 GCA_903850505.1 uncultured Myxococcales bacterium | reverse complement strand
TTGCGCTCAAAGGAGTTGTACGCGCCGGCCCACCACTGGATGCCGCCCACGTCGTAGTGGCCATGGAGCGACGCGCCGACCTGGTAGAACGGCGCCATTGCGTCCGCCGCCTTGGGCCGCTGCGCCAGCGCCTGATCGCCCGAACCGAGCATGGCAAACCGCGAGAACGGCACCAACTGCGCGCCGACGGTCAGGTCCTGGTGGCGCAGGAAGTGCAGCGACATGTTGGCCTGATGGATCGGCGAACCGCCCTTGGCGATGTCGGCGAAGTCCGTGCCCAGCACCCACGTGATGCGCTCTGAGATGTGCCCGCTGACGCCCAGGCGGGCGCGGCGGAGGATGAAGTTGCCGGCGCTCTCGACCACGTCGCCGCGCGCCAACTGGTTGTCCGCGCCCGCGAACAGGCCGACCTGCGTCTGGATCAGCGCGTGCGTTTGGAGCACGGAGCCCCAGCCGCCGAACATGCCGCCAAAGCCGCGGCCGCCGCGACCGGGTCCGCCGTGCTCGCCGTGGTGCGCGTCGCCGCCCTTGGGGCCGTCGCAGTCCTTGCCGTCACACGGCTTGCCGTCGTGCTTCGGCCCTTCGCCGTCTTTGCCGTCACACGGCTTGCCGCCATCTTTCTTGTCGCCGCAATCGCCTTTGGCGCCGTCGCAGCAGTCGTCGTCCTCGTCGTCGTCGCAACAGCCTGCGCAGTCGCCGCCTTTGCCGCCGTGTTCGGCGCAGTCGGGGCAATCGCCCTTCTTGCCGTCACAGGGCTTGGCGTCCGCGGACTTGACCGCGTCGGGAGCTGCAGCAGCGGGCGCCGGTTCATCGGCAAACGCAGGTGCAGCAAAGAGGGCGGCGGACAGAATTGCGGTCAGGACATGCTTCATGGACGGTAGCCTCCGGATAAGCCGCGGCGGAGTGTAGCACGTTGGCGGCAGGGGGAAAGTCGGGCGCGCGCTTGTCCGCACTCGGGCGATCGCGCACCATCCCCGCCGGCCCGACCGCGGCTGGGAGTTCCGATGCCACGCGCCGTGTCCAAGGCTGAAATGCAACGCAAGTGCGAGCGGATCCAGAACATTCTGGACGCGACAATCGGCAGTCCGGAGGTTCCGCTCGACCACATGGACGCCTACACGCTGCTCATCGCCGTACTCCTGAGCGCCCAGTGCACCGACGTGCGGGTCAACCAAGTGACGCCGCAGCTGTTTGCCCGGGCGCGCACGCCGGCGGAGATGGTGAAACTGACCGTGGACGAGATCCGCGCGATCATCCGGCCGTGCGGGCTGTCCCCGCAGAAGGCCAAGGCGATCCATGGCCTGTCGCAAATCCTGCTGGACGAGCACGGCGGTCAGGTGCCCAACGATCTCGCCGCGCTGGAACGGCTGCCCGGCGTGGGGCACAAGACCGCGCAGGTCGTGCTGGCGCAGGAATTCGGCGTGCCGACGTTTCCGGTCGACACGCACATTCACCGGCTGGCAGAGCGCTGGGGGCTGTCCAAAGGCAGCAACGTGACGCAGACGGAACGCGACCTGAAGGCGCTGTTTCCGGAGCGCAACTGGAACAAGCTGCACCTGCAAATCATCTGGTTTGGCCGCAAGTACTGTCCGGCGCGCGGTCACGATCCCGCGGCCTGTCCGATTTGCTCGTGGGCTGCGGCCAAGCCGTGATCGCCCGTCAGTCGTCGTTTTCGTCGTCGCCGCCGAGGTCACCCGCCGATGGTGTCGGCTCCGGTTCCTCGGCAATTGGCGTTGGCGCATCCTCGACTTTGGGCTTTGCCTCTTCCGCCTCGGCCGCGGGCGTCGCACCCGGCGGTGACGACGGCGCTGGCACCGTACTCCAGGACACCTGTGTCCCCCACGGATCGACGTAGCTGCCGTCCTCAGCCGGCGCTTCCGCCACCTGCTGTTGCGCCGCCGTGCACGCCGTGCCCGCCAGCCCCACCACGATGCCCAACACCTTCAACCACCGCACCATCCGTCACCTCATCCGTTCCTGAGTCTCGCCAAGCCGCCGCGCCTGTCAATACGCCAGCATGCCTAAGTTCTGTTGCGTCCGGCCCATTCCGCTGCCACTCTCCCGGCCGATGACGACCCGCCTTCACAACATGTTCGTCCGTTCGCGGGTTTTGCCGCGGCTGATCCTCCTCGCCGGGACGCTTTTGTTTCAGACGCACGGCATGGCGCATCCGATTGATGAAGTGCGGTCCAATGCGATTTTGGAGCTGGAAACCGCAGATCGCCAGCATTTTCAGTGGACTATCCTGCTGGGCCGCGAGCATCTGGACGAGTACGCGAAGATGCTGCGCAACATCGGGCTGCCGCCAGAGCGCGATCGCGCCGAGTTGGCCAAGACTGTCGAGCACGCGTTCGCCTTTGAAGGCTGCCAGATTGCCACGTTGCCAGAACCGCCGCCGGGTCAGCCGGATCCGCGGTTTTCCGAGCGCGAGGGCGGCGCGTGGATCGGCATGCATTTTCAGGTGACGTGTCCACAGCCAGTCGCGGAACTGACGGTGCGGCGTCTCGGCTATTCGGCGGCCAAGACGCGCACGACGCTGTACCTCGCGGTGACGGTCGCGGGGCAGGACGCGGCGCGTGCGCTGGTCCCGCCGTCGGCGGAAGCGATGACGGTCCCGCTCAATGGCCAGCCCGCGCGCGCGCTGGGGGCGCCGGTGCAGCGGAAGTCGCCGGCCAAGGACACCGCCCCGGGCGTGCTGCCAAGCGAGACGATGTCCGCCCAGCAGTTGGCCGCGGCGCGTGCGGCGCCGGGTTGGCGCATGCCGCCGCTGGCGATGCTGCGGGCGTGGGGACGTGAAGGCGCGCTGCACCTCGCGACCGGGCCGGATCACCTGCTCTTCCTGCTGACGCTTGTCGTCGCGTCACCGGGTCTCGCGACGCTGCTGGCGGCGGTGACCGCGTTCTCGCTCGGCCACCTGACCAGCATGACGCTCGCGCTGGTCTTCAAGTGGCCGGCGCCGGCGTGGGTCGACATCGCCATCGGCCTGACGATCACGACCGCCGCCTTCCGCGCCCGTGCGCCGCGCGCGTCGCACCTGTGGAGCCTGTCCGTGCTCACAGCGAGCTTTGGCCTGATTCACGGCCTCGGTTTTGGCAGCGGCCTGCAACACCTTGTCGCGGGCTACGATCAGCTTGTCTGGCCGCTCGTCAGCTTTGGCCTGGGCCTTGACGCCGCGCAGGTCGCGTGGGTGCTCTTGTGTACCGTGCTCTGGCGTGGTCTGCTGCGCCTGTCTGCCGATCGCGCGCGGACGCAGCGCCTGAGCGCCCAAGTCTTGATGCTCGCCGGCCTCGTCTTTGCCGTTTGGGCCAGTGTTGGAGAAGTTCCATGAAACACCATCGGCCGCGTTTGATCACTGGGGAAGTGTGGCCCGGCCGCGTGTTGCGCCTCGCGGAATCCGACGGCGCGCATGTGGAATGCGAGACGCCCGACGGCCCGGTCATCGTCCGCGTGCCCGGCGCAGTGCCCGGCGACGAGTTGTTCGTGCGGATTGGCCACGTCGGTCAGCACATGGCGTGGGGCAAGATCGAGCGTCTGGACGTGCCGTCGCCGGATCGCATCGATCCGCCCTGCCCGGTTGTCCTGCGTTGTGGCGGCTGTCCCTGGCAGATGGTGCTGCTGGACGCACAGCAGCGCATCAAGCAGACGGAGTTGCAGGAACGTTTGGGCGCGCTGGCGGCCAACGCGGAATGGCACGCGTGGCAACCGCAGCAGCGCGCGACGGGCTACCGGACCCGCGCGTTGATGATGACGCGGCGCGTCCACGGCCGGCTGCTGCTCGGCTTCTTCGCCGCGGGCACGGACGATTTGGTCGCCGTGGACGAGTGCATCGTCCAGCATCCCAAGGTCGAGCGCGTGCTGCATGAAGCGCGCGAAATCCTCGACCATTCCGGCATCACGACGTGGCGCGATGCGCAGCGGCCGGGTCAACTGCGCGCGGTGCTGTTCCGTCTGGATCCGCGGCAGAACGACGGCCTGCTCACGCTCGTCGTGACGCATGAAGGTGGCCTGGAGCCGATCGCCGAGCAGCTTTTGGCGATTCCCGGCGTGTCAGGCGTGTTCGCCAATCTGCAGCAGGCAGCGGGCGGCGCGGTGCTGGGGCAGGAGACGCACCACCTCGTGGGTGCGAAAATGCAGACCGTGGAGCTGGCGCGGACGACCCTCGAGCTGGGCGCGACAGCGTTCCTGCAGACCCGGCACGACGCGGCGCAGGCCATCGCGCAGACGCTCAGCAAGTTCCTGCCGGCGGAGATGACGCACCTTGTCGACCTGTACGCCGGGATTGGCGTGTTTGGCCTCGCGCTGCGTGAGCGCGCCAAACGCGTGACGCTTGTCGAGCGGGACAGCGCGGCCGTCGCGGATGCGCAGCACAACGTGGCGCGCCTGAAGGCGGAAAACGTGACGGTCGTTGGGGAATCGGCCGAGACGTTCGCCCCGCGATTGGCGAAGTTGAAGCCGGACGCGATCGTGCTGGATCCGCCGCGCGCGGGCTGTGCCCAAAGCGTGCTGGCGGCGCTGGCCGACGTGCCGGCAACCACGCATTTGGTTTACGTTTCCTGCAACGCCGTATCCTTGGCTCGCGACCTCGCTGTGCTGGCGGAACAGGGCTGGCAGGTCGTCGCCATCGCCCCCATCGACATGTTTCCACACACGCCGCATGCGGAGTGGGTGGTGCGGCTCGCGCGTGAGGCCAAGCCCGCTGTTCGCAAGCCGCGAGCGGCAAAGGCCGCCAAAACGCCGGAAGTCGAGGCATAGGCCAGGCCGTCTGGTCGACGCGCCGACTTGCATCAGGGAAATCCGTCCGTTACGGTAGACGCACGGCATTTCGCCGCTCCAACCTGACGGATTTCCCATGCGCGTCTTTGCACTCCTCTGTTCTTTTGGCATCACGTTGGCCGGTTGCAGCGCGACTACCGCCAGTTCCGGCGACGATGCCCAGGCGTCCGAAGACACGGGGGGCGGCGACGTCAGCCTCGCGTTCGATATCAGCAAGAACGACAGCGGCGCCGGCACCGATCAGGTTGACGTCATCGTCGGCGCGGATCAGGTCGACGTCGCGGTGGGCACGGATGCTGAAACGGTGAAAGACACGGTCGAGCAGGACGTGCATGTGCCCGCAGACGTGCCGCCGCCGCAGGACATCGTCGATGTGCCGCCGATCAAGGACGTGCCACCGCCGCAGGATATCCAGGTGACGCCGGACGTGCAGACGACGCCGGACAGCGGCCCGGCGCCAGACGTTGCGGAACCGGAATGCCCGTCGGGCATCAAGTGGCTGCTGGGCGACATCTGGGGCACGGATCTGATGGAACCCGGCTTGGCGTGCATCCAGTGCCACACCAAGAAGGGGCCGACGTTCAGTGTCGCGGGCACCGTCTACCCGGGCTTCCACACGGTCGACACCTGCAACGGCGTCGCGAGCATCAAGGTGGAAATCACCGACGCCAACGGCAATGTCCAGACGCTGACCACCAACTCGGTCGGCAACTTCAAGTCCACCACCGCCGTCGCCATGCCGTACAAGGCCCGCGTCATCGACGACAAGGGCGGCGAGCGCAAAATGGCCGGCGAGCAGTCCAATGGCGACTGCAACACCTGCCACACCGCGACTGGCGCTAATGGCGCGCCGGGCCGCATCCACGCACCCTGAGCCTTGGACAACATCATGCGCGCAGCCTTCTTGTGTCTGTTCCTGGCCACGGCCTGCACCAGCGCGACGACGCCGGCAACCGGACCTCAGGATTTCAGCGAAGTGTGGAGCCAGGGCGTCGCTGACTACGTCGGCGTGGCCAAGACATCGACGAGCGCGACCGCTGACGGCGTCACCACGTTCGAATTCGACGTGAAATCCGGGCCGATCTGCCTGCGCGGCGATCCGTTCCGCATGGCGGTGCGCGACCAAAAGAGCGACGACTTGATGATCTTCCTGCAAGGCGGCGGCGCGTGCTGGTCCGGCTTCTGCCTCGCGGTGCAAAAGGCGCCGTCGGGCATCCCGAATCTGGACGTGCTGGACCCCACGAAGACCAGCAATCCGTTTCGCGGCTGGAACCAGGTCTACCTGCCGTACTGCGACGGCTCGCTCTTTGCCGGCGAGTCGGACACGGACGACAACGGCGACGGCAAGGTGGACCGCCACCAGCACGGCCTGCGCAACCTGACGGCCGCGCTGGACATCGGCGTCAAGCAGTTTCCGCATCCCAAGCGCATCGTGCTGATGGGCTCCTCGGGCGGCGGTTTCGGCACGATTCCCGCGATCGTGCTGGTGCGCAAGCTGTGGCCCGATGCGCCGATTCTCGTGGTGCAGGATTCCGGCACCGGCACCGGCAAGCAGGGTGATCCGCAATTCCTGGAGCAATTGGTCAATGAGTTCCACGTCGCGCGCTTCTTTCCGCCGTCCTGCACGGCGTGCACGACAAGCGCGCACCTGACGCCGCTGCTGGATTGGGAAATGGCGCGCGACAACAACCTGCGCGT
Source organism: uncultured Myxococcales bacterium (assembly GCA_903850505.1). Lineage (GTDB taxonomy): Bacteria > Myxococcota_A > UBA9042 > UBA9042 > UBA9042 > CAIYBN01. Next base: position 10,107 of record CAINLT010000490.1, on the reverse strand, counting down.
CGCCGCGTTCTCCAGCTACAACGACAGCATCATGTCCGGCGTCTTCATGAAGATTCCGCCCGAGCAGTTCAAGAAAGGCCTGCTGGAAGCGACCGATCCGCTGCACGCCGCGTATCCGGATCGCTACAAGCGGTTCCTGATCGACAGCACGATGCACACGACGATGCTCGGCGACGTTTCCGGCATCGTGGGCAGCGACATGAGCGCAGTGACGTTGCCGGCGGATGCGCTGCCGACGCTGGCAACGATCGTGATTGGCAACATTGACGACACCAAGCTGGGCACGCAGACGATGGCGGCTTGGCTGGCGGCAGCGGCGGACAACACGCCGGCATGGCAGGATCTGCTGGCGCCGTAGCCGCTACTGCAGCGGCGTGATGCGGCCCAGCGAATAGGCCAACTGCGCGACCGCAGCCTGCACGTCCAGCTCCGCTTGCACGACCGCGAGGCGCGCCTTCAGCAGCGTGGACTCCGCGTCCGCCACATCGAGCCACAGCCCCGCGCCCGCCTTGTAGCGCTGCGTCGCGGCATCCAGCGCCTTCTCACCAAAGCGGACCTGCGCGGCGGCCACCGGCATTCGCTTGCGCGCCTGCACCACCGACGAAATCGCCAGGTTGATTTGGCCGCGCAAGGTCAGGATCTGCGCATCCTGGCTGGCCGCAAGCGCGCGGATCTGCGCGGCGGCATCGGTGATGTACGGCTGCTGCGTCCACAGCGTGGACAGCGGAAACGCCAGCCCGACGGTCAGACCGTAATTGAACGCCAGCGCGCTCAGGTCGTTGCCGCCGGCGTTGGCTTGCCCGCTCACATACACGTTCGGCCGGATGACGCGCTCCGCCGCGAGTTGCAGGCGTTGCAGCGCTTCAATGCGCGCGCGGATGGACGCGAATTCGGGGCGATTCGTCACCGCCAGCGCGACCAGCTGATCGAGCCGCGCGTCGTCATCCAGAGCAGCGGCGTCCACCGTTTGCAGGTCGAACGCCGGCGGCGCCAACGGCCCGGGCGGCAAATGCGGCTCGGCGATCGCCACCGCCAGCGCCAAACGCTGGGAACGCGCGACTTCCTCGGCGCGCAGCACGTCGCCTTCCGCGCCGGCAACATCGGTTTCAGCCTTCCACAAATCCAGCTCCGGCCGCGCGCGCAGCTCAACCTGCTGGCGCACCGCATCGCGTTGGCGCTGGAGTTGCACGAGCGACGCCTGATAGACGGAAAGGCCGGCATCGGCCGCCATCACCGCCACCCAGCCCTGCGCGAGCGCCGACCACAGTTGCACCTTGGCCGCCCGCAGATCCTGCTCGGCAACGACGACATTGGCCTCCGCCGCGTCCATGTTCGCGGTCGTTTTGCCAAAATCCCACGCGATCCACTTGCTCTGCAGCGAACCCTGCCAGTACGGATTCAGGCCGTACGACGCGGTCGGCGCGGACGGCGCGTTGTTCGTCGCTTCCTGATGGTTCACGTCCAGCGTCGCGGTCGGGAGCCACGCATTGCGCGCCACGGCCACCTGCGCGCGGGCGCTCTGGGACTTGGCGATCGCCTGCAGCACGTTGGGATGACTGGCGATCGTCCGGCGAAAGGCGTCGTCCAGCGTCCAGTTCGCGGGCGGCTCCGCGGCATGCGTCGGCGCGGCCACCAGGAGCAGCAGCGCGAACGCGAGACATGTGGGCAACGACTGGCGCATTCAGTTACTCGTAACGCAGAGCGTCGATGGGATCCAACTGTGCGGCGCGGCGTGCTGGCCAGAAGCCAAAGAACACGCCGACCGCGCCTGAAACGAGGAAAGCCAAGGCGGCGACCGTCGGATCAAAAATAGTCACCCAACCCGTTGCATCGTTGAGCAAGCGCGCGACGAGCCAGCCGACAAGGACGCCGATCGCGCCGCCAAACGCGGAGAGGACGACGGCTTCGACGAGGAATTGCACGAGAATATCCCGGGATTTGGCGCCGACTGCGAGGCGGATGCCGATCTCCCGCGTGCGTTCCGTGACGCTGACGAGCATCGTGTTCATGATGCCGATGCCGCCGACGAGGAGCGAGACGCCGGCGATCGATCCGAGCAGAAGCGTCATAGAATCAGCAACTTCCCGACTGGCAGCGGCCATATCGGCGAGGTTGCGGATAGAGAAATCGTCGTCCGCGCTCTCCCGCAAGTGGTGGCGCTGGCGCAGCACGGCGGTCATCTCGTCCACGGCGGCTTGCGAGGAATCGGCGTCCAGCGCGGCGGCATAGGCCACCTGAATCTGGTCGCGCTGCGTGCCCGCCAACCGCTGGCGAAACACGGAGAACGGAATCACGACCGTGTCGTCCTGATCCTGCCCCATCGGCGACTGACCTTTGGACGACAGCACGCCGATCACGCGGAACGGCACCTTCTTGATGCGCACCCACTGGTCGATCGGGTCATCGGTGCCAAAAAGCTGCGCCGCCACCGTCTTGCCCAGCACGCAGACTTTGTTGTGCGCCGCCTCGTCCAGCTCTGAATGCTCCGTTCCAACGTCGGTGCGCCAATCGCGGACGACGTAGAACGCGGGCGTCGTCCCCTGCACCGTCGTTCCCCAGTTCGCGTCACCCGCCACGATTTGCACCTGCTGGCGATTGGCCGGCGCCAAGTGCGTGATGGACTTGACCTCGCGGCGCAGCGCGTCGATGTCGTCGACGTCCACGGTCGTGCTGGAACCGCCGCCGCCGCGCACGCCCGCGATGTTGGTCGTGCCGGGAATGATGATGATGAGGTTGGAGCCAAGGGACGCGATTTGCTTGGCGATATTCTGTTGCGCGCCGGCGCCGAGGGCGACCATCGCGATGACCGCGGCGACGCCGATGACGATGCCGAGGACGGTCAACATGGCGCGGGCTTTGTTGCGCGAGATGACGCGGAGCGCCAGTCGGAGCAAGGTGAACAGGTTCACGCAACCTCCGAAGTTGGTGCAGATGCGGCGGTATGCCACGGTGCCGGGACTGCCGGCGTCCATTCGGCCGGCGGCGGACCGTCCATGACCACGCGCCCATCCTTGAACTGCACGACGCGCCGGCTCACGGCCGCCACATCGTTCTCGTGGGTCACCATCACGACGGTGATGCCGTGATTGACGTTCAGGTCGACAAACAGCTTGAGAATCTCGCGCGTCGTCGTCGAGTCGAGATTGCCGGTCGGCTCGTCGGCGAGCAGCAGCGCCGGCTGGTTCACGAGCGCGCGGGCGATCGCGACGCGTTGCTGCTGACCGCCCGAAAGCTCATTGGGCATGTGGCCCATGCGCTCGCCGAGCCCGACCTGCGTGAGCGCCCGCTTGGCCGCCTCCGCCCGCTCATGCGCCGACACGCCCGCGTACAGGAGCGGCAACTCGACGTTCTCCAGCGCCGACGTCCGCCGAAGCAGATTGAAGCCCTGGAAGACAAAGCCCACCTTGCGGTTGCGGACCGTGGCGCGCTGATTCGGCGTGAGCTTGGCGACGTCGACGCCGTCCAGCCGCAGCGAGCCGCCAGTGGGCCGATCGAGGAGACCAATGAGGTTCATGAACGTCGACTTGCCCGAACCAGAAGCGCCAACCACGGCAACGAATTCGCCCTGATGCACCTGCAACGTCACGTGATCAAGCGCGACAACAGGCGTGCCGCCGGCCCCGTAGACCTTCTGCAAATTCTCCGCGTCGATGACGGGCACCTGGCTCATGGGTTGCGCTCGGTCTTCCGTTAGAACATCCGCCGCGGCATGCCTTGGGGGGCTTTGCCGCTGCCAGACGTGCCGCCTTTTTCCAGTCGCCGGATGACCAGCAGGTCCTCGGCGTGCACATTTCCCGACAGCACTTCCGTGAAACGGCCATCGGTCACGCCCGTCACGACGTCGACCGGCACCAGCTTCTTGTCGCGCATCAAATAGACCCGCGACGGCGGCACCTTGCCGAGTTCTGTCGAACTCACGCCGGTCGGCAGGTCCAGCAGCGCGTCGCTCGGCTTCTTGCCGGTCTTCTGGCCGGGCTCTGTCGGCGCGCGCCCGCCCTTCGCGCCAGTCTCGCCTTCCACTTTGTCATCCGCGGTCGGCCGCCAGCGCAGCGCCGCGTTCGGCACGGCCAGGATCCCTTTGCGCTGTGCCGTTTCAAACACAACCGTCGCCGTCAGCCCCGGCTTCAGCCGATTGGCGATGTTCTTCACGTCCACCACCGCGTCGTAGGTCACGACGTTCTGGACCGTCTGCGGGCTCAGCCGCAATTGGCTCACCACGCCGAGGAACGTCATGCCGCGGTACGCATCCACCGTGAAAGCCGCGGGCATGCCCTCGGCCAGCTTGCCGATATCCGCTTCGTCGACGTTGGCGTGCACCTGCATCGACCCGAGGTCCTGGGCGATCGTGAACAGCACCGGCGCCTGCAGTGACGCGGCGACAGTCTGCCCCACGTCCACCGCGCGGCTGAGCACGACGCCATCGACCGGCGAATGGATTTTGCAGTACGTCAGGTTGGTTTCCTGCAGCGCCAGCGCAGCCTCACCCTGCACGATGTTGGCCTCCGCGTTGGCGACGTCCGCCTTGCTGATTTCCGCAGCGGCCACCGCGTTGTCCAAATCCGCCTGTACCGCAAGCTGTTTGGCAAACAGCGTTTGCACCCGATGGAGCGTCTTGAGCGCCGACCGCTGCGTCGCCTCATCGCGCTGCAACACTGCGCGCGACTGCGCCAGATTGGCCCTGGCCTGCGCCACTTGCGAGGCGTAGAGCGTCGGATCGAGCTCAGCCAGCAAATCGCCCTTGTGCACCATGCTATTGAAATTGGCGTACAATTTGACAATCCGGCCCGACACTTGCGAACCAACCTGCACCGTCACGAGCGGCTGAAGCGTACCCGTCGCGGTCGTGCGCTCGATCAGCAGCGGCAAGGTCTGCACTTTGTCGGTCACGTATTCGGGCGGCTTTTCACTGCTCTTTTGCCACTTCTTCCAGCCGAAATAGCCGCCCACGGCGAGTCCTGCAACCACGAGGACTTGCACGAGGATCGTCAGGGCACGGCGGAGGCGGCTGGGAGGTTTGAGGGGGTCCATGGGCGTCCTCGGCGGGAATCAGATGTCAGCGTACGTCCGACGTGAAGCGAACACCAGCAGCAGCGCGTGTGGAAGCGCGCGGCGCATGCGAAGAAATGTAGGACGCGGCGATCCTCCGCGCGTGGCACGAAGCAGCGCTGCTTCCGAGGCTGCAACAGGTGAAACCGGGCGGGTTTCGCCACAAGTTGCGCAAAGCCGCCCGGCGACTTGATCTAGCTCAAGTCCGGCCGTTGAGAGACTTGAGAATTGCAAACAGCGACCTATGCTGTCCGTGTGAGAGGCGGTGACGACCGGCACTGGGCTGGCCTCGCAATCCCAAGGAGATTCTGCAATGAAGAAGTTTACGATCCCGATGCTGCTGATTGGTGCGATTGCCCTGTGCGGCGTGGCGATGTCGCCCCTGACCGCGACGGCTGACGACGATGAAGCCGGCGGCAAGTGCTTCCGCACGAAGTTCGACACCAAGCTGACCTCCGACGCGTGCGCGAAGGGCGGTCAGGGCGAAGCCAAGAAGGCGTGGAAGGCGTTTGTTGCCGAGGCCAAGAAGACCGAGCCGACGATCGCTTGCAAGAGCTGCCACACCAAGCTTGGGCCGGAGTTCCCGCTCGCCGCTGATGGCCTGGAGCACTACAAGAAGCTGGGCGGCAAATAGTAGCCCCGACTCTGAATGCGCCGCCTGGCGCGCAAAGACCCGTTCCGAAACAGTTGGAACAGGCCGATGCGAAGTCAGGCGGCGTGTTCCATTTTTGCGGCACGCAGCGCGACCTCATGACGCCTGGACAGGTGGCGTTGAGAAAATCTGCGAGCCTGTTAGCCTTTCGCCCGGGCGACAAACGCCCCTCTCTTGGAGACTCCCATGTTGGCTGCTGACCGGATGCGCTGCTACCCACAATTTACCAGTGAACACAATGCATTGCGCAAGACTGTGCGCGACTGGTGCACCAAGGAGCTGCATCCGAACGCCCACGAGTGGGAGGCCAAGCGCCTCTTCCCGCGCGAAGTGTTCAACCGCGCCGCGGAGCTGGGCCTGCTCGGTATCCGCGTCCCGGAGGAATGGGGCGGTCTGGGCCTGGACTGGTGGTACACGGTCGCCTACGCCGAAGAGATGGTGAACTGCGGCATGGCTGGCCTGACGATGGCGCTGCTCGTGCAGTCGGACATGGCGACGCCGGTGATCGGCGAGATCGGCAACGACTACCACAAGCGCAATTTCTGGATGCCCGCGGTGAAGGGCGAAGCCATCGCCGCGCTTGGCGTGACGGAGCCTGACGCCGGCTCTGACGTCGCCAACATCCGCACGACCGCGCGCCGCGACGGCGACGACTACGTGATCAACGGCTCCAAGACCTACATCACCAACGGCACGCGCGCGGACTTCATCACGCTCGCCGTCCGCACCGGTGCTGCTGGCCACGGCGGCATCTCGCTGGTCATGTTCCCGACGGACACCAAGGGCTACCGCATCACGCGCAAGCTCGAGAAGATGGGCAACCACAGCTCAGACACCGCGGAATTGTCGTTTGAGGACTGCCGCATCCCGGTCAAGAACCTCCTGGGCGAAGAGAACCAAGGCTTCTACTCGATCATGATGAACTTCCAAGGCGAACGTCTGGTCGGCGCGGTTTCGGCGACCGCCGGGGCGCAGCGCATCCTCGACGACACCATCCAGTGGTGCCAGGACCGCAAGGCGTTCGGCCGGTCGCTGACGGGCCATCAGGTGGTCCGCCACCAGCTCGTGCAGATGGAAACGGAGCTGGAGGCGTGCCGGCAGCTCTGCTACCGCGCCGTCGACCTGCTCGTGCGCGGTGAAGACGCGTTCCGCGAGATCACGATGGCCAAGCTGTTCTGCGGCGAGACGACCAACCGCGTCATCGACCGTTGCCTCCAGCTGTGGGGCGGCATGGGCTACATGGACGAAGCCGAAGTCAGCCGGGCGTTCCGCGACATGCGGCTCATTTCCATCGGCGGCGGCACGACGGAGATCATGCGCGAGATCCTGACGAAGCTGCTGGGCGTCTGATTCGCGCCTCAGGCTATTCCAGGTCGACCCGCACGCGCGTCACAAGGTCTTTCAGCGCCTGGCGGCACGTCGCGGTGTCGGCCGCCTTGACGATGACCCAGCCCTCGCCTTCATAGCTGTCCACGCGCGCTTGCCCGACCCGCGGCAGCGACTTCTCGACAACGAATTGGCCCATCAGGTCGTCCGCACGCTCGAGCCCGTAGATGCCCTTCACGCGCTTGCCCGCGCCCTGCCCGCGCAGGAACGCGACGCCGACCGACCATTTGCGCGCCACCGGCTCAAACTCGTCCAGCACCATCAGGCGCACCCAGCGGGCGACCATGTCCGTTTCGTGCGCCAGCGACATCAGCGGCATGATCTGGACGCCCGGCGGCCGCGCGCCGACTTCAGAAATGCACGCGGTCCCGTCCCGCCGCACGAACCATTCCATGTGGCTCAGGCCCGTTTCCATGCCCAGCGCCGCCAGCGCCGCGGTGTTGGTCGGCCAGAAATCGCGGAACATCGGCAAATCGCTCTCGCGCGGCAGCAGCACGCAGTACTGGATCCACGGATTCTCCAGCACTTCCAGCGGGCCGGGCAGGTAGTGCGTGCCTGAATGCCACACCGGCCGACCGTTGATGGTCACCGTCTCGCACGTGTGCTCGCTGCCCGTGACAAACTCCTCGCCCTGCAACGGCCGGTCCAGGCTCGGCCGCAGCGATTTCAGGGCGTTGCTCAGCTCCGTCTCGTCGTTGATCCGCCACGTCGCGCGCGATCCCAGGCCGTCGACTGGCTTGACGATGATCGGGTAGCCGACCTCGTCGATGAGCTTCCACGCATCCTCGTCCGCTTCAATGAGCCGACTCCGCGCGCACGGCAAGCCGGCCTCGCGCAGCACTTTTTTCATCTGCGCTTTGTCGCGAAAATTGCGGGCCGCGCGCGCGTGCAAACCAGGAATGCGGCACATCTCCCGCGCTTCTGCCAACGGAACCTGCAGTTGCTCCAGCACGCCGAGCAGGCGATCGACGCGACCGAGACTCCGGGCGATCGCCTGGCACGCCAGCGCCAACTGGCCACCGTCCATGCAGTTGGCCACCCGATAGTGCCCGGCGAGGCGCTTGTTCAACGCCGGAGGCAGACGTTCAGCGGGATCGCTGGAGATCACCACCGCACCAACGTCGGGCAGATCCGCGAGCGCCTCCAGATAGCGCAGCGTGTTTTCCTGAAGATACGGGGCGACAAGCACTGCGACGCGCATGGCATTCTCCTGCAACGAGGCCGCATTCTAGCGTGAATGGCTGTGTGCGACCAGTTGAACGTTGCGCAGAAGCCCCGGGTGGCGTACTTCCAGCCGCAGGAGGCTTGTGGGATGCAGACGACACAGAAGACGCCGCAGTTGGAGCCCTCGTGGCTGGCCGTGATGGGCGATGCGTTTGAGCAACCGTACATGCAGAATTTGCGCGGCTTTCTGCGCGAAGAGAAGCGCCAGCACGTCGTCTATCCGCCGGGACCGGACATCTTCAACGCGTTCTGGGCGACGCCGTTTGACGCCGTGCGCGTGGTCATTCTCGGCCAGGATCCGTACCACGGCGCGGGTCAGGCGCACGGGCTGTGCTTTTCGGTGCAGCCGGGCGTGCCGCCGCCGCCGTCTCTTGTGAATGTGTTCCAGGAGATTCATACGGACATGGGGATCGCGCGGCCGGACAACGGCAACCTGCTGCCGTGGGCGCGCCAAGGCGTTCTGCTGCTGAACGCGGTGCTGACGGTGCGCGCGGGGCAGCCGCAGTCGCACGCGGGCCAAGGCTGGGAGCAGTTCACCGATCGCGCGATTGCGGAACTCAACCGGCGGCGCGAAGGTCTGGTTTTTGCGCTGTGGGGCAGTCCGGCGCAGCGCAAGGCGCAGTCCGTGGATCGCAGCCGCCATCTGGTGCTGACGGCGCCGCACCCGTCGCCGCTCTCTGCGTATCGCGGGTTTCTGGGCTGCAAGCATTTTTCGCAAATCAACGCGCACTTGCTGGCGCGCGGGCAGACGCCGATCAACTGGGCGCTGCCGTCGCTGATGCCGCCCCGGTAGGCCTCAGCTCAGCCAGGAGCAGGAGCGCCGCACGATGTTGGCGAGGCCCACAGCCCACGCCGTATCCGCGTTCAACGACCGCACGAGCGCCAACTCACCACCGCCCGCCGCCTTGAAGTCCTCGCGGCCGCGCATGCCGATTTCCTCCAGCGTTTCCAGACAATCCGCGACGAATGACGGCTCCGCGACCACGACCTTGCACTTGCCCTGCGCCGCCAAATCGGTCAGCACGATGTCCGTGTACGGCTTGATCCACGGCACGCGGCCCAGCCGGCTCTGGAACGCGACCGTCGTGCGCTCCGGGTCGAGCTGCAGGCGCTCCATGATGCCGCGGGCCGTGGCAAAGCACTGGGCGCGGTAGCAGGACGCGTTGACGGGGCCAATCGCGTCACAGCAGCCCGCGGCCTTGAAGCAGTGCTTGCCGGTGTTGTCCGTCTGCGAGCAATGGTGCTCCGGCACGCCGTGGAAGCTGAGCACGATGTGATCGGGCTCCTCGTTGGCGATGGATTCCTGCAGATGGCCGGCCATGCCGTCCAGGAACTCGCTCTCGGCCCAGAACGGCGGCACCACGTGCAAGGATGGGATAACCCAGCGCTCCGCCGCCGCTTCAATGGCCGCCTGCACCGCCGAGCCGGTCGAAGCCGACGCGTACTGCGGGAACAACGGCACCACGCAAACCTGACGGATGCCCGCGTCGGCGAACGCCTGGAACGCCTGGGGAATGGACGGCTCGCCAAACTGGAACGCCAGCCGCACCAGCGCCTGATCGCCGAGTTCCGCCTGCATGCCTTCGGCCAGATCCTGACCGTGATACAGGAGCGGCGAGCCACGTTCGGTCCAGATCTTGCGATAGGCCGCCGCTGACTTGGCCGGACGGAAGCGCAGGATGATGAGGTTCAACAGCAGCCACCGCTGCCAAGCCGGGATGTCGATGACCCGCGGATCGTTGAGAAATTGCCCCAGATAGCGGCGCACATCGGCCACCGACGTGGAGGCCGGCGTGCCG
>CAINLT010000489.1 GCA_903850505.1 uncultured Myxococcales bacterium | reverse complement strand
GAGAGGAAGCAACGGTAGCGGCTAAGCCGTGTGCCGCCAGCCCTGGACATGAATGACCAAAAAGGCTCCGGGCAACGGGGCCTTTTGCGTTTCTGGCTCGCAGGTTTTTCTGGCTCGCAACTGCATCTGGGGGCTCAAGATGGCGTACCTCGTCCTTGCCCGCAAATATCGCCCGGCGACGCTGACGGAACTTGTCGGCCAAGAACACATCGCCCGCGCGTTGTGCAATGCGATTGAAATGAAGCGCGTGCCGCACGCCCTGCTGTTCTGCGGCGCTCGCGGCACCGGCAAGACGTCGACAGCGCGTATCGTCGCCAAGATGCTGAACTGCGTGAATGGCCCGACGCCGACGCCGTGCGGGGTCTGTGCGCCGTGCAAGGAAATCGCGACCAGCACCTGCATCGACGTGCACGAACTCGACGCAGCCAGCAACCGCGGCATCGACGAGATCCGCGAGTTGCGCAGCGGCGTTGGCTATTCGCCCGTACGCGATCGCCACAAGATCTACATCATCGATGAAGCGCACATGCTCACCAATGAGGCCGCCAACGCGTTCCTCAAGACCCTGGAAGAGCCGCCCGCGCACGTGACGTTCATCCTCGCGACGACCGATCCGCAGCGTTTGCCGATCACGATTCGTTCGCGCTGCCAGCGGTACGATTTCCGCCGCGTCAAAGCCGCCGACATCGTCAAGTTGCTGGCCAAGATCTGCGAGAGCGAGAACGTCATCGCGGAGCAGGAAGCGCTGTACCTCGTGGCGCGCGAAGGCGACGGCTCGCTGCGCGATTCCCTGTCCGTGCTGGACCAGGTGATCGCGTTCGGCGGCGCCAACCTGATCGGCGATGAAGTCGCGGGGCTGCTGGGCGTGGCGGATCGCAATCGCACGCATTCGCTGATGCAAGCGCTGCTGGCGCGCGACGCGAAGCTGGCGATTGAGAGCGTGGCCGCCGCGCACGACCACGGCATGGACCTGAAGACGTTTGCCCGCACGATGGCGATGGAGTCCCGCGATCTGCTGGTGGCGCGGCTGACGGGCGCGAACGCCCGCGATCTGGTGGATCGCGCGGAAACTGAACTGGAGCAACTGCAGGCGATGGCCAAGGACGTGCCGACGGCCGAGCTGGAGCGCCTGGCGCACGTGCTGCTGGAATTGGCGGAGCAGGTGGCGCGCGCCAGCCATCCGCGCCTGACGCTGGAGCTGGGCATGGTGCGGCTGTGCCGGGCGGCAGCGCTCATCGACGTCGCCGATCTGGCCGTGCGCGTGGAGACGCTGCTGGCCGGGGGTCGCGGTCTGCCGCCCGCACGCAATCCGCAGCAATCGCCGCAGGGTGCGCCGCCGCGCCCCGCTTCGCCCGGTGGGCTGCCGTCGCCAGGCGGAATGCCGCCGCCGCCGGGTCAGTCCCGCACCCAACCAGTCGCGCCGCAGCGGACGACCCAGCCGTTGCCATCGCCCGGCCTGCCCGCCGCGCCTGCGGTCCGACCTCTGCCTTCTCCGGGTGGCGTGCCCGCGCCCACGATCGCGCCACGCCCGCTGGCGTCCTTGGCGCCTGCGTTGGCGCAACCGCCCGCGCGCGCAGGCGATCCCGGGTCGCCGGACGACGCGCAATTGCTCGCCTGGGCCGCTGCAATTCGCGACGCCGGCAAGGCGACCGTCGCATCGCTGATTGAACGCGCGCTGGTTACCCGTGACGGCGCGACCGTGACGCTGCGTTTCGGCACCGAGTTCCTGTCGGCATCGGCGCGTGAGGTGGATTCGCTCGATGCCCTGCGCGATGGCGCGACGCGGGTGTTTGGCGACGTGCGCGTGGAGGTCGGCCCGCCGGATCCGCGCGCCAGTCAGGAGAGCCTCAGCGGACGCCGCCAGCGCGAGAAAGCCAACAGCCGCACCGAGCGCGAAACCGCGCTGCGCACCGACGAACGCGTGCGGATGGTCGTGGACGCGTTCCAGGGCGAAATCACCAGCATCACGGTGGAAGAAGCGAGCGTCTGATGGATGCGCTGCCGCAGGCGCTGGAACGCCTGACCGCACTGCTGGGGCGCCTTCCCGGCGTCGGCGAGCGATCTGCCCAACGCCTCGCGTTGCACATTCTCAGCCAGCCGCCCACGTACGCGGAGTCGCTGTCGCACGCGCTCGCGGGTCTGCATGCCGGCGTCGGCTTCTGCCAACAATGCCACCACCTCGCGACCGCGCGCCTGTGCGTCGTCTGTAGCGATCCGCGCCGCGATGCCCGCACGATTTGCGTAGTGGAAGGCATCGCCGACCTCTTGGCCATCGAGCGTTCCGGCGAATTCCACGGTCATTACCACGTCTTGGGAGGCGTTCTCTCGCCGTTGCGCGGCATTGGCCCGCGGGATTTGCGCATTGACGATCTGCTCGGCCGGCTCACGTCCGACAGCGTGGAAGAAGTCATCCTCGCAACGTCCATTTCGGTCGAGGGCGAGGCTACAGCCTCGTATCTGCACGGACTGCTGCGGGGCCGCCCGGTGCGGACGTCGCGCATCGCCAGTGGTGTACCGCAAGGCACTGACCTGCAATACCTGGACCACGGCACGCTCAGTCGCGCGCTCAAGGCCCGCCAGACGCTGAGCTGACACCTTTTCGTCACGGAATGGCCGCACCTGCCGATTTCCATTGCCGGGGTCTGCCGGCGCGCGTTATACTTGGCTGGTTCTGACGGGATGCATTGGTGCCGTCAGCCTGCTCCAGACGCCGCGTGCCTTAAGCGCTGCGGCCGGTTGCCATCGACCGATGCGCACGCATCGTTCCCCCGCGGAGGCTGTCATGATGTTCAAGATCGGCGATCGCGCTGTCTATCCCGGCCAAGGCGTCACGGAAATCACCGGCATTGAGTCCAAGCAGATTTCGGGCAATACCGAAGTGCTGTACATGCTCAACGTCCTGAATACCAATCGTAAAATCATGATTCCGGTTTCCAAAGTCCACTCCGTGGGCCTGCGGAAAGTCATCGGCAACACCGAGGTCGACCGCATCTACCGGATGCTGAAAGACCGGTCCATGCAGGTTTCCCACCAGACCTGGAACCGCCGCTACCGTTCCTACGTGGAAAAGCTCAACAACGGCTCGATCTTCGACATTGCGGAAGTCCTGCGCGATCTGAGCCTGCTCAAGTCGACCAAGGCGCTGTCGTTTGGCGAGCGCAAGATGCTCGATCAGGCGCGCACGCTGCTGGTCAAAGAACTGTCCGTGGCCCGTTCGACGGAAGAAGGCGATATCGCGCAGGAACTCGACGCGATCTTCACCATTCCGGGCATCGTCGCGGAGAGCGCGGTCGACTAGTCGACCCGCCGTTTCAGACAAAAACCTTGCTGTGCACTTCCGCCGCGAGCGCCGCATAGTCCCGCGCACCGGTTGAATCGGGCGCGGCGGCAAAAACCGATTTGCCGCTCAACTGCGCATTTGGCAGCGACGTGTTGACGGCAATCTCCGTCTCCATCGCCAGCCCGGCGTAGCGCTGCGCCACGGCCCGGCGAATCGCCGCGTTCTGCTTGTGGTTGCGCTTGTCCACCCGCGTGTGCAGCAGGCCCAGGATCTGCGGCGCGCGGCCAAACGTCATTTCCAGTTGGCCAATCGTGTTCATCAGATCGTCGACGCCTTCCAGCGCCAGCACGCTCAGGTCGCACGGCACCAGCACGTGATCCGCCGCCAGCAGCGCGTTCAGGGTCAGCAGGCCGAGGTTCGGCGGGCAATCCAGCACGATCGCGTCAAACTGCTGCCGGCACGCCCGCAAGCCGCGCGTGAGCAGCATCTCGCGCCCGAGACGCGTCGCCAGTTGCGCTTCCGCCGCGCCAAGCTGCTTGTCCGCGCCCGTCAGCCACAGCCGGTCGAGGTTGGTCGCCACCACGGCCGCGCGCAGGTCCAGATCCGTGCCCGGCGTCAGCAGCGCCGCCGAAACGGTCTGCACCGCAGTGCCCTTGATATGGGCGCGCAGGCTGGAGGCCACGTGCCCCTGATTATCCAGATCGATCAAAAGCGTAGACAGGCCGTGCTCTTGCGAGAGTGCGACCGCGAGATTCACCGCAGTCGTGGTCTTGCCCACACCGCCTTTTTGCGCGGCAACCGCGATCACGCGCGCGCGGCCCGTCTGCTGCGCAGGCGCGGCGAACGGCGTCAGGGACTGCCGCAGATGCTGCTGTAATTGTTGCCCAAAACCCTGAACGACCGCGCCAACTATCGACATCTCAACCTCCGTTTCGTGACGCATCGCGTCAGGCGAGAGCATCGATCGTCGCGGACTATCGTCAACTTTTGTGCACTTTCCTTTGGGCGAATCCGGGGGGCTCTTGCGTCATTTCGCACTGAATGCAACATTGCGGTTGCGCGCGTATTGCGTACCGTCTTTTTTGCGAGGGTGAGAATGAAGTCACGTTGGTTGCACCGCTCAAGTATTTGGCTCTCCACAGTTTTTTCGGCGACCGTCCTGCTGGTCAGCGCCTCGGCTTCGGCCCAGGAGGCCATGGAAACCGACATCGGCGTCTTTGGCGGCTATAACTGGCTGAGCAAGGTCACGGAACTCGGCGACACCGGCCCGAAATACGTCGCGGATACAGCGAGCAACGCCGGCCTGATCGGCGCGCGCGCGAGCTTCAACTTCCTCAGCTGGCTCGGCGTTGAAGGCGAGTTCAAATACTCGTTCTCACACATGCGGAGCGCCACTTCCACGAGCGATCCGGTCATCGGCATCCGCGGCCATCTGATCGCGTCGTTGCCCATCGACAGCCCGATCCGCCCGTTCCTGACGGTCGGTATCGGCAGTGAAGGCGTGCTGAAGGCCGTTGGCCACTCGATCAAGGACTTTGACACCGACACGGCGCTCGGCCTCGGCGCCCGCTGGGATTTCCACCGCCGCTTTGGCGCGCGCATCGACGGCCGCATGCTGATCGTGCCCGGCTATGACACGGTGAACAACAAGTCGACGATGACCGCGGATTGGGAGACCCACCTCGGCCTGTACGTGCGCCTCGGGACGACCGCTGGCGACGCCGACAAGGACGGCATCGACGACGACAAGGACAAGTGCCCCAACGACGCGGAAGACCGCGACGGCTTCCAGGACGATGACGGCTGCCCGGATCTCGACAACGACGGCGACGGCATCCCGGACGACAAGGACAAGTGCCCCAACGAGGCCGAGACCAAGAACGGCTTTGAGGACGACGACGGCTGCCCCGACGCCGGCGATGACGACCGCGACGGCATCCCGAACGACAAGGACAAGTGCCCGGACAAGCCGGAGACCAAGAACGGCTTCCAGGACGAAGACGGTTGCCCGGACGAGCTGGACAAGGACAACGACGGCATCCCCGACAGCGCTGACAAGTGCCCGGACCAGCCGGAGACCAAGAACGGCTTCCAGGACGAAGACGGCTGCCCGGACGAGTGGCCCGACCAGGACAAGGACGGCATCTTCGACAAGGACGACAAGTGCCCCAGCGAGCCGGAGACCAAGAACGGCTTTGAGGACAGTGACGGCTGCCCGGATGAGCTGCCCAAGAAGCTGGCCAAGTCGTTCAGCGGCGCGATCAAGGGCATCGAGTTCGACACGGGCAAGGCGGAAGTCAAGCCGAAGTCCTTCGCCGTGCTCGACAACGCGGTCAAGCTGATGAAGGAGTACCCGGAGGTCAAGGTGGAAGTGTCCGGTCACACGGACAACGCCGGTGAGTCCGCGGCCAACAAGAAGCTGAGTCAGGAGCGCGCGGATTCCGTGAAGGCGTACCTCGTGAAGCAGGGCATTGATGCGAGCCGCGTGGTGGCGGTCGGCTACGGCGACGAGAAGCCGATCGCCGATAACGCCAAGCCGGCGGGCAAGGCGAAGAACCGCCGCATCGAGTTCAAGCTGCTGTAAGGCAGGCGGCTGACCAAGCCACAGGCACGGGTCGCGGCGCGCAGGCGTCGGGGCATCGTGCCTGTGGCGTTTTTGGTCACAGAGAGGCGGAGCCGCGCGCGGTCAAATCCGCCGGCGCGGCTGTCCGGTCAGGCCCAACTCACTGACACGACGGTAGAACGTCGCGCGGCTCCAGCCCAGCAGCGTCGCCGCGTTCGTGCGATTGCCCCGCGCGGCTTGCAGGGCCTGCTGGATCCGCGAGCGTTCATCGCCCAGCAGATCCACGACAACCGGATTGGCCTGCGCTTCCACAACTTCCGGTGGCAAATCCTCGACCTGCACCACGGCGCGCCGGCAGCGAATCGAGGCGAATTCCACCGCGCTCCGCAGTTCCCGCACGTTACCCGGCCAATCGTGGGCGCACAGCGCCAGCATCGCCGCCCGGCTCACGCGCAGGACGGCAGGCTCACCCGGCGAACGGCGGTGCCCCAGCTGCTGCAGGAAATGCTGGACCAACAGCGGAATGTCACTGCGCCGCTGCCGCAGCGGCGGCACGTCGATCCGCGCCACGCGGATGCGATACAACAGATCGCGGCGAAACTGGCCCTTGTCCACCAGTTCCAGCAGATTCTGGTGCGTCGCCGCCAGCACGCGCACGTCGATGCGCCGCGGCGTCGTCTCGCCCAGCGGCGTCACTTCGCGCTCCTGCAGCACCCGCAGCAGCGCCGTCTGGACGGCCGGCGGAATGTCGCCGATCTCGTCCAGCAGGATCGTCCCGCCGTCTGCCGCGAGGAACAGCCCCTTGTGGTCCTGCAGCGCGCCGGTGAACGCGCCGCGCTTGTGGCCAAACAGCTGGCTCGCCAGCAGCGACTCGGTCAGCCCCGCGCAGTTGATCGCCACAAACGGCTTGTCCCGCCGCGGACTCGCCGCGTGGATCGCCCGCGCCACAAGCTCCTTGCCCGTCCCCGTTTCGCCGACGATCAGCGCCGTGCTGTCCACCGCTGCGAGGTCGCGAATCCACTGCGCCACGCGCTGCATCGGCTCGCTCTGGCCAATCAGGCCCGACGTCGGCGCGCGCTCTGCCAACTCCGCCCGCAAGTCGTGGACTTCACTCACGTCGTAGCAGAACAGGATCTTGCGCCCCGTCGTACGCGGGTCGTCCAGCACTTCCACATCCAGCCAGCGCTGATCGCCCGACGGCAGGTTGAAATGCAGCGCCACCATCTCGCGCTGATCCGCGGGCTGCCGCAGCATCGCTTCCAGCTTGCCCAGCATCTCCGCCGGCGCGGGCCACAGCGATTGCCACGGCGTGCGCAGCACCTCCGCCGCGGTGAATTCCATCAGCCGCTCCGTCGCGCGGTTCACGTAGATGACCTGCCCGCGCTCGTTCATCATGATGACGGCCAACCGCAGCCGATCGAGCATCGACGCCATGTCGTCCCGCGACCGCTCCAGTTCCTGCAGCGTCTGCGCCAGCCGCCGCTCCGCCAGATGCTTCTCCATCACGTAGCGCACGGTGCGCGCCAACGTCATCGGCGCGAGCTCCTGCTTGGCCAGAAAGTCGCTCGCGCCCGCGCGCATCGCCTGCATCGCCAGATCGATGTCAGCGTGGCCCGTCAGCAGCACGATCGGCACGAGGATCCCCGCCGCGCGCACGCTTTGCAGCAGATCCAGGCCCGAGCGATCCGCCAGCCGGTAGTCCAGCAGCACGAAATCGACTGGCGCCGGCCCTTCGAGCAGCGGGATCAGTTGATCCGGGTCGGTGCAAAGTTCCAGGACGAGGTGCGGACCGCGCATCGCCGCTGCGTGAATCCGCAGCAACTCGACGTCCAGCGGGTCATCGTCGACGACCAGCGCGCGCCAGGTCCAGTCGATATTGGCCTGCGCTTTGTGCACCGTAAGCCCCGCCTGCAGCGCCGTTATTCGCGCTGCCCGAAGTCTGAGATCAAGCGTCCGCGATCCGCGGCGTGCCGCCGGCGATGCACGCGCGCGGCCACAAACTGCAATGCCAGAGTCCGGGGCGGCGCTATGCTGTGTTCGAACAACGTCGTCATGCTCAGTGGCCGCCGCGCAGTTCAATCACGCCGCCACGCGAGTTGATTTCCATCAGCGCGTCGCTGGATGGCGTCGGCAGCGAGCGCATGCCGGACTTGTAACTGGTGATGAGGGACGCCACGGCCGCGTCGAACTCGTCATTGCCGCTCTTCTTTTCCCACGTCCACCCGAGGATGCTGCCGTTCAGGGCCATGCGCGTGATGCGGACCTTGGCGCGCAGGCCCGCGCGCTCCCACACGGGCACGGACGGCGGCAGTTCAAAGTGCGACTTGATGGTCTTGCCGACTTCCCGCCAGTAGACCGAGCCGGTCTGGTTGACCTTGCCCTCGCCATCCTTCTGGCCATCCTTCAAGCCAATCAGGTCGCCAAGCTTCTTCTTGCGCGCCTCGCCGCCCTGGTCTTCCTGCTTGATCATGTCGCCGAGCTTGGAATCGCCAAAGAGGCTCTCCGCGGCCTTCGGCTTGGGCGCCGACGCGCCGCCTTCACCCGGCCTGACGCCGACGTCTTTCTTCTCCACGCCATCGGGATTGCCCTCGGCGGCAACCAACTGCGCTTGCAGGATGTCGACGGCGATCGACGGCGCCGGCTCATGATCGCGCCGCTGCAAGCGCCGAATCGGATCGGGGCAACGGCGATCCGCGACCGACTCGGCTTCTTTGGGCTGCGACGCTTGGGATTGCAGTTGTTTGGCGCCCACGCACGACGGACTGACCACCGACGCGCAACCGTCATCGGCATTGGCCGCGGCTTTGTGATCGGGCGGGGCCATCGGCGCCACCCAGAGCACCACGGCGAGCACGGCGTGCACGAGGACGGCAACAGTCACGCCGATCGCGACGTCGCCCGTCTCGATGCCGGTATGCCCCGTATGAACCACCGCGTGCGCCAACCCTGCCTCCGTCGTCTACTTCTGCGGTTGAACTGTGCCCGGCTCTTCCGCAATCAGGCCAAAATGCTCGATGCCCGCCTTGCGCAGCCGGGACATGAACGCCAGCACAAGGCCGTAGTCCAGATGGCGATCCGCGCGCAGGTTCGCGTCGCGCAGGCCCTGGGCGCGCGGCTGCTTGTGCAGCGCAACCTCAAAACCGTCCAGGCACGCGTCCGTCGAGATCGCGTGGCAATCGATCAACAGCGTCTGATCGAGGAACACGCGCTTGCCCGCGTCCACGGAGATGACCGGCTTGCCCGACTTCAGGCTCTGCGCTGACTTCTCCGCGCTCACCCGCGGCAGATCGACGGGGACCTGCGTCTCGTCCCGTTGCGACGCGGCGGCCTCTTCATTCACCGTTTGCCGCAGCGTCTCCGCCTCGCGGGCAATGCGGCTGGTCTCCACCGCTGACGCGACCATGAAGATCACGAGCAGCACCAGCATCACGTCGACAAGCGGCGTGACGTTGATTTCCGCCAGCGTCGACTGGGCCACACGCCCGCGCCCGCTCGCTTTTCCCATGGACATGCCCATGCGTAGACTCCGGTCGCGCCGCGATGCGGGCTAGATGGGCAGGACAGGCACGCGGACTTGCTGCCGGCGCACGAGGTTGAGCAATTCCAGACCAAAGCCGTCCAGATCCGTGACGAGGCGCTTGGACATGCGGCCAAGGCCGTTGTAGCCCATGGCCGCGGGGATTGCCGCGAGCAGGCCGACCGCCGTGGCGACGAGCGCCTGGGCGATGTGCGGCGCGACGGTTTGCAGCACCGAGCCGCTGTCCGCCAGACCGCCAAACGCGCCCATGATGCCCCAGACGGTGCCAAAAAGGCCGATGAACGGCGCCGACGAAGCGACGGTGCCCAGCACCATCAGGCCCGACTCCAGCTCATCCACCAAGGGCTCCGACGTGCGACGCATGGACCGCTCGAGCGTGTCGATGTCCTCCTCGCCCATCGGTCCCTGCTGCTCCAGCGCGTGAATTTCTTTGAGCAAAGCGTGCAGCATGCGCACATGCGGCAGCCGCACGAAGCGTTTGCCCAAGGCCTCCTGCGCCGCCTTCACGTCCGGGAACTTGGCGAACTCGCCGCGAAATTGCGCCACGTCGCGTTTGAGCGCGCGCAGGGCAAAATAGCGACTGCCAATGATGACCCAGGTGACGAGCGACAACACGACCAGCACGATCAGGGTCACCAGCACCATGCCGCGCGATTGCAGCGCAGCCTGCATGGGATCCATCTCGACCTGGCCAAGAAGGTTGGACGGCGTGAAAAGCAGAGTGTGAGCGAGAGCATTCATGGCGTGCAAGGCTATGACGTTGTGCGATCGCGTGCAACTGCGGCGATCGCAAAATCCCGTCAGGCGCGGAAAATTGCAGACGTTGCCGCTTGCACGCCGCGAGGACGCAGGTACGCTGATCGCCATGACGTGGCCAACGGGCATCAACCTCGATCGACTGGAGCCTGACACGCGCGGTCATCCGGATTCCGATGCGACGTTCGCCGAGGATGCGTCGGCGGCGGCAAGCGAGACGGAGGTGATCGTCGAGTCGCTCAGCAACGGCTGGAGCGCGCAGGCCGGCAACACGGCACACGTCATGGCGCGGCTGGGCAACAACATCGGCTTTGAGCCGCCCACGGCCAGCGATCCCGCCACGCCGTACGGTCGCTATCTCGGCCGGCCCATCATCGGCCGTGACAGCCGCATCGACGGCGGCGTCTATATCGGCCGCAAGCCGCGGGAGGCCATCGTCGTCGACATGGCGCGGCCCGGGTTGCTGGACAACGTGTACACCAACTGGCTGCGGGAACTGCAGGATCAGGCGCCAATGTGGCCGTGGCAGCACATCACGCTGGGCCGCAAACGCGCGGTGCAGCGCTATCTGAACAGCCACATGGGGCTGCTGTGCCGGACCCTTGTCAACCGCGTGCTGCCGTTTGACCGGCACGTCGTGAGCCAGGTTGCCCACGAACACACGCTCGGACCGGACGACAAAGTGCGGCTGGACGTCTACCTGCGACGGCGCGGCGGCGTGTGCCGGCACCAGGTCTGCCTGCTGGGCGCGCTGCTGGAACGGTTGGTCGACGAAGGCTGGCTCGAGGGCCGCGTCTCCATCGACCGCAAGTTCGTGCCGCGTCAGTACAGCCACGCCTGGGTGCGATGGGTGGACGGCGCGGGGCAAATCTGGATACTGGACGCCGCGCAGGACGTGTGGGGCCGACTGGCGTCCTTTGAGCCGGAGCGCCGCTGGTTCTATGCCCGGGAAGATGAATAGCCGCCTCGGCCGACACAGGACACCATGACCAAGCTTGCCGTTCTCCTTTGCCTCCTGGCGCTCACGCCTGCATGCGCCGCCCCGCAGGTGCGCGACGTGCCGCAAGCGCCGCTCCCGGCCCTCTCTGATCGCGACGACGTGATGCGCATCCACTTCATCGACATCGGCCAGGGCTTGGGCGTGCTGCTGGAGTTCCCGTGCGCGGCGATGCTCATCGACACGGGCGGCGAACAGGCCGACGCGTTCAACTCGGACGCGGCGCTCGTTGCCTACCTGGATGCGTTTTTCGCCCGCCGCACCGATCTCCAGCGGACGCTGGCGCTTGTGGCGCTGACGCACCCGCACATCGATCACACGCGCGGGGTCGGCGCCGTGCTCAGCCATTTTCAGGTGCAGAACGCCATCGACAACGGCATGACGCAGGGTTCCGGCGGCGCGGGTCAGGGCGAACTCCAGCAATTTGCCCGCGATCACGCCGAGACGACCCACTACCGCGCCGTCCATCTGGAAGACATCGCCGATCCGCACGGGCTGACGGACGCGGTCATCGATCCGATTCGCTGCCCAAACATTGATCCGCAGATTCACGCGCTATGGGGTCAGGTCGCGGTGGATCCGGGCTGGCCGGGGATGCGTTTTGGCAAGACGCCGTTCCAGAACGCCAACAATCACTCGGTCGTGCTGCGCGTGGACTTTGGCAAGGCATCCGCGCTGTTCACCGGCGATCTGGAGGAGCCGGCGATTCGCGACCTGCTGAAGCGGACCGGCGAATCGGGCGCGCTGAACGTGGACGTGTATCAGGTCGGCCACCACGGCTCGTTCAACGGCACGATTCCGGAGCTCGTCACGGCGATGAGCCCGGAGATCGCCGTGTTTTCCATGGGCCCGGCGTCGCGCCAGCTCACCTGGTCGGCGTGGAAATACGGCCATCCGCGCAAGGAGATTGTCGACATGCTGGAGGCGGGCATGACCCGGCGGCGGCCGGAAATCACCGTGCCGGTGGGCCTCGCAGGCGAGAAATTCCAGCAACAGAAGATCCAGAAGGCGCTCTACGGCACAGCCTGGGACGGATCAGTGGTGATCGAGGCGATGGCGGACGGCCGCATGAAGGTCGTAACCGCGAAGCACGGCGGGCAGTAGTCAGCCCTGCACCCACGCCTGCAGCGCGTCCATGGACGGCACGAAGTACAGCGCGCCGGTCTCCGGCTTGGAAAAGTCCAACATGCGATCGTGCACGCGGTCTGGCGTCGCGCCGTACATCCGCTCCAGCATCGTCACGAACCGCTGCGGGTCAGCGGAAAACGCCACGAATTGCAGGCCATTGACGGCCGCGCGCCCCCACGGCACGGAGCGCCGCCAGATCTTCAGCTCGCCGTCAGCGGTCTTCACGACCATGCGCGCCACGTGCGCATTGTCGGGCAGGTCGGGCAGCTCCACGCTGTCCAGCTTGGTGCGCCCAATCACCCGCTCCTGCTGCGGCACCGACATGGCGTGGAAATGCGCCAGATCATGACGCCAACGCTGCACGAGCGCGAACGAACCGCCCGCGCCGGGCCCCTCCGGGATGATCGCCACTTCAGGCGCATCGGCCGGCGACGGATTCTCGCTGCCGTCGATGAACCCCGTCAGGTCCCGGCCGTCGCGGTAGACAAACCCCGGCGTGTCCTCCACCAGCATCAGCACCGGTGCCAACGCCGCCACGGCCTGCCGCGCGGCGTCGATGTTCAGATCCGGACCGCGGTCCTGCAGCCAAAGCCAGAAGTCGTGCGGCGCGACCGGCATGGTGCCGCCCGAGCCGTGGATCGCCGCCAGCGGTTGCAGACCCGCGGGAACTGCGTCGGGCGGCGCGAGCATGCGCCACAACTGCCCGCTGAAACCGGCGACAGAAGCCTGCGCGATGCCGCAATCCTGCAGCTTGGCAAACGCCTTGCGCAGCGCGTCCGCCGTCGCGCCCGGCCGAAGATCGAACTCCAGATGCTCGTGCGCGCGCAGTCCTTGGCGAAACATTGCGACTTGGGGCGTGGCCATGACCGTTCCTTGCGTTTGTGCCATTTACGGCCGAACCAGAGACAGGATAGGCCGGTCGTGGCGGTCGTAAAGCGTCTCTGGATAGGTCTTGCCCGCCTCATCGGACCAGACCAACGAGAACTGCGGGTTCTCAAGACCGATGCCGATTTGCGCGTCGGGCGGCAGCAGATAGCGCAGCGGATGCTCCAGCCACCAATCCGCGACCGCGATGCGCAGCGGCTGGCCCGGCACTGCGAGCTGCCGGAGGCGCGCGGCAATCGCGACCTTGGGCTCCACCGCCGCCGTCCGGAACGCGCGGTGCGTCGTCTCCGGCCACAGCTGATTGTCCACCGCGTAGAGCCACGTCGCGCTCAGGACCGCAGAAACCATCGCCACACCGAGCAACAGCCGCGGCGCATCGCGCAGGCCGCGGACCAGCAGCAGCACGCTCGGCACCAGCAGCCACACGACGTAGCGCTCGCGGCTAGGCGACTGCGGCACCAGCACGCCCGCGGCGATCCACCACGGCAACGGCAGCAGCAGCCACGACCACGCCAGCAGCCGGTCGCTCGCCAGCGGCGCGTTCCGGAGCCGCCACGCCAGCCCGCCGAGCCCCAGCGTCGCCAGCACCGCCACAGTCCACACCGGCCACGTCTCCGGCATGCCGGCAAAGTAGCCAAACGCGCGGCCCCCCGTCAGCAGCAGGCCCGGCACGGCAAAAAGCTGCAGGAGCAGCACCGGGCGCGACAGAAAAATCAGCGGCCTCTCCACGAGGATCGACAGCGTCGACGTGCCCAGCCGGCCGATCACCGCCAGCCCCAGCAGCGCCAGCACGCCGAGCACCAGCAAGCCCCAGCTCACCTGCCGCGACGGCGAATGGGGCCGCCACGCGCCCAGCGCCAGCATCGTCAGCATCAGGACTGCGGTCAGGTGCACCCACAGGCACGCGGCGATACCAAAAGCCAGGAGCGCGATGTCCAGGCGGTTGGCGCGCGCATCGGCCAGGCGGAGCGCCGGCAGCCAGACCAGCGGCGCGACGACGAAGAGAAAGCTCGGATCCCACGACACGTGCCCGTAGGCCACCGCGAGCGGCGCGCACGCCAGCAGCGCCACGGCGAGCAGCGCCATCGTGCGATCCGCCACCAGCCGCCACGTCAGCCAGCCAAAGAGCCCCAGGCCGACGAGTCCCCACAGCGCAGTCGGCAGGCGCATGGTCCAGCCCGACGGCGGCAGCACGCGCAGCAGCCCCGCCTCGGTCGCGACGAGCAGCGGATTGATGAACATGTGGGTCGGCGTGCGCAGCGTGTACGGGTCGCCGCGCAGGAGGTGCTGGACCTGCACGGCGAGCCACGCCTCATCGCCGTTGATGCCGGGCAAGCGGTCAAGGCCGTACAGCCGCAGCCCGACGGACGCCAGCAGCAGCAGCCACGTCAGGCGGCGGATCGCGCGGGCGTCTAGTCGAGGCAGCAAAGCACGCCGCCCTGTTGTTCCGGATGCGATTTCACGACGTTGAGCGCTTCCTTGTCGCCGTCGCTACCGCAATCCCAGCTGTTGGGCGCGCCGGGGTATTTGCCCAGGTGGTTGCACCAGTCGCCGCAGCCTTTGTCGTTGCGCAGGCCCTTGCACAAGTCATGGCTGGAGAGGCCCAGCGGCGCGCACATGGTCTTGACCGTCGGGTTGCTGGTGAAATCGCAGCCGAGGTTGCCGCAGCCAAACAGGTCGTTGGTCGCGTTGGCGCCGCTGGCGCACATGAACGAGCCGGTGGAGGACATTTGCGTGGTGAAGAACACGGGCGGGGTCGCGCCGGTCATGACGCCCGCGCAGCCGTCGGCGTTGCGGAACACGACGTCGTCCTTGCCGTAGCAGACGTGCCAGCCG
The DNA here is from genome assembly GCA_903850505.1 of uncultured Myxococcales bacterium. Lineage (GTDB taxonomy): Bacteria > Myxococcota_A > UBA9042 > UBA9042 > UBA9042 > CAIYBN01. The sequence continues at coordinate 19,318 of CAINLT010000489.1, read as the reverse complement.
GTGGCGCACAGGTCGCTCACGGTGCAGCCGACGCCCGCGGCGTTCAAGCCGTCATTGCCGCCTTCGCGGTTGCATTTCGCCGGCATGTTGAAGATGCCGGGCTGGTCCCAAGCGCCGCCGCATGCCGCGATGGTCGGGAAAATTTGCGCGTCGCCAAAGCCCTCGCGCGTGCCGTCCGAGCAGCCAGCCTTGGTGCTGACGACGGTGACGTCGACCGCGATGTCCGCCAGGACGTCGTCTGGCACGTCGGAGAGCATGTCGGGCACGTCCGCGGCGTCGAGGATCGCGTCCGGCACGTCCGCTGTACCGATCTCATCGGCGAAGGCGACGTCTTTTGCATCCAAGGCGACGTCCGCGTCGGCAAAGACCACGTCTTTTGCGTCAGGGACTACGTCTGCATCATCCAAGACGACGTCTTTTGCGTCAGAGACCGCGTCTGCGTCGGCAACGGCGACGTCTTTTGCGTCAAAGACCACGGCAACATCGGTCGCTGACGCGTCATCGGCCGTTGAGTCAGCAACCGGTTGGCTGCACGCCGCCAGGACCAGAAAAACACCCAGGAAGAGCCGCATCACAACCTCGCCAATTTGCTGAACCTGCCAAGCAACCTGCCGCCTCGCGGGCAACGCGTCAAGGGCCCGCGCGCGTGCGTCACGCGTTGCTCACATGCCGGCGGCCACCAGCTTCTGGCGGATGCGCGCCTGCGCGGCCTCGTGCGTTTCGCCCAGCGCCTCATAGGCCTGCGCGGCGAGATCGTGCAGCTGCGGGTCAAACGGGTTGAACCACGCCGCGCGCTCCAGCGACTCCAGCGCCTCGCGGAATTTGCCCGCGACAAGCTGCGCACGGCCCGCGAGGATGTACAGCGGCGCGTGCTCCGGCCACGCCTCAAGCGCCGGCTTCAGGTAGTCCAGCGCCTCTTCCGACTTGTTGAGGTCGAGCAACACCCGCACCAACCGCGTCGGCAGGAGCGGCCCATCGCTCTGCCCCGCCGCCATCGCTTTGCGGTACTCGATCGCCGCCGCCAGCGGCCGATGCGCCACCGCGAGCCGATCGCCCAGCTCCGCGAACTTGCGGGCATCGCCGCCCAGGCTCTTCAGCACCGCCGCCGTGCCGCCCGCTGACTTGAAATACAGCTTCTCCGGCCGCCGCAGCTGCGCCTCCGGGTCGTTCTGTTCGCGCAGGTCCACGGCCAGCATGTCCTTCTTCCACGCCGCGGCGAACTGCGCCGGCGTCATGCCGGAGAACTTCTGCAGCGCCGCCGTCTCGTCCAGCCCTTGGCCAAAATAGCTGACCAGTCGCCCCGCCTGGCCATCCGCCGGTCGCCCCGCCTTGGATTCCTGCGCGCCGCCCTGCGCCAGCAGCCAGCCAACCGCGTGGTGCACTTCCGCAAACGCCAACTGCGTGTCCTCCTGGGTCGGCAGCAGCGCCATCGACGGGGACATGCGCTGCAGCGTGATGAACTTCTTCTTGCCGCGCGCCGCCAGCAGCGCCTGTCGCTCACTGCGATCCAGCAGCGCCGCGGGACGACCGCGCCACACGCCTTCAAACGACCGCGCCAAGCCTTCATGCAGCCACACCGGCACGCCCGGACCGCCGCGCTTGATGACGAACCAGTGCGTCAGCTCGTGCGCAACCGTGTCCGCCCACGCGTAGCCAAAGACCAGATCTTGCGGGCTGGTGATCATGACGCGGTTGTACTTGCACAGCGCGATCGTGCCGGAGTTGCGGATCTGCTCGACGGTCAGGCCGCTCACGCGCCCCAAATCCTCGCTGCGCGGGTAGACGTGGATGGCGATCGGCTCGTCGCCCACCGCGCCAAAAGCCTGCTCCAGGATCGGCAGCGTGCGGCTGAGCACGTGCTCGATGTAGGCCAGCAGCACCTCGTCCGCGCCCGGCCGCAGCCAGACCGTCACGCGGCCGTTGAGCATCTTGTGCGGCTTGGCGCTCGCCAGCACTTCGGCCGTGGAGATCGTCAGGTCGAGGTACAGCTGCGCGCGCTCCCGCAGGCTGGCCGGCGCGTGTGTCAGGCCCGCGGTCTTCTGGAGCGACACACGCGCCTCGGCGAACTTTCCTTCCAGAAAATCCGTCACGCCGCGGCAGTACGCCGCTGCCACGGAATCGGCCATTTGCCGCTGCATGTCCGCGACGAGCGGCTCCGCGCACACCGGGTCTTCCCGGCCCAGACACGCGGAGATCTGGTCGCCCAACACCTCCAACGTCGGCGACGGCGCGGTCGCGCTTGCGAGCAGGAGGGCGAGAAGGAGGCTGGGCATCGGATGTCACGCCAGCGACGGCTGGTGCCCAGAGCGTACCTGCGTCGGGCGGTCTTGCAAGTGTTGACGCGGCGCTCGCACAGCCGTCGCCAAACCGCTATCCTGCCGCGCGTGAACGGTTCCCCGCCCAGCCTGCCTACCCCTCCGCCGCGCTATCGCCTGCGCCTCGCTTTGGCGTCGGTGGCGGCGACCCTGTGCACCGTCGCCGTATGGCAGCTGCTCGCCGCACCGGAGTTCCGTCCACAGCCGCAGTCGGCCAACGCTGCCCCCGCGGATCGCGAGCCGTCGATTGCCCTGCCGCGGGCGCCGCTCGCGGGCACGCGCCAACAGGAGATCGCGGCGCTGCGGGACGGCCACATCGTCGGCCGCGCGCTGGACCTGATCCGCCACCGCTACGTGGACCCGGCGCGCATGCAGCCGCGTGAGATGCTGGAAGAGGCGCTGCAGGCCGTGGCGCACTTGGTGCCAGAGATGCTGGTCGACGCGCCGTCGCTTTTTGCCGACGGCCAGCCGCGGATCCTGCGCATCCGCATCGGCGAATCGACCTGGAACCTGGACGCCGCCGCGGTCACGGATCCGCTGCACCTCGGTTGGACGCTGCTGCAGGCGCTGCGCATCGTCGCGGATCACCTGCCGCCTGACGTGCAGCCGGCGCGCGTGGAATACGTGGCGGTGAACGGGATGCTGGCGACGCTGGACCCGTATTCGCACATGCTGGACCCGGACCAGTGGCGGGACATGCAGACCAACACGGGCGGTCATTTTGGCGGCCTGGGCATCGTGATCCTGACGCAGGAGGGCGTGCTGGTGGTCCAATCCGTGCTGCCGGATTCGCCGGCGCAAAAGGCGGGCATCCTGGCGGGCGATGAAATCCTGCAGATCGACGGCGAGGACACGCTGAACATGAGCGTCGACGACGCGGTGGACCGCCTGCGCGGTGAAGTGGCCACCGCGGCGCGGCTCCTCTTGCGGCGCAAGGGCTGGACGCAGCCGCAGGAAGTGACGGTGACGCGCGCCGTGATTCACCTGCAAAGCGTGGAGTCACGGCTGCTGGACAACGGCGTCGGGTATGCCCGCATCAAGAATTTCCAGCGCGGCTCGGCGGATGAATTGCGTGAGGCTGTGGATACGCTGCTGGAATCGGGCAGTCAGCCGGCGCTTGTGCTCGACCTGCGCGACAATCCCGGTGGCCTGCTGGACGAGGCGGTGCGCGTCTGCGATCTGTTCATGCTGTCCGGACCGGCGGTCATCACGGTGACGGGCGGGCAGCACGCGCGCGACGAGCGGCTCGTGTCCGGCAAAGGCAAGTTCCGGCAATTGGCGCTGGCGGTGCTCGTCAACGGCCATTCCGCGAGCGCGTCAGAAGTCGTGGCGGGATCGCTGAAATTCTCCAACAGCGCGATCGTCGTGGGCGAGCAGAGCTTCGGCAAGGCCAGCGTGCAGGTGCCGTATGAGATGGGCGATGCGGCGCTGAAGCTGACCGTGGCGAAGTACTTGGTGAAAGGGGACGTGGACCTCCACACAGTCGGCATCACGCCGGACGTGGGTATGCAGTTCATTTCCGCCACGCGGGAGAACGTCAGTCTGTTCGGCCCGCCGCGGCAGGTGCGGAGCAATCGGCGCTCGCGGCTCGCCCAGCCGGTCACTGTGCCGCAGGCGGCGTATCGGCTGCGGGTGCTGCTGCCGGATCCGGCGCAAAGCGCGGCGGGCGAGGAGACGCCAGCGGAAGTCATGGAACGGGCGCCGAGGCAGCGCGCGGCGCAGTTGCTGCGGCGCTCGGGCGACGTGAACGCCAAACTGACGCTGAAAGCCGCGGAGGCTGATTTGGCGGAGATGGCACGCGAGGACGACGACTGGCTCGTCGCGCACCTGAAGAAGCAGAACATCGATTGGCGGCAAGGCGAGCATGTGACCGATCCGGCGCTGCGCGTGGAAATTGCTGACGCCAACCAGGGAATCCAGGTCGCGGCGGGCGACGTGCTGCGGGTGTCGGTGACACTGACGAACCTGGGCAAGGCGCCGCTGACGCGGCTGCAGGTCCTGACGCGCTCGGACGACCCGGTGCTGGATGGCCACGAGCAGTTGGTCGGGCGGCTGGAGCCGGGCCAGCAGCGCACGGTGCCGCTGTCCGTGCGGGTGTCCGCGCGCCATGGCAACGTGGCAGTGCCGATGCGCGTGATGGCGGCGCAGGACGGCCAGCCGCTGGCACCGCACGACGATACGCTGGTGACCGTGACGGAGCGGCCGCAGCCAGACTTCGCCTTTCGCGTGACGTTGGATGACACCGCGAGCGCGACGCCCGACGGCGTGCTGCAGCCCAAGGAAGAAGCGACGCTGGCGATTGAGGTCCAGAACCTGGGGCTGGGTCTGGCGCAGGCGACAGAAGTGCGGCTGCGGGTGCTGGGCGCCCAGCGGCTGCACCTGGCGGAAGGTCGCGTACGGCTGGGCCAGCTGGCGGCGGGCGCGGCGGCGGTGGCGCGGTTCGCGGTGACGGGCGCGGATCCCAGGTCGCCGACGGCGATCGACGATTGGCAGCCGGTGGAGCTGGAGTTGACGATCGCCGACGAGACGCTCGCCGTGCAGCGGGTGGAGCCGATCGAAGTGGCGTGGGGGCGCAAGGCGCTCGTGCAGGCACCGCACACTGCGGGCGAGCGCATCCACCAGTTGCTGGCGAGCCAAGCGACGGACTGGGCGCTGTCGCCGACGCTGACGCTCCTTCAGGATCGCCTGCCACCGGTCAACGATCCCTGCGAGCTGACCGTTGCGGGTTCAGCGCAGTTTGACAGCCACAGCCCGGCGCGGCGATTCGTCACCGCGAGCGTGGGTGGCGTGAAACAGGCGTATCAGGCAGGCTACAGTCAGGCGGATGTGCCCTTTCGCGCACAGCTGCGACTCGACAGCGGCCTGAACGCCGTTACAATTCAAGCGCGGGCTGGCGCGCACCGGATTGCCGAAAGGCAATTGCTCGTCCATTGTACGCGCGCATCGGTTGCGCCAGATTCGCTGCCCTGAGGTTGCCTATGTCGCCGTTTCGCCTCGTTCTTCACTTGTCCCTTGTCAGCCTGACGCTGACGGCTGCCCCCCCCGCGTGGGCGCAGGCGCCTGAGGTGGATCGCAGCGAAGTGGACGCCAAGAAGAAGGCGACCGAAGAAAAGGAAAAAGCCAAGGCCGCCGCTGCCGCGTCCGTTGTGCAGGAATCGGAGTCGGCGCGCGAGTCCCGGGAAGCGCAGGAGAAGAAGGAACACAACGCCAAGGAAGCGGTCAAGCGTTTCTCGGAAGCGTCGGATGCCGCACGCAAGGGCCAGACGGCGCGCGCGTTGGCGCTCCTGGAAGCGGCGGCGCAGCTCGATCCGTTTCGCCACGAATTTCCGCTCAACGTGGCGACCGTCGCGGAGGCGCTCAAGCAGCCGGAGACTGAATTCAAAGCGCTGTCGGCCGCGACGATCCTGCTGAAGCGCGTGCTGGGGCAAGTCGGCGATTCGCCCAAGAAGCCGGAATACGAGGCGCAGTTGAAGAAGGCGGAGAATCGCCTGACGGAGCTGCGCAGCGAGGGCAAGATCGCCACAGGTACGATTCGCCTGTTTGCCGAACCCAAGACGTGCGAGATCTTCCTGGACGGCGTGTTCGTCGGCGTGGGTGAAGGCACGATCGAGTCGCTGACCGGCACGCGCAAAGCGGAGACGCGGTGCGCTGGCTTCTACGACTACGAACAGTTCGTCAACGTCCGCGTCGGCGATCCCACCTCGGCGACGATCAAGCCGAGCGCGGTGCCGTACTTTGGCAAGCTCATCGTGCGCGTGGACCAGACGGACGGCGTTATCACGTTCCTGGACGACGTGCCGATCGAGCAGCGCCTCGCGGAAAAGCCCACGCAGGACGGCAAGATTTCCGGCAAGGGCACCAAGGCTGAGCCGTACCAGCTGGCGGCGCGCAAGTGGATTATCCGGTTCGCGAAGGAAGGCTACGATCGCTGGCATCGCCGCATCGACATTCACCGCGACGAGACGGTGATGGTGGACGCGCGCCTGGAAGCGCTTGCGGACACCGACGACGCGCCGCCGACCAGCGCCACGCCGCCTGCCACGCCCAAGAAGTAGGCGAAACACCGCGTGACTACCGTCATCCTGCCATTGCCCGTCAAGAAAGCCGCGCCAACCGCGTGGCTCAAGTGGCTGCGCGCGACTTCCGCGCCGATGCGGCAATTCCTGGCGCTGTGCCGCGACACGCTGGTGCAAATCGGCTCGGGACGCCGCGAAAAAGGCGCCATCGTGGAGCAAATGTACGCGATGGGCGTGCAGTCGCTGGTCTTCATCACCGTGACGATCGGCTTCCTGGGCATGATTCTCGTCTATCAGGTCGCCACGCAGGTGGAGAAGATCCTACCTGATTTCAGCATGATCGGCCCGGCGTTCCTGCAGATCATGATCAAGGAATTCGCGCCAACCATCGCGGGCATGATGATCGCCACGCGCGTCGGCTCGGGCATCGCGGCGGAGATCGGCTCAATGGTGGTGACCGAGCAAGTCGACGCGCTGCGCATGTGCAACGCCGATCCGGTGAACTACCTGATTGTGCCGCGCTTTCTGGCGGCAGGCTTGATGATGATCTGCCTCACCATCTACGCCACGCTGATCGGCGAGATTACCGGGATGCTGACCGGCTACCTCGGTTTTGGCATCCACCCGCTCACGTTCCTGTCGATCCAGCTGGTCAAGGCGGGCGACATTGTCTCCGGCGTGACCAAGGCTTTCGCCTACGGCTGCGCGATCCCGCTCATCGCCGGCCAAGCGGGACTGGAAGCGACCGGCGGCTCCGAAGGTGTGGGCTGGGCGACGACGCGCGCGGTGGTCAACGCCTCGTTCGCCGTCGTGCTGTTGGATTTCGTGATTTCCGGAGCAATCTACACGTTCTTCGGCTGATGTTCGCGCTTGACCAACGGCCGTGGATCTCCGACACTTCGCAGCCCCGCGCTGGCTTCCTGCGCTGTTTGCTTGGTCATGACGCTCCGTCTCGCCCCCTTCCTCGCCCTGTTGTGCCTCACGCTGTCCGCGTGCGCTGGCGGTCAGGTTGCGGCTACGGCGGCGCCTGAGACGCCCCTGCCCGAGTCCGAGCAGCTCTACTTCGACGCGATGGAGCACCTCGCCGGCGGCTCCCTGATTGAAGCCGAGCAGGAATTCCACAAGGTCCTGAAGCTGCCGTCCTACCTGAAAGTGACCGCGCTCGCGCGTTTGCGCCTGGCGGATTCGCAGTTTGCCCAGCACAAGTACGACGAGTCGATCGAGACGTACCTCTCGTTTGTCCAGCGCCACGATACCAACGAGAACGTGCCGTACGCGATGTTCATGGTCGCCAAGGCGCACTTTCAGCTGGCACCGGACGATATTTTCATCCTGCCGCCGTCAGAAGAGCTCGATCTGGGTCCGGTCCAGCAGGCGCGTTCGCACCTGGAACGCTTCATCCGCCAGTTTCCGCGCTCGCGCTTTGTCACCGAGGCCGTGCAGCTGCGCGATCGCTGCCTGACGCTGCAGTTTGCCCACCATGAATACGTCATCAAGTTCTACACCAAGCGCGAAAAGTGGCTGAGCCTCGTGTTCCGCATGCACCTCGCGATGCAGCAGTTCCCGTCGCGCGCACGCACGCTGCCGAACTATGAGCTGCTGGCGGCGTCCTACGGCAAGCTGGCGTGGCGCACGCGGGCGATTGAACTGTGGACGGCCATTGGCCAGCGCTTCCCGGGTGAAAACGCCCGGGCGGAAACCGAGATTGCGGCCCTGAACGCGGCGATTGCTGCGGACAAGGCCAAAGGTTTGCCCGGCGACATGCCGGCGGAATTGCCGCCGACTGCCGCGTACAAGCCAGAAATTGCGACGGAGTCGGAGGATTCGTAGAATCCCCGTCCCCTGAGCACACCGCTGCGGCCACTGGGGCTGCAGCATCACACGGCGAATGGGCGCAACGCCCGCACGCCACCGAACGTCGGCATTCCGCAACAGCAGCGGCCCGGCGATACGAGGAAGACCATGGCTAACAGCAAGAAAGGCACCGCGCAAGTCAATCCGCCCACCCCGAAGCAGCGTGTGGAGAAGCAGTTCGGCTCCAAGGCCGCGCTTGTGGACAAGATCCTGGCGCTGTACGACGCCGCCGAGGGCTCGCGCTCCAAGCTGATGCAGACGGCGAACAGCAAGCTGACGACGCACCTGCACAACACCCAGCGCATGGCCAAGGAATTTGGCACGCGTGACGGCGCGATCACCGCGATCCTCGCGCTGCGTTACCCGAAGGGCAACGCTCCGGAAGGCGAGAAGACCAAGCTGGAGAAATTCAGCCCGTGGCGTCTGATGGACGCGCATCGCCAGGCGACGACCGCCAAGAAGTAGTTCGCGGGCGCCCTGCGCCTTTGTGATCCGACAAGCCGCTTCCAGGTCCCCGCTCTTCGCGGGCTGCACCTGGGGCGGCTTGTTCGTTTGGCGCGCATGGCACACGCGTGACGCCCGCACGTTGCCCGCGAGGCGGCGCCGTGTTCAGATCCGCCCGTGCTGTTGCGGCACACGCGGAGGCCGGTGATGCTGCGTCTGACTCTCGTGCTCACGGTGCTGGGCAACGTCGCGCTGGCCGCGCATTTCCTGCGGGAAGCCAACTTCATCCTGCTGCTGGTCTGCCTCGCATGCACCGCGGTGCTGTGGACCCGGCGCAACTGGGCGGTTCTGCTCAATCAACTGCTGCTCGTGGGCGGCGCGCTCGTGTGGCTGGGCACCGCGGGACAGGTGCTGGACAAGCGGATGGCGGAAGGCCGGCCCTACGTGCGGATGCTGGCCATCCTCGGTGCGGTCGCGATGCTGGCGCTGACGACGGCCGCGCTGTGGGCAGTGCCGCGCGTGCGGCGCGCGTGGCTTACGCGGGCGTGAGGGTGCGCAGTCCCAGCGTGCCATAGTGCTGCAAGTAGAGCGACGAGACGCCCGCACACGAGCCGCGCATGACGCAGCCGTCGCACACCGGCGGATGGCCCAGGCTTTCATCCATCTTGCTGGGCAGGGTGACTTCCGGTTCGCCGCCCTCGACAACAACCGGCACTGCCTCGGCGCGCACCAGGTTCTTGTACTGCGTCGTCCCAACCGGCAAGCCGCGCAACACGCAGGGCGGCAGGTTCGCCAGCGAGATGACGCTGCGGCTATCCAGGATCCGCGACCGCATCGGTGCAAGCGCTTCCGCCACCGCTGCGTAGTCCGGCACGAGGCCGGCAAAGTCGCGCGCCGCCTTGCCCTTGATCCACGGATAACACAGCACGATGAGCGACGACTGAAACTGCTCCAGCAACGCCACGAGCGCCGGCAGGCTGGGCAAATTCTGCTGCACGATCACGCTGTTCGTGCGAAAGAAGGTGCCGCGCGCGTCCTGGGTCGCGCGATCGCCAAAGAGCCGCTGGACGTTCTCCAGCACCTGCCGCTTCTTGGCAAACAGCCCTGGCCGCCCCGTAATCGCGTCCTCCACTTCAGCCGTCGCAGCGTGGATGCTCAGGATCAAGACCGTCAGGCCCGCCGCCTTGACCGCTTCCATGTAGCCGATATCCGCGAGGCGTCCGCCATTGGAGATCAAGTGAATCTCGGCAAAACCAAGGCCACGGGCAATGCCAATCAGCTCTGGCAAGTCCGTGCGCAACGTCGGCTCCAGGCCGGTCAGCGTCACGCCTTCAAAGCCCGCGGCGCGCACGCGCTCCAACTCCCGCGTCAACGTCGCAAGCGGCGCTTTCGGCAGCGCCTCTGGCGTCAGGCGATCCGTGCAGAACTTGCAGTTGGCGTTGCAGACGTGGCCAATGCGCAGGTCGATCATCTTCTCGCGCGGCACCCGGCCGACCTTGCGCAGCAACGGCGCTTGGGCCGAACGGAAGCAGTCCTCCAGCGCGGCGTCTGATACGCCTTCGGTCCGCTGACGCAACAGCGCCGCCGTCTTGCGAACAAAAGCGACGACCTCCTGACCCGCGTCGCCCTCGATGACGAGCGACAAGTCCATTCGCCCCGCCGTCGCCAGGAACCGCCGACCTTCCCGGCGCGGCGTGATGCGGATGCTGAACGGACGCTTGTCGGCAAGATCGCGGAAATGCAGGTCAATGCAGCGATCGGCGGCGATTCCTTCCAGCACGAACCGCGCCTCAAACGGCTGGCCAAGCGCCATCGGGGCGAGGTAGCGCAGAAAGTCGGCTGCGGCTTGTGACGTCTCAGCGCCCGGTTGCATCATGGCTCCATTGCCCGGCGTCGCCATGGCGCGCGCATCCGCGGGACGCAGGGGATGATGGACCGACACCGATCGCCCGTCAAGCAGCTTTTATCATTTATTTCTATGCAGTTACGCGACAAGATCAGCGATCGATATCAACCGTAGCGATCATCCCGCCACGGGTACGCCGTCATCGAGTAGCCACGCTGTTCCCAGAATCCGGGGGCATCGGCCGTCAGGATCTCAATCCGGCTCAGCCACTTCGCGCCTTTCCACGCCCACAGTTGCGGCGTAATCATCCGCACCGGCCCGCCGTGCTCGCGCGGCAGCGGCTTGCCCTCCACCTGCCACGTCACCAGCACGTCGTCCTTGAGCGCCTCGTCCAGCGTCACGTTCGTCGTATAGCCGTCATAGCCATGGCACATCAGCGCCGCCGCCGTTTCCTGCACTTCCGCCAACGCCAGCAGCGTGGAGACGCGCACGCCCACGAACGTCAGGTCCATCTTGGACCACGTCGTCACACAGTGAAAATCGCTCGTGTCGATCACCTGCGGCAGTTGTTGGAGCTGTTGCAGGTCCAGTTCCAGCGGCTTGTCGCACGCGCCATCGATCCGCAGCCGCCACTGCGCCGCCGTCACCGTCGGATGGACGCCCACGTCCAGCACTGGCCACTTGCGCGCGGGCGTCTGCCCCGGCGGCAACTTGGGCATGCCGTGGCGATTCGGCGCGCCGGAGCCCATCGGCGCGTCATCCGCCAAGGACGGCGTTTGCGCCATGCGCGCGCGGTGGCGCTCAATGCGCTTCAGGCGCGCGGCAATCACAGCGGGATCAGCCAGCAGTTCAGGCGGCAGCTTCTCAGTCATCGCGTTCCCTTCGCGCACATGGCTTGCGCGCTGCCATTCTGGCGTCCAAACTCGCCGCCGTCGAGCCGGGACCTCCGGTCGGAGAATCGCATGGCCCGCCAATCGCCGCTCGCGCAGCTCGTCCAGACTGCCCAGAAGATGACCCTCGCGCAGAGCTGGGCCCTGTTGTCGCGCTATCCGCTCGGCAAGCTGGCATTTTCCAAGTTCATCGCCGTCAAAGTGCCCTACTCCGGCGCGATGGGCGCAGAAGTGCAGGAGCTCGCGGACGGCCATGCCGTGCTGACCCTGCGCGATCGCCGGGCGGTGCGCAATCACCTGAACTGCATCCACGCCATTGCGCTCATGAACCTCGGCGAACTGTGCACGGGGCTCGCGGCGTTCCACAAGCTGGACGGCTACGCCCGCGGCATCGTCACGGAACTGCGGATCCAGTACTTCAAGAAGTCGCGCGGCACGATTACGGCGCGGTGCGACGTCGAGATTCCGATGCACGCGGGGAAGCACGAGATGACCGTGGAAGGCAACCTGTTTGACGCGGCGGGCGACAAGGTCGCGACGGTCTGGGCGACCTGGCAGATCGAGATTCCTGAAGCAGCGTGACGGCTATTCGGGCGCCAAGCCGAGGCGATCGATGAACGCGAACTGATCGGTCCAATACTGCTTGGCCTGCGCGCGCATCACGAACGCATGAAATGCGTGAATTTCCTTGGGGTAGTAACGCGCCTCGCACGTCACGCCGCGGGCGTCCAGCGCCGCCTTCAGCCGCCGCGTGTCGTCCAGCAGCGGATCCGCGGTCCCAACGCCGGCAAAAAACGGCGGCAACGTGCGCTCCGGCGCGTCCGACGTTTCCAGCAGCACCAGCGGATCCGCGAGCGTCAAGTCGTCGTGCTGATCCGGCCCAAGGTAGGCGGTGGACACTTCCGTCAGGCGATCCTCAATGAATTTGGCCATCTGCGGCTTGCGCCGGCGAACGCGATGGACGTCGCTGACCTGCAGAATTCCGCACGCCGGCAGGACCGCGCGCGCCGTCACGCCGGTATCAAAAGCCCGCTGGGCGAACGGCTCCGGCCGCCGCCAACTCGTCGCGACCGTCAGCGCCGTCACCAGGTTGGCGCCCGCCGACTCGCCGGCAAAAACCAGGTGATTCAGGTCGATCTGATAGTCCGCGGCGTGCTGGACCAGCCAGACGAACGCGTCACACGCGTCCTCAATCGCCGCCGGAAAGTGATGCTGTGGCGCGAGGCGATAGTTGATCGAGACGACCTGCCAGCCGCGCCGGGCGAAGCTCAGCGCCATCAGCCAGTGCGTGTTCTTGGACAGGATGCGGAAGCCGCCGCCGTGGATGTAGAGCACCGTCGGCATGGCCCGACCGATGCGGGCGCGCTGCACGGGCCGCCAAATATCCAGCAGGTGCGCGCGGTCGCCGCTGTTTTTGTACGCCACGTTTTCAATGACTTCCAGACCATGCCGCGACGGATGCGCCAGCGGATGCAGCTTGCCCGCGCGCGCCAGGCCGTTGAAAAAGCCGTCCACAAGGAGCGAACCCGCGCGTTTGCGCAGCCGGGTCGGATTCAGGCGTTCCGTCATCGTACTCATCGGACCTCCAGCGCGGTGCGCCATTCCGGCTCGCGAAAGCCGATGCAGGCTTTGGCCTTGCCGCCAGCGCCTTTGACGACGAGCAACGGCCGCTTGATCAGCCGGCCGTTGCCAGCCAACGCCGCGAGGATTGCCGCGTCGCTCATGCCCGCGGACTTCTGCGCCCAACCTTCGCCGCGGTAGACGAGCCCCGTGACGTTGAACAGCTTGCGGACTTCCGCGCCTGACAGCGCCAGGATCTCGGCCAATTGCGCGGTGGACGGCGGTGTTTCGACGAGATCGACGGCGTCAAAGGCCACGCCCTCGCTGCGCAGCCAGCCCAGCGCCTTCTTGCACGTGCTGCAGCCCGCGTAGTGAAAAACTTGCACGCTCATCGCTTCAACTCCTTGACTACCATTCCGGATCGTCGTCCAGCGCCGCCGCCACCTTGCGCTTGGCCGCGTCTGACACAGCCACCGGCGTCTCATCCTTGGGATCAGGCGTCGTCGGCGGTCGCCGGGACCACCGCCGCAGCACCCACGCCAACAGCAGCGCCGCGCCGCCAATCGCCAACGCCGGGACCAGCCAGCCCTTCTCGCGCTGCTTGCCCGGGAGCAGATAGTCGCGGTTGATCTGCTCGCGCGGCGGGCGTTGTGCGTTGACGTCCGCGAGGTAGTAGTCGAGCAGTTCGTCCGTGCTGAAGCCCATCGCGAGGAACACCTTGGCGCGCAGCTTGTAGATGATCGCGGGCGAACACGAAAGACCGCATTTTGAAAAGAAAATCGTGGGCTTGCAGCCATCGCAGACGCAGCGGACGTTCTTCATGAACCAGTCCATGCGGTCGCGCGGATAGCGGAGGACCCGCTCGTACTCGGGCTGCAAGGGCACGAACTTGCCCTCCACGTGCTCCGCCACGATGCGCTTGTCGGCCAACTGCGCGGTTGGCACGTCGGCAAGACTGCGCTCCAGGTCCTGGCGCATCTGCGCGGCAAACGGACATGGGCAGTCAACCGCGCGCGCACCTTTGTTCAAGTCGAGGCGGAAATCGCCGGCTTCATAGCACGTGCACGCCAGGTGGTTTTCAATGGCCTGCAGCGCAACTTCGCGCGCCGGATCGCGGAGCGGCAACGGCCCTGCGGCCAGTGCGCTGTCGAGGTGGCGAGGTTCAACGCCAACGTGCGTGTCCGGGGCCGCGGGCGGCGCGTCGTCTGCCTGCGCCGATTGCGCCGCGAACAGGATGACGATCGCCAAGATACGCAGCATGCCGCCAAGCGCGCCAGCACGACGCCGACGCCTGAACTGTGCGACTGCCGCCGCGCGATTGCAACCCCGTCGTGCGGTGCGCGCTTGGACAACCGGAAGCTCTTTTGCTTGAAAACCGCCTAGAAAGACGATAGCCTACGTCGGCAAATCGCCATCGGCGGTTGTGTTTCCCACTTGGAGAATCCGTATGCTCACGCGCCTCTCGACCCTTCCCGCCTCGGTTTCCTTCGCCCGCTCCGCGATCATCACCAGCGCGCTCCTCGTCGGCCTTGCATCCTGCGGCGCAACGGCGGGCGGCGGCGGCGGCGGCGCGGGCACAGTCGGCGGCAAGGTCGACAGCGCCTGCAACGAGTCCTACGGCGAAGGCTGCTACTCGTTCAACGGCGTGACTTCGCGCGAGAAATGTACCGGCGGCAAGTGGACGCTCATCGAGAACTGCGCCCAGGGCATGGTTTGCCAGGAGAAGATCACGGTCGCCGGACAGCCCGCGCGCACGACGGAGTGCAAGGCCACGGTCGTGACGCCGACGCCTGACACGACGAGCGGCGACGGTACGAGCAATGCGGACGGCACGACGACCGGCGATACCACGACGAAGCCCGACGGCACCACGACGGGCGACACGACACCCGGCGACACCACAGGCGGCGGCGACACGATCGGCAACATCACGGAATTGCTGAAGTGCGCCCAAACGAGCTGCGGCGACCAGTGGGCTTCCTGCCAGATCGACACGTCCTGCATGGCCGTCCTCTCCTGCTTTAGCAGCTGCACCGCGGACGCCATCACGTGCGCAACCACATGCCAGAAGTCCGGCGACAGCACGTCCCTCTCGCTCCTGCAGTGCGCCCAAGCCACGTGCACCGGCTCCGCTGTCTGCGGCGACGGCAAGTGCACCGGCAGCGAGGCCAATACGTGCCCGCAGGACTGCCAGACCGGCCCGGTGTGCGGCAACGGCACCTGCGAATCCGGTGAGAACTCCACAAACTGCGCGCAGGATTGCCCCGTGACCGATCTCTGCGGCAACGGCAAGTGCGACGCGGGCGAAACGCCGATCACGTGCCTGACGGACTGCTCGACGGCCTCATGCTGCACGTCCAAGGGCTACAAGTGCGGTATGGTCGACGCGTGCAACGGCTCGTGCGGCGTGTGCAGCGGCAACCAGGTGTGCAACACGTCGTTCAAGTGCGTCGCGGGCGGCCCGGTCTGCGGCAACGGCACCTGCGAATCCGGCGAGACCTCGACGAGCTGCCCGAGCGACTGCCCCGCGACGACCAAGGTTTGCGGCGATTTGACCTGCTCGTCGGGCGAAACCAGCACGTCTTGCCCGCTGGACTGCCCGCCGAGCGGCTGCGGCGACGCCTTCTGCAACGCGCCCAGCGAGACCGCCAAGACGTGCCCGCAGGACTGCGACCCGTCGACCCAGTGCATGCTCGCCAACTGCCAATCGCAGTGGCTCGCGTGCGCGGGCAACGCCGCCTGTTCGTCCGCGCTGACGTGCCTTGCCGGGTGCGCCGCGGGCAACACAACGTGCGCCCAAGCTTGCTACACCAACGCTTCAGCGGCCGCCAAGACGCTGATGACGACATACAGCACGTGCTACACCAACGCCGGCTGCAACAGCACCGCCGCGACCTGCGGCAACGGCACGTGCGAGACCGGCGAGACCACGGCGACGTGCCCCGCGGACTGCCCCGCCACGACGTTGGACCCGGGCTGTACCGCCAAGACCGGCTCGCCCGGCTGCGGCGGTTGCTCGTGCGAGTCGACCGTGTGCGCGTCGGACTCGTTCTGCTGCAGCAACACGTGGGACTCTGCTTGCGTCAACGAGTGCAAGACCGCGGGCACGACCTGCCCGTAGTGGCGGCGTGCGCAGCGGATCTGCCGTCGGGCAACGGACGGCTTGCTGATTCGTGCGCTAGCTATCCCGCAGCAGCGGCGTGAGCGGCGCTTGTCCCTGGATCATCTGCCCCTGACTGACGAGCATCGGCCGCCCGCCACCGGAGCGACCTGACGCGTCCAACACCGCACCGACCTGATTGGCAGCATCGACCACCACCGCGCCCGGAGGCGTGATGGCGAGCGCCGCGACCAGCGCGCGCAGCCAGGTGCGACCGCCGAGCACGAATGGATCGACGTCGGCATCTGCAAGCGCTTCCATCGTCGTGCGCTGGAACTCATTGTTGCTACCGCCGCGGCGCGTCTCCAGATCCCAGCAAATGAGCACGGCACCGAGCGCCCCCGGCCACTCGCTGCCCGTCCCCGCGCGGTGCGCCATCGCCTGCAGCATGCCCGCGACGCGCAGCCGGTGGCGCGCGGAAACAACGGCGTCAATGCCCGGCCCCTGGCTCGCGCGCAGGAGCGCCGTCTGCGCCGCCATGTCGAAAGCCCGCGTCCGCTCGGCAGAAAAGCCGTGCATCCCCGCCAGCAGCGCAGTGTGCCCCGCCAGCCGCTGCGTCTCCACACTGGCGCCAATGTACGCGAGCGTCACCATGGTCCGGAGCGCGACCGCAACCGTGCGACGCCCCGGCTGCCACGGCTGCGGCGCCAATTCAAGCGCGCGCAACGCCACGGACGGATCCAGCAGCACGATTTGCTCCAGCCGCCGCAGGATCGCCGCGCTCATCGCCCACGGCCACGGCGTCGATTCATCGCGATCCAGCCGCTCTGCCGCAGACACCGCCCGCGCCAACCACACGCGCGCGGCCACGTCACGGTCAATCGGCTTGCTGCCATCGCCCCAAACTGGCCCCGTCAGCGCCCGCCAGTGCACGCCAGGCAGCCGCACCGCCGCGCCCTCCGCCGGTTGCACGAACGCCTGCGTCAACTGCATCAGCGTCTGCGCCGTCAGCGGCTGGTCAAAGATCAGCTCCTGCGCGCCCATCGCGTCCAGCGCACGGGCCACTTGCAGCACCTGAGCGACGCGATCGATGTCCACCGGCAGCAGCACGCGGTTGCAGTACGCCGAGGCGCCAAGGAACTGCAGCCCACACGGCGTCGCGATCCCACCCGCCGTCGCCGCCACGTCATCAGCCATGCTGGCCATCGACGGGTGATCGACCCCGTGCGCCACGGCCGCGCGCATCAGCGCATACAGGCCATCCAGCAGCGCAAGCGCGAACTGGCCCTGTGCGCCGGCATCGGCTGACCCGAGGGCCGCCGGGAAAATCCCGGATCCGGCCGTCATCCCTGCCTCCGCTTGCGCAATTCAACAAGGCGGTCGCGCAGCTCCGGCGCGTCGAACATCTCGCCCATACGCCACTTCAGCGCCTCCGCGGCGTGCGTCGGCGAGCGCGCCAGCGACTCCAGCAGCTGCACGCGCGTCTCAGCGGGCACTTTGGCCGAACGCATCATCTCCATCAGCGAATCCGCCGCGTAGCCGATGCGCAGCGCGTTGTCCGCCACCAGCCGAATCGTCCGCAGGTCCCAGCGCGCGCCGCCACTTTGGACAAACGCGTCCGCCAGCGCCATCAGGATCGACGGCGGCACCGCCGCAACGCGCGCTGGATCGGTGAGCCACATCACCATCTGCGTGCGCTCGCGGGCGTCCGCCTTGGCCAGCGACAGCACAAGCGCCGGGAGGAGCGGCTCGAGGGCGTCGACCGGCGTCGCGCGCAGCACTTCCAGGAACGCGCTGACTGGCAAGTTGCCGCCGAGATTGGTCCATTCGTCCGGCGACGGCGCCGCGGCCAGCAGGACGCGCCCCACCAGCGGCCGAAGCGCGGGCTGCAAAGTCGTCGGCGAAGCCAGCCGCAGGAAAATCTCAATCGACAGCGTGCGCACCAGTTGGCCAAACACCGGCAAGAGCGCATCCGGGTTTTCCGCCAAACGCCCCAGCAGGCCTTGCACGAGGCCTATCGCCGTTGGCTCGGCCTGCCGGTTGATGATCGCCTGCAAGCGCGCCAGATCGTCGGCGTTCATGTCCGCGCGCAGCGGCGCGGCCTTCGCCAGCGCTTCACCCACGGGGAAATTCAGGAGTTCAGCCACGCAGACGCGCCCATAGTCCGCCTCATCGCCGCTGAGAAGACCGCTGAGCGAGTTCAGGTCCGCGTCATACGTCTTGCCGGCCAGCCGCGTCAGTTGGCGGGCAACAAGCTGCGGCGGCACGGCGGGCTGCCAGCCAGCTTCCGCCATCGCCGTCATCATTTCCATGCGCAACAGCGCGGCGCCGTTGTCGGCTTCAGCGCGCAGCGCGAGCACGTCGTCATCGCCCAAAGCCAGATCGCCTGATGTCGCGCGCGCCCACCATGCCCGTTCGCGGGCAAACGTCTCAGCCGCGCGAGCGGCAAACGGGTCAGCGCCTTGCAGTACCCGGCCCGCCGCATCCAGCCAAGCGGCCCGCAGCGCAGCGCGACCGGCATTGGCGTCGCCCGTCACCGCTTCAATGCGCTCCACCGCGCACGTGCGCAGGTCCAAACGAACGCCATCGGTGGGCGACGACCACAGCCAAGACGCAAGGCGGTCCACCGCCTCAGCGCCCGGCGCGGCTTGTGCCAGACCCGCCGCAAGCACGCGAACGTCTTCAGCGCGAATGTCGGGCAGCGTCGTCAAACCGCGCAGGCCGGCATACCAGGCCTGCAGCACCCAACGACCGGAATCGGGCGTCGCCGCCAGCACCACTTCACCGTCCAGCGTGACGCCGCTCGCCTCGATGTGCAGCGGAAGTTCCGTCACGGCCTTGGCCGCGTCGGTCGCCCGCGCCAGCAGCCCTTCGACGGCTGAAAGCTGCAGTTGCTGGGCGCGCACGAGCGCATCCAGCGCGGTGCCAAACGCGCGCGCCAAGCGCAGGCGCTCGGACGGATTGGCGGGGTCGGCGGGTGCCTGACCCGGGCGGGCGATCAATTGCTGGTAGCGTGTGTCGCGAAACGTCATGGCCAGCACGGCGCCGGCACTGGCGGCGCGGCCTCAAGCATGCCGCAAGTGACACCCGTGTAAAGTGCTGGCGCGGTCGATGCGGCGGCTACTCCGCGACGAATGCGCCGGTCGCGGCGTCGAAGTGGTACAGCTCCGCCGCACGCAGCACGCCACCCAGCACGCTCAACACGAGGTACGCGACGCCCGGATACATCGGCTGACCGCCCGGCGCGGCGCAGCGCACGTCCTCCGCGGAAAAATACGCGCCGGCATCGCAGT
>CAINLT010000488.1 GCA_903850505.1 uncultured Myxococcales bacterium | reverse complement strand
GGGTTCCCGGTCCCTGTTTGTCCCCCTCGACAGCGAGGCTACCCGCGCAGACGCCTTTCGCGCTACACTGTGCGTGCTGCTGGCTGGGTCCGGCGTCAGGTCGTTCATGTCTTCTCACGCCACGATTTTCCGCGAAGTGCGCAGCGCGGATTCCGACGCCTGCGCGCGTGGCCTCCGCCGCGTGACGCAAATGCTCGCCACTGACTCCGTGCACGGCAAACGGCCGGCGGATTGGCAAGTCCAGCGCGACGCCCTGGTGGAGCTGGAGCCGCGCTTCCTGGAGTTGGCCACGGGCGCCGACGATGTGCTGCGCGAGCTCGTGGCGGACCTCCTGGGGGCCTGGCTTGGCGACGCGGCGCTCCAGGCGCTGCTTGTCCTGGCGCGCGATGGTGCTGAGCGCGTGCGCGCGTCGGCGGTGGGGGCGCTGGAGTCCTGGCCCGCCAGCGCTGAAGCCAGAGAAGCCGTGCTGGACGGCGCGCAGTCCAACAAGTGGACGATCCGTATGCGCGCCGCTCGCGCCCTGTACGCGTTTGAGGGGCCGGAGATCGTCGACGCGCTCTTTACCTGTCTCGTTGACGACGACAGCTACGTGCGCCAGGGCGCCGCCGACAGCCTCGCCCGCCGCCCGCTGCCGGAGTTCCACACGCGCCTGCGCCGTCTCGCCGACTACCCCATGCCGCACATGCTCGACGCCGCGATGGACCTGTTTGGCACGATCGGCAATGCCGAAGACGCGGCGTTCCTCGCCAAGACTGGCTCGTGGCTCAATCTATCGCAACCGAGCTTCGTGCGAGCTTGGGCGCGCAAGGCCGCCAAACGCATCCGCGCGCGGCTCGCGATTCGCTGAATTCGGGGTGTGAAATGGAACATCTGCTCGAGGTCCTGCGGGTTTGGCTGACTGCCTTTGATGGCTTGACCGTCTACGGCGTCTGCTTTGGCGTGCTCCTCCTCTGCGGTTTTGGCCTGCCGGTGCCCGAGGACGTGACCCTCCTCATCTGCGGCTATCTCACCTACGAGTCCATGCCGGACGGCTCGCCGCGGCCCCATGTGCACATCATCGCGTCGCTGCTCGTCGGCCTCGCGGGCGTGCTGATCGGCGATTCGACGATGTTCATGTTGGGGCGGCGTTTTGGCGAACGCCTGCGCACGGTGCGGCCGTTTTCCTACATCCTGGGCCATGGCCGGCTGGAGCAGACCGAGGAATTCCTCCAAAGTCACGGCCCTAAAGTGCTCTTCACCGCGCGCTTCACGCCCGGACTTCGCTCCGCCGTCTTCTTTTCCAGCGGCGTGCTGAAGATTCCATTCAAGACGTTCCTTTTCTATGACGGCATGGCGGCGATGCTCAGCGTCCCGGCGCTGGTGCTTTCGGCGTGGTATTGGGGCGCGGAGTTCAAAAGCGTGCTGCTCAAGGCCCGGCGCACGGAAAATGGCGTGCTGATCGGGCTGTTGGCGATCGGGCTGTTGTTGCTCGGACGTTGGGCGTGGAAACGCCGCAAGAAGGCCAAGGAAGCTGCCGCGCTGAAGTAGCGGTCAGTTCAGCCGGTCCGGATACGCGGCCAAGCCCGCGGCCAGGACTTGGCACGCCCGCTGCAGCTTGGGCACTTCCAGCACGTAGGCCGCGCGCACCTGGTTTTTGCCCAGGCCCGGCGTCGCGTAGAAGCCATCGGCCGGGGCGAACATCACGGTCTCGCCGTCCAACTGGAACGTCTCCAGCAGCCAGATACAGAACTTTTCGGCGTCCGGCACCGGCAACTCGACCATCAGGTAGAACGCACCTGCCGGCGTCTCCGCGCGCACGCCCGGGATCGCGCACAGGCCCGCGACAAGCGCATCGCGGCGCCGCTTGTAGTCGGCGATGTGCGCGTCGGTCTCAGCTTGCGGCGTCTCGAGCGCGGCCAGCGCGGCAAACTGATCCACAACCGGAGGCGACAGCCGCGTCTGGGCGAATTTCAGCGCGGCGGCATAGATTTCAGGATTGCGCGTGACGAGGCAGCCTACGCGGGCGCCGCACGCGGAATAGCGCTTGGATACGGAGTCGATCTGGATGGCGCAGCTTTCCAAGCCGGGCTGCCACAGGACGGAAGGCGCGCGGCCGCTGCCGTCATAGACGAAATCGCGGTAGACCTCGTCGCTGACGAGGAAAACGCCCGCGTCGCGGCAGACTTCGCCGATCGCGCGCAGGTTGGCGGCGTCCATGACCGCGCCGGTCGGATTGCCGGGGCTGGAGATGAGCAGTGCGCGCGTTTTGGGGCCAATCGCCGCGCGGACTTGCTCAGCGGACAGCGCAAAGCCATTGCGCGACGAGGTCGTGATGGCGCGCGTCTCAACACCGAGGATCTGGGCAAAGCCCTTGTAATTTGGATAATAAGGCTCCGCGACGAGAATTTCTTCGCCGATGTCGCACGTCGCCGCGATGGCGAATTGCAGCGCTTCCGAGCCACCGACCGTGACGAGCACTTGCGACGGCAGGACCGCGGGAATAGCCGACGGCTGTGTCAGGCTATTGTAATAATTGGCCAAAGCCGTGCGGTACGCGGCGCTGCCTTCGGACGCGCCATAGGCCAGGACTTTGTCGTCAAAATGCCGATAGGCCTCCAGCATCCGCGGCGGCGTCGGAATATCCGGCTGGCCAATATTCAGATGAAACACCCGCATTCCGCGGGCTTTGGCGGCGTCAGCGTAGGGCGAGAGACGCCGAATCGGGGAAGCTTGGGCGTTTTTGCCGCGAAGCGAGGGGTGCAGAGCCATGGCGCGATCCACCTGCCGACGGGGGGGCCGGGACGGCGATCGTGCCCCAGATCGCGAATCCCGGCAACCCCGCGGACTTACGGCTCGCTGCGCTGGCGATCCAAACTCTGCAGGAATGCGACCAAATCGCGGCGGAGGTCAAAATGCAGGTTCACCATGGCGATGGCGCACTCGCCGTCGTGCACGGTGCCCCAGAGCGTCGTTGCGGTGTACAGCGGCCGCAGGAGGCTCGGGTGCTTGGCGCCGCGAAACAGCAGCGTGCGCCCGTCGTTGGCGGAAAATGTGAACTCGTAGTCCACGCGGCGCGGACGGACCCAGCGCATGCGCAGCGCGCCCCCGATCGGGACCTGGTCGGCCAGCCGGTCAAAGGTCGCGCTTCCCGTCATCTCGGCGGCGACTTCTTCAACCTTGCCGCGGGGCCGAGGCAGCGCGACGTTGACGGTCACCTCGCAGGTGCGCACGTCGTCGGGCGTTTCGACAAGGAAGTAGCTGCCGCGCAGCGTTTCTGTGTAGTGGAGGCTCATGGATGGGGGTGTCTCATGGCTGGCAATCCGCAGGTGCGGACGGCGGGGAAGGATCGTCGCGGACAAAGCGCACTGCGCGCTCCAGGCGGGACTCGTCGAGGGGGCCTTGGTACAGCCGGTCGCCGATGTAGATCACCGGCTCGTCGCGCATGTCCAAACGCTGGCGGGCACGCCACACGGCGCGGAGGGCGTCCTGCACTTCTGGGGCAGCAGCGGATTTCTGCAGCGTCGGCAGGTCGAGCTTGGTCTTCTTCACGGCAGCCGCCATCGTCGGCCATTCGTTGGGCTTGTCCAGATTGAACAGCGCTTCCGCCAATTCCAGGCCTTTGCCCAGGCGCGTCGCGGCGAGAATCGCTTCCCCGGATGCGGACTTGCCTGGCTCCGCGCCGTGCGGAATCACAGCGAGCGTCAGGCGAATCGGCACGTCCTTGGACTGCACCAGCCGCCGCAGCATGAAGAATGCCGCGCGCGAGTGCGGACTGCGGAAATCGACGAAGAGCGCCACCGGTTGCCCGGACTTTCCCAACGTCGGCAGGACGGGCAGGGCGTCCGGCGGCTCGGGCGCGGCCAGATCCAGCTCCGCATCCTGCAGCGACCGACCCTGCGCAACCAGACTGGCGTAAACCGCGGCAGGCTTGCCCGGCAGGGACTTGCACTCCGCGCGCAAATCCGCGAGCGCTGTATGCAGACCGTCATCACCCGCGTGACCGAGCCAGCGCCGACCATTGACGAAGATCGCCCCCGGTGCCGCTTCCGTCCGGCGCGCCAAATCCGCGGCAACTTGCAGCCACGCCGTCGTCGCCGGCGCATCGGCCGCCTTGCGCACTGCCGCCGGGTCCAGACCAAGCGCCGCGAGCTTGGCCTCGACGTCATCCGCGCGCACCGCATTGCCGGCCAAATCGCGCAGCAACGCCAAGGCCTTGGGCGGCGCAGTCAGCACGGCCGCGGCCAGCCAGAGCGCCAGCGGAGGCGTCGGCGTCTTCCACGCCCTGTGCGACTCCGGAAGCAGCAGCTTGGCGATGATGCGGATGTCCGCGCGCCCGGCCTTGGCCTCCTCCAACTGCATCTGGAGCAGCGTTGCGAGTTCCTGGAGCTGCCACGGATGCGTCGGGTCCAGGAACAGCACGACCGTCAGCGGCGCCTCCGGGCCAAAGGCCAGATCGCCTTCCGCAACCGGCACGCGCCAACGCGGACCGAGGCAGCCGTGCGGCGACGGATTCGCCGGCTCCAGCGCGCGTCCCAGCCGCAACGCGTCCAGCGCGGCGACAAACTCGGGCGCCTGGCGCAGCAGCCCGATGCGCTCCAGATCCGCCGCCGTGCCACCGTCCGCGCGATCGCGCAGCGCCCGCGCGCGCGCCGTCTGCAACGCCCGCTGCAGGCTCTCCGGGTGCGGCACGCCGCTCAGCCCGCGGCCATTGATCAGCGCCGACGGCGTCGTGCGAATACCCATCGCCAAGCCCGCCTGCTGCTCGCGGACTACCTGCGCCGCCACTGCCGGATCGTTCCGCGTCTTGTCAAAAGCCGCGAGGTTCATCCCCGCCACCGTCGCCGCCCGCGCGATCGCCGCGGCATCGGGCGTCGGTTCCCGCATCAGCGCGTCGACGAACGCGAGTTCCTTGTCCTGTGCGCGGGCTGCCACCGCTGCCACCGCTGCCGGCATCGCCAGCGGGTGGATGCTCAGCGGCAGGTGTTGCACGACGAGCAAAGCGTCCGGCGCCCGCCGCAGCGTCTCGCGCACCAGCGGCCACGCCTGCCGGGAGTACGGGCACGCGAGATCGATGAAGAACCGCACCGTCACGACCGTGGGCATGGGCGCTTGCGCGGGCGGCGGCGTCTGGGCCTGCACCACCGCGGGCGCGAGCAGGAGGGGCAGCAACAGGGACAGCAACCGCAGCTTCATCGCGCCCCCTCAGTGCGTGCCGAGCAGCCGGCGAATGGCCGGCCGCAGCGTGTCCGCGGAAATGCCACTGGCCGGCTGGAACAGGTGGCCATCCAGGAACACCGTCGGCGTCCCGCGCACGCCGGCCTGCTCGCCTTGCGCGCGCTCGGCTTGCACGGCCTGGGTCCATTGGTGTTGTGCAAGCGCGTTCTGCAATGGCCGGTCCTTCAGGCCCGCCTCGCGCGCCGCCTGTCCCAGCGAACGATCATCCAGCAAATCGACGCGCCTCGCCAGTGCCGCTACAAAGGACCAAAACTTGCCCTGTCGCCGCGCTTCCTGACCTGCCTCCGCGAGCTGCTCAGCCAGCGGATGCACCGTCGTCTGCGGAAAATCCAGCCACGCGATCTTCAGGCGCCCGGGCATCTCCTCGTCCAGCTGCCGCAGGTGCGGCCAGAGCCGCGCGGTGAACGGACATTGCAGGTCGCCAAACACGACGATCTGCACCGGTGCGCCCGACAGGCCTTGCACCGCCGCGTGGCTGACGTCGAACGGGTGGATGTCGGGCGCCAGCGCATCCAACAGCTTGCCATTGCCAGTCAGCGCGTCGTACAGCGCGGCCTTGGCGATGCCGGTCTTCTGCAGCGCCGTCGCCTTCTCGGTCTGCGCGACGACTGCCGCCTGCACCGCGGTCTGCGTGAGTTCCGCAACCTGCACGCCGTTGGCATAGAGCGCGGCAAAGCCGTTCACGCCCAGCTCCGCCGCCTGCTCCACGTCTGCGTCGATTCGCTGTTTGCCGCTGTGCGCCGCCAGCGCCGTGTTGAAGCGGCTCGCGTCGAGGCCAAGCTGCGCGCTCGATCGCAGCACTGTCGCCTGCGTCAGCGGCTGGGGCGCTGCGAGAAGCTGACGCAGGAACGGCGCGAACTGGTCCTGCTCGCGCGCGGCTTCCAGCGCTTCAGCGGTCATTTGCGCGAGCGGATGAATCGGCCGCGGCAGGTGCTTGATGACAAGCCGCACGTTGGGCTGCGTCGTAGGCAGCTGCGCGAGCCACGGCAGGATGGCCGCCGTCTCCTGCGCGAACAGGTCGAGGAACAGCACCAGCGTGACCGGCGCATCGCGTTCGCCGAGTTGCGGATCGTCGGCGCGCACGATGACGCGCCACACCGCAGCGTCCGTGGCCGTCGCCCCAGCCGGCAAGAGCAGCGCGCGTTGACCGCCAAACGCCGGGTCAAGCGTCGCGGGCTTGACCTGCGCCGACGCCACGCCGCTCGTCCGCGCAAGGCCGCTCACCATCGGCACGGGCTGCGGCGGCGCGGGCTGCGCTCGCTCAATGTAGCGTTCATAGTCGGTCAGCAGTTTTTCGGCGTTCTGCGCCACGCGCGCGTGCACAAGCTTCAGCGGCTGCGCGCCCGCCGACTGCAGGATCGCCGTCTCCGCCACTTCATGTCGCACCGCCGCCACCAACGTCGCCAGCGACTGTTGTCCCTGTAGCAGCGCGCCATTCATCAGGAAACTCGGCGTGCCCGTGATACCCAGCGCATGGCCAATCGCCACATCCCGCGCCACCCGCGCTTGCGCGAGCGGGCCATCCAGGGTCGCGACGAATTTCCGCGCGTCCAGACCCGCCTCCACCGCCCACGCGATCAGCGCCTCGCGGGACGGCGCGGCATCGGGCTGCAGCCATTTCTGCCAAAATGCGGGAAAGGCGTTTTGCTCGGCCGCCGCCACCGCCCCGCGCGCCGCGATGGCGCTCTGCGGATACAAATCCGTTGGCAGGTACAGGACGCGGATGCGGACTTGCGTCGGAAACTGCGCCACGAGGTCGCGCAGGGCCTGACCTTCCTGACGGCTGTACGGACAGGCAAAATCGACAAACGCGAGCAGTTCAACCGGCGCATCCGCGGCGCCAAAAGCCGGAGTTTCGAGCGCCGGCGTCGGTGGCGATTGCGCGGGCATCCGGCACGCGCCCAGCCCGACCATCAGCAACAACGCCAGGCGCAGGCCAAACGGGTGCAGCAGCGGCAAGCGGCTTGTGCGCGGACGGTTCATCGGCAACCCGGGTTGTGCCTTCCCTGCGACGTGCGGAAACCGTTCAGGCGAGCGGCTTCTACCGGGCAGGGTAAGGGCCGGTTCGCAGTCCGGTCAAGGCAAACGCGGTGCGCGCAACAGTTCGGAACGCTATCGTCACAGACGTTCACGCGGGGCGATGTTCAGCCGGCGTCTTCGTCGCCGCGCAGCTTTCGCCATGTCGCGACGCGATCGGCGATGCGCGCTTCCGCGCCGTTGCGGGTCGGGTGAAAGAAGTGCCGCCCGTGCAGCGTTTCCGGCAGGTAGTGCTCCGCGACCCAGCCGCCTTGCGCGTGCGGGTCCTGGTAGTCGCTGCCCCAGCCGAGCTTGCGACCCACGGACGACGACGGATTGCGCAACGCGTTGGGCACCGGCAGGCTGCCGGTCTGTTCGACCACGGCCAGCGCCTCAGCCAGTCCGAGATAGCTGGCCTTGGACTTGGGCGCGCACGCGAGGTACGTCGCGGCGTGGGCAAGCGCAATGCGCGACTCCGGCAGACCGCAAAGCTCGTGGGTCTGCGCCGCGGCCATCGCCAAGGGCAGGGCGTGCGGATCGGCGTTTGACACGTCCTCCGCGGCAAAAATCACCAGCCGCCGGGCGATGAACCGGCCATCTTCGCCGGCCGCCAGCAGTCGCGCCAGCCAATAGAGCGCGGCGTCCGGGTCAGAACCGCGCAGGGATTTGATGAACGCGGAGATGACCTGAAAGTGTTGGTCGCCGTCGCGATCATGTCGCGGTCCCTGGGCCAACGGCGCCTTGTCCAGCGCCGGCAAGTCCAGATGCGGCAGGATCCGCGGATCGCGCGCGGCTTCCGCCAGCACCAGTTCGGCCACCGCTTCCAGCGCGTTCAACGCCCGGCGCGCGTCGCCGTCTGCCGCCTGCGCGAGCCGGTCCAGCACGGCTTCGTCCGCCGTCAGCCCGCTGCCCTGGTAGCCGCGCGGATCGTCCAGCGCGCGGCGCAGGAGCGTCACCAGGTCGGCGTGCGCAATGGGCTCCAGCGTCAGCAGCTGGCACCGGCTGAGCAGCGCCGCGTTCAGCGCGAAGCCGGGATTCTCCGTCGTCGCGCCGACGAGCGTCACGGTTCCGGCCTCGACGTGCGGCAGCAGCGCGTCCTGTTGGCCCTTGCCCCACCGGTGAATTTCGTCGACGAACAGCACCGTCCGCTCGCCGCGCCGCTGGGCATCGGCAGCCTGCGCCACGACATCGCGCAGCGTCTGCACGCCGTCCAGCACTGCGGAGATCGGCGCAAAACGCGCCTGAACCTGCCGCGCCACCAGCCGCGCCAGCGTCGTCTTGCCCGTCCCCGGCGGCCCCCACAGAATGAGCGACGGCAGGCGGTCGTTCTCCAGCGCCTTGCGCAGAAATCCCTGCGGTCCCAGCCAGTGCGGTTGGCCCACCAGCTCGTCGAGCGTGCGCGGCCGCATCCGCTCGGCCAGTGGCGCGCGCGCAGACGGACCAGCGTCAAACAGGTCGGGCGTCGATGCGTTCGGTTGGCGTTTCAAGGGAGGTTTTCGCGTCGTCTTAGGCGTCTGTGCGCCAGCCGTGCTTGATGGTCAGCACCGGGCAGCGCGCATTCTTGATGACGTGCTCGGACACGCTGCCCAACAGCGTATTGCGCACCGCGTCGCGGCCAATCGACGGCAACACGATCAGGTCGGCATTCTGCCGGTCGGCGTAGAGCATGACGCCCGACCCCGGCTTGTTGTCTTCCACCAGCTGCCAGCGCGCCGGAACGCGTTGAATGGTGTGGGCGATGTCTGACAGGCGCGCCTTGAGCTTGGCGCGAATCTGATAGCGCAAATCCTTGGGCAGCAGGATTTCGCCCTCCGGCGTGCGCAAGATTTGCTCCTTGATGGGCTCGATGACGTGCACGACGTCGACGACGCCGCCCATTTCCGCGGCAAAATCTTCCGCGGCGTTCAGGCTCTCCGGCGGCGTCCCTTCCAGATCAACCGGGTGCACGATGCGGCGGAAGTCCGCCCACGGCTCGGGACGCTGCGCACAGCGTTCGTTCACCGTCAGCACCGGAACGTCCGTGTCGCGAATCACGCGCGCCACAGTCGAGCCAAGCACGCGGCCGGTGAACTCGTGCTGGCCCTGCGTCGGGATGACGCACAGGTCCGCCGAAAATTCTTTCAGTACTTCGATGGTGATGTCGAAAAAGCTGCCCACCCGGGTCACAATCTCCGCCTCGACGCCCAGCGCGCGCAGGGCGGCTTGCGCTTCCAGCAGCGACGGCATGGCGCGGTCGCGGTCCGCCTGATCGATCATGGTGCGCAGCTTCGCGGCTTCGCCTTCCAGGTAGAACAGCTCGCTTGAGCCGCGGACAGCGTGGAAGATCCAAACCTTGGACTGAAAGGTCGTGGCGATGCGAGCGACCGGAGCGTAGGCTTCCTTGGTCACTTCCGCCAAGTCGGACAAGAGCACGATACGTTCAAACATCTCGTTTTTTCCTTGCGGCATCGCTCCGCGCGGCGAGTGTAGCTGTCGACGCGATCTTTGCAAAGGTTGACAGATAAGCCCCTTCCGGCTACCAAGCACTTCGTCTTGCGCAGCGTACTCGCAATGGGTGCTCATGCGCGACGTGATTTATCAGGCAGGCACGCGGCCGCGTCGGTCGCTTCCACCTGTCCGGCCGAGCCTAACCTTTTTGGAGTTTACCATGTTCCATCGCGCGCTTTTTGCCTGTGTCTCCCTTTTCGCCGTCTGCGCCATCAGCGGTTGCCATCACGATGCCGTGAAGGAAGACGCGGCTCCGGCTCCGGCTCCTGCCGCCGCCCCGGCCCCTGCGCCGGCTCCGGCTCCCGCCCCGGCTCCGGGCACCTGCGCGACGGATGCGGATTGTGGTGGCCACGGCCGCTGCATGCACGGCACGTGCCGCTAGTTGCGCGGTTGGTGACTTCGTGCTGACTTGGGAACGACCGTCGGTCGTCGCGCACGTGCCCTGACGGGTGCCTCGCGGGACGGCCGGCGGAGTTCGTCCCGCCAAGAGATCCTGATCGGGGCGGCGGCAACGCGCGTCCAGGCGGTCGGGGTTGCTTCTGACCCTTGTGTTCAGTTTGACGAAAGCCGGGTCCACGCGATCCGGAAGCAGCCGGTCCTTCCGGCGGAGGTTTGTGATGCACATGCAGCGCTTCAATTCGATTCTCGCTCCCTTCTGCAGTGCTGCGGCGCTCGTGCTCGCGACCCTCGCGCTTCTGGCGACCGGCTGCGGTCCCGCCTACCCGAACTGTGAGACGGACACGCACTGCAAAGCCAAGGGCGAATATTGCGTCGACAGCAAGTGCGCGCAGTGCCGTCTCGACAGCCATTGTCCCGGCGCGGGCACGGACATCTGCGTTTCGTGCGTCGCGGGCGCCTGCGGTCGCAAAGCGGACTGCTGCACCAACAAACTCGATTGCGGCACCGGCAAGCAGTGCCTCGCCAACAAGTGCGTCGCGGAATGCACCAGCGACGTGCAGTGCCCGGCTGGCCAGAAGTGCCTCGCGGGCTCCTGCCTGATGCCGGAAGGCGCGGCGGACGGCGCGACGTGCGCGGGCGACAAGGACTGCAAGAGCGGTCAGTGCGTCAAGGGCAAGTGCGTCGGCGGCGGCGGCGCTGGCCAGGTTGACTGCTCCAAGCTTGACGCGGCGTACTTCGACTTCAACGAATACACGCTCTCGTCGACGGCGCAGAACACCGTGAGCGCGTCGGCGAAGTGCCTGAAAGAACGCAACGTCTCGTCGGTTACCATCGAAGGTCACTGCGACGAGCGCGGCACGGACGCGTACAACATGGAACTCGGCAATCGCCGTGCCAAGGCCGTGCGCGAGTACCTGAAGACGGTCGCGCCCAAGGTCAACGCCAAGACGATTTCCTACGGCAAGACCAAGCCGGTCTGCACGGAAGAGAATGAGTCCTGCTGGAGCCAGAACCGCCGCGCCGAGTTCCGCGCCAAGGGCAAATAAACCAAGTGTTTCGCTTTTCCCCGCTGCTGTTCCTGGCCCTGACGGGCTGCATCGCGACGACCACTGACGTCGATCGCGTTTCGCAGCGCGTGGCTGAACTGGAGCGCGTGAATTCCAGCGTGATGGCGGAAGCGGGCGCGGAGACCAAGCGCCTGCAGAACCTGGCGACCCAGGTGGAAGACGCCAACAACCAGCTGCGGGAAACGCTGGCGAAGGCCGGCGCGCGGATTGCGGAGAGCGACCGTTCGCTGCAGAAGCTGCGCGGTGAGCTGGAAGTGATCGTCCACCGGCTGGATGCGCTGGAGCGGATCGGCAGTTCTGGCCAGCAGTCGATCACGGAAGTGCGCGGCCGGCTGAACCAGCTCATCGCGGATCTGCGGGATCGCGCGGGCATCGCCGTTCTCGCGTTGCCGACCGATTTGCCGACCGATGCTGATGGTTTTGTGAAGGCGACCGACAAGGCGCTGGCCGACGGCGACGTGCGGTTGGCGGCGGCGTTGGCGTCCGAGTGCCAGAAGCGCTATCCGGCGACCGAAGCGTGGGGGCAGTGCGGGCTGGTCGTGGGCCGGATCGCCGCGCAGGAACAACGCTACGTGGAGGCGCTGAAACAGTTCCAGGCAGTGTTCGACGGACTGGGCGGCAAGCCGACGGTCGCGGTGGCTCAATCGCTCGTGGAAGTCGCGCGGATCCTGGAGTTGCAGGGCAAGTGCAGCAAGGCTGTGCAGGTTTGGACCTACATGGCCACGGAGATGCCCAAGATGCCGCAGGCCAAACAGGCCAAGGCGGAAACGGCGCTGATCGCCAAGCGCTGCAAAGAAGGCGCTGGTCCGACGGACAAATCCGCGCCCGGTGAGAAACCAGCGGACGGCGCGACGGCGGATCCGCCAGCCAAGGCCGAAGACAAGCCAGTGGATGCGCCTGAGGGCGTGACCGGCGACAAGGCTGGCGCCAACGCGGCGAAGGCCGCCGATGGGAAGAAGCCCGTGACGCCGGTCAAACCCGCGACGGGTCCAGCGAAGCCAGCCGTGGCCGCGCCCGCCAAGCCCGTTGCGATCAAGCCAGCTGCGCCGGCAAAGCCCGCGGCTCCCGTCAAACCCGCCGCCAAGTAACTTCCTGAACTGACTGCGTCGGCGCTGCATGTTGCGGTCGCCGTGGGTCTGGATGTGCCATGTCGACCTCAGTCTCCGTGCTCACTCCGTTGCACTACGTTGGCCCCTGGCAGGCGATCGTCGTCGGCGGCGGTCACGCGGGCTGCGAAGCGGCGTTGGCCTTGGCGCGCGGCGGCATGCCGACCCTCCTGCTGACGCAAAACGTCGACCGCATCGGCTGGATGAGCTGCAACCCGGCGATCGGCGGCATCGGCAAGTCGCACCTCGTGGCGGAAATCGATGCGCTGGGCGGTGAAATGGCGCGCGCGGCCGACAAGTCCGGCGTGCACTACAAGGTGTTGAACAGCTCCAAAGGTCCGGCCGTGCGTGCGCTGCGGGCGCAATGCGACAAGCTGGCGTACGCGACCGCGATGCGGCGGACGCTGGAGCAAACGCCCGGGCTGACCATCAAACAGGGCGACGTGCGGCGGCTGTGGCTGCAAGGCGACGCGCTGGCCGGCGTGGAGACTTCAGCTGGCCTGCAGTTTGCCGCGCAGGTCGTAATCCTGACCGCCGGGACGTTCATCGGCGCGGTGTGCCATACCGGGGAAGCGCAGAGCATCGGCGGGCGAGCGGGCGACACGTCGACGCTGGGACTCGGCGACCAACTGCGGGCGCTGGGCGTGCGGACATTGCGCCACAAGACCGGGACGTGCCCGCGCCTGGACGGTCGGACCATCGACTGGAGCCGCGTGCAACCCGATCCCGGGCTGACGCCGCCACCGCCCATGGCCCGCAACGGTGGCGGGGCGCTGCTGCCGCAGATGCCGTGCCACGTGACCCATAGCAACGCAGCGACGCACGCGGTCATCCGCGCGAACGTCCATCGTTCGCCGCTGTTTGGCGGTGTGATCGAGGGCGTGGGACCGCGCTATTGTCCGTCCATTGAGGACAAGGTCATCCGCTTTCCGCAGCTCGAAACGCACTACATTTTCCTGGAGCGCGAGGGCTGGCAGACGGACGAGATCTACGTGAACGGCCTCTCGACAAGCCTGCCGGCGGATGTGCAGTTGGCGATGGTGCGCTCGCTGCCTGGCTTGGAGAATGCGGAAATCGTGCGGTTTGGCTACGCGGTGGAGTACGACGCGATTGACGCCCGCCAGTTGAGCCGCGACCTGATGCTGCCGGCGCTTCCGGGGCTGTACTTCGCCGGGCAGGTCAACGGCACGTCGGGCTACGAGGAGGCGGCGGGCCAGGGGATTGTCGCGGGCATCCAGGCGCTGCTGCGGCTGCGCGGCGAGCCGGTGCTGACGCTGTCGCGCACGGAAAGCTACCTGGGCGTGATGGTCGACGACCTCGTGTCCCGCGGCGCCGAGGAGCCGTACCGGATGTTCACGTCGCGCGCCGAGCATCGCCTCGTGCTGCGGACCAGCAATGCCGATCTGCGGTTGACCGCGCTCGGTCGCGCGCTGGGGCTGGTGGACGATGTGGCGTGGCAGCATTTTCTCGACCGCCGCGACCGGCTGGACGGGCTTGTGGCGGCGCTGCACGCGGTGACGGTGAAGCCGGACAAGGCGATCACCGCGCTTGTGGAGTCCTGGGGTGGCGGGACGCTGATTCAACCGGCGACGCTGGCGCAACTGCTGTGTCGGCCGGAAGTGACGCTGCCGCAGCTCGCGCAGTTCCTGCCGGCGCACATCGATCTCGCGCAGTTTGACGCGGACGATCAAGAAGAAGTGACGACGCAGGTGCGCTATGCCGGTTACGTCGAGCGCGAGCGCTTGCGGCAGGCCAAGGCGCAGAAGCTGGAGGCGCAGCTGTTTCCGGCCGACGTCGACTTCGCCGCGATCAGCGGCCTCTCGCGCGAAGCGATGGATTGCCTCGTGCGGGCGCGACCGCAGACGCTGGCGCAAGCTGCGCGCGTGCCGGGCGTTACGCCGGCGTCCGTCCAGGTGCTGAGCTTCTGGCTGGCGGGGCCTCGGCGGATGCGCGGCAACGCGGCGGCCACTGCGGCCTTGCCAAACGAAAGTTGATCAGGTACTTCCGCCGCAGTCGCCGCAGCACG
>CAINLT010000487.1 GCA_903850505.1 uncultured Myxococcales bacterium | reverse complement strand
GGAGCTGATGGCCAAGGCCAAGGCCAGCGGCACGGTGCTCTCGACGTTCTCGCGCCTGACTCCAGCCGATGCTGACAAGATTCGGCGGCTGATTCGCCCCGCCTCCGCAGCGCCTGCGATGCGGCCGGCCGACAAGCCCGCCACAACGACGACGGCGGTTGACGCTGGCCGTCCCGTCATGCGCCGGCGTGCCCTTGGTGACGCGCCTGCTGGCCATCCGCCCGCTGCCGAGATCCATCTCCCGGTTGCGCCGCCGACCGCGCCCGTCGTGGCGCCCGCCCCGCCCGCGCCCGCGCCCGCGCCGGTGATTGCCGTTGTGCCGCCTGCGCCGCTCCCGGTGATTGCGATTGCGCCGCCGCCGCCGCCGCCCCCGGAGCCCGTACTGGCACCGGAGCCCACGCCTGCCCCCGCGGCCACGCCCGCTCCTGCGCCCGCGCCGGTTGTTGCGCCGACTGGTACGTATCGGGACGACCGTCCGCGCCTGAACCGCGCGCGGCTGGAAGATCTGACGCCGCCGCCGGAAATGATGCTGAAGATCAGCGAGCCCGCACCGGCGCCCGTCGCTGCGCAGGTTGCTGCTCCGGTTGAACAGCCGGTCGCGCCCGTGGCGATTGCTGTAGCGCCCGCCGCCGAGCCGGTTGCCGCCGTGGAAGAGGAAGCGGCCAAGCCGATCCTGCTCAACGAGATTGGCGCCGCCTTGCGCGAAACGTCGACGCGGCCCAAGAGCGGTCTCGTCCGCATGGCGATGCCCGACTACCTGAAGGACATCCCCAAGCCGACGCCGAAGCCAGGTCTGACCGATGCGCCGGCCCCGCCGCCGCAGCAGGCTGCCGCGCCCGCCGCCCCAAGTGGCAGCGAAATGGGTGCCGATCGCGCTGCGCCGCGTGCGTTGGGCGAACGCGAGGATCCGCGCAATGCGCGTGGCCGCAAGGTGATTTACGATCGTCGCCGCGATTCGGCGTCGACGGCTGATGCAGGCCGCAACCGCGGTGGCAAGAAGCCGCGCAAGGGCATGAAGCCCGTTGCCGCGATCGCGCCGGCCAAGCAGGAGAAGCGTCACCTGCGCATCGAGGACACCATCACGGTGGCCAACCTTGCGCACCAGATGTCGGTCAAGGGCACGGAAGTCATCCGCAAGCTGTTTGACCTCGGCATCATGGCGACGGTCAATCATCCGCTCGATCTCGAGACGGTTGAGCTGATTGCCGGCGAATTCGGCTTCACGGTCGAGAACGTCAGCTTCGATCTGGACGCGTACCTCCAGAAGCCCGAGGACACCAAGGGCCAGGATGTGCCGCGTAGCCCGGTCGTCACCGTCATGGGTCACGTCGATCACGGCAAGACGAGCCTTCTGGACGCGATTCGCAAGACGCGTACGGCGGCCAAGGAAGCGGGCGGCATTACCCAGCACATCGGCGCGTACGTCGCGGAAGTGCCGGGCACGTCGTTTGCCGATGGTCGGGAGCGCCGCGTGGTGTTCCTCGATACGCCGGGTCACGAAGCGTTTACGGCCATGCGTGCCCGCGGCGCCAAGGCGACGGACGTCATCGTGTTGGTTGTTGCGGCGGATGACGGCGTGATGCCGCAGACGATCGAAGCGATCAACCACGCGAAGGCGGCCAACGTGCCGATCATCGTCGCGGTCAACAAGATCGACAAGCCGGGTGCGGACGTGGAACGCGTGCGTCGCGAACTCGCCGATCAGGGCGTCGTGGCGGAAGAATGGGGCGGCGACGCGATCTTCTGCGAAGTGTCGGCGAAAACCGGCGCGGGACTCGACAAGCTGCTGGAAATGCTGGCGCTGCAGTCGGACATCATGGAGCTCAAGGCCAATCCACACGCTGATGCGCGCGGCCTGGTTGTCGAATCGCGGCTGGAAAAGGGCCGCGGTC
>CAINLT010000486.1 GCA_903850505.1 uncultured Myxococcales bacterium | reverse complement strand
GGCGTACGGGCTGACGACGAGGCAAATCGACCGGTGGTAATCAACGTGGTCCGCGCCCTGCTGCGGGTCATCTTCCACAATGAAGATCGCCGTGCTCGCGAAGTATTTGGAATGCGTGATGGCGTCGACAAGCGTGCCCATGCCCACGTCGTTGTCATTGATCATCGCTTCTGGCGTCAGCGCGTTCTTGCCCAGGCCGTTGGTGTGGTCGTTGGGCAACAGCACATAGACAAACGCCGGGAATTTGTCCTTGTTGATCAGCTCGTCCGCGACGTACTTCGCTTTCGTCACGTCGCTGATGTCCGTGTTGAAAAAGCTGCCGGGAAAGCCCGCCGAGACGTGTTCCATCACGGAAGTGTCGTTGACCACGTCCAGAGAACCGACGATCTCGCCAAACACGGTGAAGTCGACGTTGTGGCGCATCAAGTGCGTGAAAAACGTCAGGAATTGCGGGCGGCCTTGCGGCAAGGTCGCGTCCGCGCCCCAGCCGGGATGGTTGCGGTAGTCCTCAAACCACGTCCGCTCCATGTAGTCGTCGACAAACGAGGACGTGAGCCACAGGTGGCCCTGCACGGACGTCTCGGAATCGTCGTAGAAGTTGTCGTGATGCGCGTACTTGCGCGCCAGCGCGTGCAGGTTGGGCGTGACTTTCTCGCCGAACATCGCCAGCTTGGGATCGCCGTCGCCCGCGCCCAGATCGCCCAGCACGCAGTCGTACGTCTTGTTTTCCTTGACGATCAGCACGATGTGCTCGATCGGCGTCGGGTGATTGCGCGCCGCCGGAACCGGAAACGCCGCGTCGCACTGGAACGGGAACACATCGGCGGGCCGCCGCACGTTCTTCTCCACCTGCGTCGTCGTCTGGGTCAGGTCCACGCCGGCCAGGTCAATCAGCGACACGGAGCCCTGCATCTGCTCTTTGCCGCTCTCCGCCGTCTCCGTATACGCCGCCAGCGGTCCAGCGCCCACGCCCTTGCCGTTCAGCACCAGCAGATGCCCGCCATCGGGACTGATCGCGACGGCCGTCGGATACCAGCTCACCGGCAGCGCGCCCAGCGGCGTCAGATCCGCGGCGTTCAGGACGCTGACCGCGTTGTCCGCCGCACGCGTCACGTACAACCGATTGCTGTTGGCGTCATACGCGATGCCGCCCGGACTGCTCGCCGGCAGCGGCTTGTTGTCCTCGCCGAGGATCGTCGGCTCGCCCACGGGCTGCGTGCCAATCACCATGCGGTTCTTGGCGTCGATCGCGACCACGTCATCGCCATTGGCCGACGCCACGTAGACGACGCCTTCGTCGGGCGAATTCACCAGGTTCACCGGCGACATGCCAACGGTCACAGTCGTCGCGGTCGGCGTCGTCGTCGCCGCCAGGTCGATCACCGCGAGCTTGTCGTCCGCGAGGCTCGCGACCCACAGCTCCTGACGCCCCGGCAATTCCAGCAGCGCATACGGCGGAATCGGCACGTCGATCATGCGCTTGAGCGCCAGCGTGTGCGCGTCAAACTCGGCGACCTTCGTGCTCTTGAACTGGCCGACCCAGAACCGCGTGCCGTCCTTGGAGAGCGCGATGCCGGCGGGGTAGCTGTCGATGGGCACATGCGCGGCGAGGGTGAGCGTGCCATCCGCGGCGATGTCGTAGATTTCCACCTGCGCGGCATAGCCGCCCGACGCGTAAAGCTTCTTGCCGTCAGGGGAAATCGCGAGGCCGTAGAACGCCTCCGCGCGATCGATCTGCTGCAGCACTTTGCCCGTCGTGGCGTCGATGACCTGCACGCTGCGGTTGCGGTAGCCCGTGTTGGCGACATACGCGCGGTCGAGCGTCGGGTGGTAGCGCACGTCGATCGGGAACCCGCCGAGGATGGCCTCGGTGCCCAGCGGCGTGAGCGCCCGGCCGCCGGGGAGGATGCGCACGCCGCCTTGCATGCCCACTTTGACCAGCGCTTCCGCCGGCGGATTGGGCACGCAATCGAGCACCAACGGCCCGGTGTCGGCGGCAACGTCAGCGGCAGTTTGACTGGCGTCGCTGTCAGCGGTCGCGTCCGCTTGGCCAGACTGCTCGCCCACGGGCGCTTGCGACGTGCACGCAGCCAGCGCCAAGGCCGACAGGAAAGCGGCAAAAATCGAACGGTTGTAACAGCGCATGGACATGATCTCCCCGCCAATTACAGTGCTTGACGCGCCGCGCGGAGTCAACGCGCCGCTGACGATCGTTCACGGGAAGCGCCACCGTCGTCGAGAAGTTGCGGGGCAGGCGCGCGGCGGTCGCATTCTGGCCAACGCACTGGGGAGTGCTAAACTCCCGCGCCGCGGGGCGAACCCGCGCAAACGGGGCCATCATGAAAGCGTATGTTTCGATTCTTCTTCTCGCGCTAACCATCAGTGCGTGCACAAGTAGCACCAGCAGCACCACCGGCGGCGGCGGAGGCGGCGTCGCCCTGGACGATCTGACGACCACGCTGGTCGACCGGATCTGCACGGCGTTGGTCGCGTGCCCGGTCAGCAAGTCCAGCGACGGCGTCAATGTCTCCACCGTGGAAGGCTGCAAGGCCATCCTGGACGCGGAAGGCATGGGCGACCTCAACAAGTACGTGGCAGCCGTCAAAGCCGGCACGATCAAGTACGACCCGGTGTCCGCCCAGGCGTGTGTCGACGCGATGGCCAACTGCAACGCCTTCAGCAACCAGACGCAGCCCGCAGCGTGCACTGCGGCTTTCACCGGCACGATCGCCGACAAGGGCGCCTGCAAGTTCAATGAGGAGTGCGTCTCCGCGTACTGCCTCGCGATCAAGGGCTGCGGCACATGCACCGCGCGCGCGGCGGAAGGCGCGGCGTGCGACGGCAGTGACAGCGGGTGCCAGACCGGCCTGACGTGCCAGAGCCAGAAGTGCGCCAAGCCCCCGGCGGGCGGCCAAATCGGCAGCGACTGCAACGGCGGCAGCGGCCAGTGCCCTGACGGCGCGTTCTGCGGCGTGGCCAGCGGCGCCACCAAGCCGACATGCCTCGCCCAGCTCGACAGTGGCGCGGCGTGCAGCGGCTCGGGCCAGTGCAAGACCGGCTTCTACTGCCTGCCCGGCTCGCCGAGCGGCACCTGCACCGCGGTCGCCAAGGCCGGTGATGCTTGCACGATGGTCCAGGGCATCGACCCGACACAGCCCTGCGACGCGACCAGCATCTGCGTCGCCGGCACCGACGGCAAGGGCACCTGCAAGACGTACGTCGGCCCCGGCAGCGCGTGCGCCAGCAGCCTGGAGTGCCGCGGCATGGACTTGCTCTGTACGGACGGCAAGTGCGCCGTGCTTGGCGCGAAGGGCGCGACCTGCGTTGCCCCGACGTCCCAGTTCAAGCCGCTCGCGTGTCTGCCGGGCCTCAGCTGCACCAGCGGCAAATGCGCCGACGCGCCGGCCATCGGCCAGCCCTGCCCCGACCACGCGTGCGCGACCGGCGCAAGCTGCGACAACGGCACGTGCAAAGGCAAGCCCGGCAATGGCGAACCCTGCTACGGCTCGTGCGCGGACGGCTTCTACTGCGACATGAGCGGCACCAGCGGATCCGGCAACTGCAAGGCCGCTGCCTGCCAATAGCCCCGCGCATTTGTTCCACGATGCCGGGCAAGGTATTGTGTCAACCGGCCCGGCGGCCGTGGAAACTCGCTCTCGCCCATGCTTCCCCGCTTTCCCGCAATTCTCTTGGCATGGACGCTCGGCGGCTGCGGCTACGTTTCGCAGCCCGGCCTTGACGCGACAAACGGCGCGGACGTCTACGGCCCGCCGCGCCTGGAGATCGGCGGCGCCAACGACGACGGCATCGGCTTCATCCCCTGGCATGGCGCGACGGTGCGGCCCAAAATCATCCAAGGACCGCAAGGCGGCCAGCACATCTGGGTCAGCATGCGGTCGAACGGCCTCTGGCCGAAAAAGATCATGCTGAGCGTGGACATGCGCGACGCGACAACCGGCGCACTGGTGTTGCCCGGCGACGTCACGCGCATCCTCGGTTTGACGCCGCACGAGACTTTCGACGCCTACGACGGCTTCATCGCCTACGTCAGCGAACCATGCGCGATCGCCGACCGCCCCATCCGCGTCACGATGTTCGCCAGCGACCTGTACGGCGTCGCCACGAGCGATTCGGCCATCGTCCTGCCCATTTGGAGCACCGTATGCGCGCCGTGACCTGGCTTCTGCTGCTTTCCCTCGCGGGCTGCGCCACGAGCGGCGTCTCCACCGTCGGCGGCACTTCCGGCGTTCGCATCGGCGGCGCCAACGAGGACGGCACCGGCTTTGTCGACTGGCACAGCGCCACGGTCTCGCCGACCATTGTCATGGGTCCCCAAGGCGGCCAGCACGTCTGGGTCAGCCTACGCACCGACCGCGATTTCTACGCCAGCAAGATGCGCATCACCATCGCCATGACGGACCTCGACACGGGCGAAGTCGTCAAGCCCGGCGAGATCCCGTTCACCCGCACTTTGGTCGACGACGGCCAGGAATTGCAGGTCTCCGGCATCACGGCGTACATCAAGGAACCGTGCAAGATCAAAGGCCATCATGTGCGCGTGCACGCCGACGTGGAGGATCTGGTCGGCTTGACTGGGAGCGATGAGGCCGTCATCACGCCGACGTGGAGCGGCTACTGCACGCCGTAAATCCAGCGCCGTTGCAGGCTATTTCCGCGCCGGCAGCGCGCCAGTCCGCAGCTTCTCGCCGTCCAGCCCGTCCAGGTGGCTCGTGTCGTTCAGGAGCATCAGCCGCAGCCCGCCAGCGTCCAGTTGCACCGTGGAGACGGACGCGGGATCGACGGCGAACGTGCGGAACTGGCCCACTTTCAGCTTGAGGACGCGGCATAACATCGTGGAAATCGTGAACATGTGCGAGACGATGATGACGTGGCCGTTGGGATGCCGCTCGTAGAGGTGCTCCAGCACTTGCCAACTGCGCGCGGAGACTTCCTGCAGGTTCTCGCCTTTGGGAAAGCGCACGCGCCCCGGGTTCTTCTGCCAGCGGTCGCGCCAACTGCCCGGTCCGTTCTGCAATTGCGCAAAGTGCGCGCCTTCCAGTTCGCCCAGGTTCACTTCCATCAGCCGCGGGTCGAGCACCGCCGCGTGGCCAATCGTCCCGCCAATCGCCGCCGCGGTGTCGCGCGTGCGCAGGAGCGGACTGGCCCACAGCGCGTCAAATTGGCGGTTGGCAAAGCGCTCGCCCAGACGCGCTGCCTGCAACCGGCCCAGGTCAGAAAGCGGCGAATCCGTGTGGCCGACGAGCACCGGCTTGCCGGTCAGTTCACTGACGCCGTGACGAATGAATGTGATACGCAAAGCCCGTAGCCTCCAAACCGGCAGGAAAGCTAACACGAGGTCGGGGAGGCGTCGACAATTCAGTTGGGCGCGAGGCACACGGCGCTGCGTCTACACAGGCTGACCGAAGCGGAACAACAGAACCGGCCGGGCAGACCTGTTGCATTTCGGACTGGAACCGCGAGCGTGCACCTCCGATGGCACGCCGTTGGCGTTCAGTCAGCGCGTCTACCCCGGCTTGCGCGCCACGCCGCGCACGGTCGGCCGCAGGAACGGGAGCGCGCGCCGCATGCTCGCGTGCTGGACGTCCCCCACGAGCAGACCTGAAGCCGCGATGGCGTCCTGCGTCTGGCGCGTGAGGTGGCAATTGCCCGCGACGTGCTTCCACATCGGCTCGATTCGCCCCTGCCACGCCCGCCGCGACGTTCCCTCCGGCGCGCCGACGTGCTCAAGGAATACGAACGCGCCGCCCGGTCGCAGGACGCGCCGCATCTCCGCGAGCGCTTGGGCCGGCGACGCGACCGAACACAGCAGCAAAGTGGCGACGACGGCATCAAAGCTCGCGTCGGCAAACGGCAAAGTCTCCGCGTCCGCGATGGCGATTTCCGTTCCCGGGCGCGGCGCATTCTGAAGGCGAACTTGCAGCATGCGGGCCATCGTCACATCCGGCTCGCTCAGCACGAGGCGGGTCACGGCAGGCGGATAGTGCGGCAAATTGACGCCCGTACCCGCGCCGACCTCGAGCACGTCGCCTGAGAGGTCCAGGAGCAAAGCTTGGCGCCACTGGCCGAGGCACGCCTCTTCGGACGCAGCCATGAAGCGGTCATAGATGGCGGACATCAACCAAGGCATCGGCGGCTCCTGCGGCGGCGGAAGCCGCGAGCCTACCACGTCCGGCGGAAGGCGAACCTACCCCACGGCGACGCCGCCGCGCTCGCCGGTGCGAATCCGGATGCACTCCACCAGGTCGGTGATGAAGATCTTGCCGTCGCCGACCTTGCCGGTCCGCGCGCCTTCAATAATCGCGGCCACGCACGGCTCCACGAATTCCTGGTTCACGGCGATCTCCAGACGCACTTTCATCCGCAGGTTCACTTCCACCTGCACGCCGCGGTATTCCTCCGTGTGCCCCTTCTGCTGGCCACAGCCGAGCGCGTTGGTGATGACGGAGATTTTGGTGATGTCCACAGCCGCGAGCGCGTGCTTCACGTCGCTCAGTTTTTCCGGCTGGATGTAGGCAACAATCAGTTTCATGGCGACCTCAGCTCAAAAAGTACGGATTAGTTGGGGATTGGGGTCTCGGACGCCTTGTCCATCGCCACGCCGACGTAGCCGGGTGCGCCCATTTCCGGGATGTCCAGGCCCTCGATTTCGTCTTCAACCGACACGCGGTTGCCGATGATCTTGTTGGTCAGCCAGAAGAGGCCGATCGACATCGGGACAATGTACGCGAAGTTGGCGATAACGCCGATCACCTCCGCGACGAGCTGGCCGCTGTCGCCGTAGAAGAGGCCCTTGACGGTGCCCGGGACGCCGTTCCAGGCGTCGCCGTAGCTGCCGTCCGCGAACAGACCCAGGGCGATGACGCCCCAGAGGCCGTTCACGCCGTGGACGGAGATGGCGCCGACCGGGTCGTCGATCTTCAGCTTGCGGTCGACGAAATAGACGGACTCGACGACGAGGAGGCCGGCGACTGCGCCGATGAGGCATGCCGCCCAAGTGGTAATGAACGCGCATGGGGCGGTGACCGCGACGAGACCCGCCAGCATGCCGTTGCACATCATCGAGGTGTCCGGCTTCCCGGCGCGCACGAACCACATCCAAAGTGTGGCTACCATGGCGCCGGTGCCGGACGCCAACATCGTGTTCACCGCGACGACGCTGATCCGGAGATCCGTGCCCGCAAGCGTCGAGCCGGCATTGAAGCCGAACCAGCCGAACGCCAGGATGAATGTGCCGATGACGGCCATTGGGATATTGTGACCAGGCAAAACGTTCGCCGATCCATCCCGATTGTACTTGCCGTAGCGCGCGCCGACCATCTTGCCGCCGACGAGCGCGATGACGCCGCCGGTCAAATGGACGACCGACGAACCGGCGAAGTCGACGTGACCGTGGCCGAGGCCGAAGTTGGTGCCGAGGTCGGCGAGCCAGCCGCCGCCCCAGACCCACATGCCGTAGACCGGATACATGACGGTGCCGACGGCGATGCCGTAGAGGATGAAAGCGCTGTATTTCCAGCGTTCAGCCAGCGTGCCGGTCGGGATCGTCGCGGTGGTGTCCATGAACACCATCTGGAAGATGAAGAGGGTCATCGTGCCGACGTCGTACACGCTTGGCCCGAGGAAGAAGCCGCCCATGCCGAGCACTTCAAAGGACTTGCCGAACAGTGTGAACGCCAGCGCGGGCGTCGCGAGGCCGGGTGTGCCACCCAACGCCGCGACGGGACCGACGCTGCCGAACATGAAGGCGAAGCCGCAGACGTAGAAGCCGAGCATGCCGAGCGGGTAGATGAGGAAGTTCATCGCCGCGGTGTGCGAGACGTTCTTGGCGCGCGTCAGACCTGCTTCCACCATCGCGAAGCCAGCCTGCATGAACATCACAAGAAACGCCGCGAGCAGCGTCCACACGATGTTGATGGAGATCTTCTGGTGGCCAAGCTCCTTGGCGACTTCATCGAGCTTCTTGCCGTTGT
Source organism: uncultured Myxococcales bacterium (assembly GCA_903850505.1). Taxonomy (GTDB): domain Bacteria; phylum Myxococcota_A; class UBA9042; order UBA9042; family UBA9042; genus CAIYBN01. Next base: position 11,988 of record CAINLT010000486.1, on the reverse strand, counting down.
CGGTCGCGGCGACGTCCGCCGCCACGCCCGTGTTGCCGCCCGAGGGATCAGGCGCAGGCGCCACGACGGCGGGTTTGGCGTCATCGGCAAGAGCGACGACGCTCAGGCCAAAAGAACTGACGAGCGCGACGGTGGCGACGCTGGATGCGAGCCAGCGGCGGAGCGTCTTGGGGCGGTGAAAGATCATGGCTGGGAGTCCTCCGGGAAAGTGCTGTCCAAGGTCTACAGCAGTTTTGTTTCTACAAAGTTTCCATAGCGAATTTTGCAACGGGCACGAGTCGGCCGCAGGCGATGACGGAGCTGAACAAGCCGTCTAGAACCAAGCCGTTGCGCCGAGCATCGCGGTGATGCGCTTGGACGCGTTGGCGATCGGGTCGCCGCCGATCGCGTACGCTGGCGCCCCTTCGATGAAGCCGTTGCCGTCGGTCATGTCGCCGCGGCCTTCAGCGCGCAGCAGCAGGAAGGACGTCGGCCGCCAATCGAGCGTCAACGTCGCAGAACTGATGCGCTTCACCGGAATCAGCATCGCGTCCGACGTCACGCCGGCGCTGTCCGTCGCCACCTGCTCACCCAGCGTGTCGCCGCGCAGCGCCACAAACCACCGCTCCGCCAACTGCGCTTTGGCGTAGAGCGCCGCGCCCAGCCAGCTTGCCGTCCCCTGCTTGGTCGACTCCGCGCCGCCGTTGACGTGCGCCATCAGCCAGAACCGCTCGGCGACTTGCCACGTCGCCCAGGCGTCGCCCATGTTGCGCCACGGCGCGCCTTCCTTGGCGTCCGTGCTCCGCTCATTGCCGCCCATGTACAACACGCCCGCCTGCACTTTCTCAGTCGTCCACAATCCTTGCAAAATGATGGACTTGGCTTCGTTGTTGTCTACGGCCGCATTCCAGCCGTTGCAGACCATCGCGACGAGTTGGAACGTCTGCGTCGCCTGCCAGTTGAACTTGACGCCCGCGTGGTAGGCCGGGAGAAAGGCGAAAAGGTCGGAGCGCGACCAGTTCCAGTTATCCTTGACCTGGATGACTTCCGGGCCGATCGGCGAAAGAAAGAGGCCCGCCTGGACAAACACGGAGCCGGATTCATTGACTTTGTACCCCAGCCACGCCTGCTGGATGTTCTGCCAAAGCGGGCCGTTCGACGCAGCGTTGATGCCGCTGCCGGCCAGCGACGATTCCGCCCGGTAGTAGCTCGACGGCGTCGACCCGACCTGCAGACCGATGCGTCCCTGCACCGGACCTTTTTGCCACGCGACGTCAAGGACGGCGTTGTCGACGTTGAACGTGTTGGAGCGCTGGTCAAAAGCCCGCAGCAGGCTGAGGCCGCCTTTGGGCGTATTGAAATCATAGCCGTAGTGCGCCTCCGCGTAGCCCGACAGCGTTACGCCCTCGGCGAGGCCAACCATCATGCCGGATTCGATCGCCGGCGCTTCGTTCACGCCCGGGGTTTCGTCCGCAAACACACTCGACGCGAAAAGGCCGGCAGCCACCGCTGCGCTCCGTGCCACGTTTTTCCAGGAATTCGACTTCATCTTGGCTCCGTGTGATCCGCCCTTCGCTGCGGTGATACCCGAGGATTGCCGCAATGCGTCAAAGTCTGCAAGCGCTTCGCGTCATTTTTCCGGCATTTGTGTCTAAGTTGTTTCGGCATAAGTCAATAGATAGATGATTTTATTCACCTATTTCTAAACAGTTCCGACGATCATGCGCAACGATCGCCGCGCAAACCCCTCGGTTGCCGCGCTGCCTGCGCGCGCCTACAATCAAGCACCCGGAGGTCATCGTGCTACTCATCCCCTTGTTTTTTGTGCTCCAAATCTCAGTTCCGACGGTCGGCGTGCTGCCGGTCAAGTCGACCGCGGCGCAGAACGCCGCCCAGACTTTCCTGGACCTGTACAACGGCATCTATCAACGGCTCTCGACGGTGGACAACGAAAACGCGTGGGCGGGATCGACCGACGTGAACGACCGCAATGACGGCCGGCGCACGGCTTCAGGCCAGATGGCCGCGGCGTTTCTGGGCAATCCGGCGGTGATCGCGGAGACGCGCAAGTGGCTGGACCAGAAGAACAAGTTAACGCCGCTGCAGGTCAAGCAGCTGCAGGCGATCCTGTTCAAGGCGGCAAGCGCGCCGGGCACGATTCCCGCGGTCGTGGACGCGCGCATCGAGGCGGAAAGCCAGCAGGCGAGCTTGCAGGACGGCGTTGTCTACTGCCTGACGCCGCTGGGCGCCGACGGCAAGTGCCCCAAGCCCGTGACCGCGAACGACATCGACGGCGTGCTGCGCGCGTCCAAGGACATGGGCGAGCGGCTCAACGTGTGGAACGCGTCCAAGGAGCTCGGTCGGCCGCTGAAGGCGGGCTTGGTCAAGCTGCAGAAGCTGCGCAACCAGCTGGCGCGGGAGATGGGCTTCAGTTCGTTTTTTGCCTTGCAGGTCTCTGAATACGGCATGTCCGTGGACGAAATGCGCAAGCTGAATCAGGGCTTCCTGAAGGACACCAAGCCGCTCTACAAGGCCCTGCACACGTGGACGCGGCGCGCGCTGGCGGCGAAGTACAACCTGCCGGAGCCCAAGGGCGCGATTCCGGCGCACTGGCTGACCAACCGCTGGGCGCAGAACTGGGTCGCGCTGGCGCCGGGTGTGGACCTGGACCAGTACTTCAAGGACAAGACGCCGGAGTGGATCGTCCAGCAGGCCGAAAAGTTCTACACGTCGATGGGTTTTGCGCCGCTGCCGCCCAGTTTCTGGCAGAAGTCGGACCTGTATCCGGTGCCGCCGGGCAATCCGCGCAAGAAGAACAGCCATGCCTCGGCGTGGCACATGGATCTGGACAAGGACGTGCGCTCGCTGATGAGCGTGGAGAGCGACAGCGAGTGGTTTTCGACCGCGCATCATGAGCTTGGCCACATCTACTACTACATGAGCTATTCGCGCCCGGGCGTGCCGCCGCTGCTGCGGGAAGGCGCCAATCGGGCGTTTCACGAGGGCGTGGGCGAGCTGATCTCGATCGCCGCGGGCCAGGTGCCGTACCTCCAGCAGCAGCAGATCCTGCCGGCGGGGCTGAAGATCGACCAGACGGCGTTTCTGCTCAACGAGGCGCTGGAGCACACGATCGCGTTCCTGCCGTGGTCGGCCGGCGTGATGACGGAGTTTGAGTACCAGCTCTATGAGAAGAACCTGCCGCCGGAGAAGTGGCAGGAGACCTGGTGGAAGCTGGTGGCGGAGTATCAGGACGTGATGCCGCCGGACCTGGCGCGGCTGACGGATCCGACCGCGTGCGACGCGTGCACCAAGACGCACATCAACGACGATCCGGCGCAGTACTACGACTACGCGATCGCGACGGTGCTGAAATACCAGCTGCATGAGTACATCGCGACGAAGATCCTGAAGCAGGATCCGCACAGCTGCAACTACTATGGCAACAAGGAAGTCGGCAAATTCCTCAAGAAGATCCTGGAGCAAGGCGCGACGCGCGATTGGCGAGTCGTGCTGAAGGAAGCGACGGGGGAGGATCTGTCGACCCGCGCGATGGTGGCGTATTTCAAGCCGCTGCAGGTGTGGCTGGATGCGGAAAACGCCAAGGCGGCGGGAAAGTAGCTACCGCGGCGGCGGCGCGATGAATCCGGCTTCAACAACCGCCACATCCTCCGCGGCATAGTATGCGGTCACCTGCGCATGCTGACCGGGACGCGTGTACACGTCGGCGCGCGGATTCTGCAGGCAGCGGACAATGACTTCCGCGACCTCTTCAGGCGTCTGCGCACCCGGAAAACGCCGCGAATCCATGCCGCCGCCCAGCGACCGCAGGCCAAATTCCGTTGCAACGACGCCTGGATAGACCGTCGAAACGTGGACGTTCGGGAACTCCGCGCGCAAATCCATCCGCAGGTTGATCGTCAGCGAGTTGAGGAACGCCTTGGACGCGCTGTAGGCCGAGCGCATCGCCGCAAACGGCACGCGGCCGAGCATCGACGAGACGTTGATGACGTGGCCCGCGCCGCGCTCCTGAAAATGCGGGAGCACCGCCTGGATGCCGTACAGCGCCGACTTGACGTTCACCGCCATCATCGCGTCGATGTCGTCGTCGGTGAGCTGCGCGACGGGACGGGAGATGCCGCGCCCGACGTTGTTGACCCACGCGTCAATGCGGCCAAACCGCGCCAGCGTCTCGGCGACCACCCGCTGCACTTCGGCGCGCTGCGTCACATCGGCGACGATCGCCAACGCCAGCGGATGCGCTTCCGCCGCCACCGCTTCCAGCTCCACCTGGCTGCGCGCGACAACCACGGGGATCCCGTGGTGCTGGCCAACCTGCCGCGCGAGCGCCGCGCCGATGCCCATGCTCGCGCCCGTGATGACGATGATCTTGTCCTGCATGTGTCTTTCCTTGCGCCGCACGCCGTGTCAAAGCCGGCGCGCCGAGTGTTGCAGAAACGCGCGGGGCTGTCGCGGCGACTACCCGCCGCAGCTTGGCTGGGTCAGGAAGATCAGGTGCTGCTTCCACGCGAGATGCTGCAGCGTCACGTTGACTTCCGGCGTCGTGCCAGAAGCCGGCGACTTGGTCGTGGGCAGGTCGAGGATGGCGGCGAATTCGGCGGTCTCGCCATCCACGCGCGTGACGTCGGCGAAGCCGTGGCCCGTGTTGGTCACGATGGTCAGCGTGCCCGGGATGGCGGACGGCGGCAACGTGGCGGTCTGGCAGCCGTCCGCGTTGCACGCGAGGCCGACTGTGAGCCCACCGGTGCAGAGGGCCGAGAGCGGATAGGAACCCGGCGAGCGGCCATCGAGCGCCGCGCCGTCGCAGCCGATGACGACGGGATTGATCTGGGTGTCGGCGACCATGAACGTGATCGAGAAGCCGGTGGCCGTTGCGCCGCCCAAGGCGCGGCTGATGGCCAGGGACTTGCCGGCGGATGTGACGGTGGCGCCCTGGGCGTCGACGCTGCGTGTGGTCGTGGCAGCGTCTTCCTGAACGGCGGTGCCCGAGCAACAACCGGAACTGGCTTGCGCAGCAGCGAGCGCAAGAAGCCACGCGGTCGACTGGAAGAACGGCGAAGAACGAACCACGGCGAGTCTCCCGGCCGCGATAATGCGCCGACGCTGGCTGGCGTTTGTACGCGATTTGGCCGATGAGCGACAATGGCAGAGCGGGGTTTTCTAACGCGGTCGCAGCCAACGACCGCCGCCGAGCAGCGCCAGTGCGAGGAGACCTACCGCCCACCAACCGGCGCGATGCCCCGTGGGACCGGCGGAACAACCGCCTTCGCGGCCTCCCTCGGTCGCAGCCACGCCGCACTCGGCGACCACACTGGTGGCGTCGGCGTCCGCGTCAGCGTCCGCGGTTGCGCTTGCGTCGCTATCCGGTGTGGCCGCACATGCGACGGTCACATCGCCAAACACGTACGGCGCATCGCTGAACTCGCCCGCGATATGGACGCGCACGTCGACGTGGTGCGGACCGGGCTTGAGGCCAGCGTCGGCCATGCTCGGCACGTCCCCGCACGCGACAAAGAAGCTGCGCACGGTGCGGCCAAAATCGCTCACGCCCTGGGCATCGCCGACCAGCGGCAGATCGCCATACACCGCCTGCGTCCAGACCTGGCCGTCCAGCCACAGCTCCGCGCGCGCCAACGCGTGCCACGGCGCCAGCTCCGGCGGTACATCCAGCGCAACCGTCCCGCGCGCCGCGAGAATCGGCACCGTGCAACTCCCCGCCGCGGTCCACACGGACACCATCGCGGGCGGCAGCGCGCCGAGCACGAGCGTCCCGAGCGTCGCGGGCACCGGCGCCTTCGCCCCCGTCGTGAACGTCACATCTTCCGGCGGCAGCACCGCGCCATTGCCGTCCTGACAGAATCCCGGCAGGCGCAGCGCGTAGCTCGCGTGATCAGCAAAGCCCTTGACCGGCTTCAGCAGCGTCCAACCCGGCAGCGAATCGGCGACCAGATCGATGGCCACGACCGTTCCGCTCGCGTCCAACAACTGCGGCACAATCGGCTCGTACGGCGGCTGGAGCGACGTTGGAAGCTGGATCGGGATCGCCAGCGCCGACGCGGGAAGCTGCGCGCCGGCAAAGAACGGGACTCGCGGCTTGCAGAGAAAGAACGGCGAACACGCCAGCGCCGGATTGGCGCAAAGGCCAAGAGCCAGCGCGGCGAGCAGCGCCGGCAGGCGGATTGGAGAGGTCAGGTTCATGGAATCCCCAGATAGATCGTCTTGCGCGACGGAAGCAACCACCCCGCCAAGATAGCTGCCGGAGCCTCGGGCGCCACCTCGCTGCTAGCGCGGCGCCGGGATTGCCTGTGTGACATTTTGCACGGTGCCGCGGCAAAAGTCGGCGGGACGCGAATATTGGAGCCCTCCCTTCAAAGGGTGGGGTCCGCCCCGTTCGCGCTTCCCGCATCCCGGACGATGCGCTTCACGCGCCCCGCGCCGCCGCCTTGCCTGCGACGCCTGCCCGCGCGCGTCGCAGCTACCGCGCCGCCGGAGCGCATTGCGATTTCAACTGCTGCACTTCCATCCGCAGCGACTCAATCTGCTTTTGCTGCTCCTGCAACGTCGCGACGCTGAGGCTCAGGTAGCCATACAGGTCGACCATGTCGCGCTGCGCATCCACCGCGTTGCTGTGCGGCTGGTCGTCAATCATAAAGCCGAGGTGCCGCGGCCCCTGCGCGCCCGCCGCGGTGTAGCGATAGGTCGCGAGCCGCGTATCCAGGAGCTCCGCCGCCAGCCGTTGCCGCTCCGCGCTGTCCACGTAGCGGACATCCGACTTGAACTTGGCGCGCGACTTGGGGCAACCAGCCAGCTTGGGATCGCTGCTGGCGCAGAGCAGGAATTGCCCGCAGCCGGCCTTGGCGTCGCATTTCTGGCCGTCGATGCTGCAGCCCGCGCCAAGCTGCTCGGTGGTGCAAAGCGGGACGTCCTTGGTCGGCAGCCAGTCGCCGCTGCAGACCGGATAGCCGCATGTGGTGAAATACGTGAGCGCTACGGGCGGCTGGCATGCGCCGTTGCTCGCGACGTTCATGCCCAGCGCGGCGGCGGCGCATGCGTTGCCGTAGGTCTTGCCGTCGCAGCCGCAGACCGGCTGGTACTGTTCGGTGCAGCCGTTCGGCATCGCGGTGCACGTGCCCTGGCTGCTGGAGCACTGGCCGCTGGCGAGGGCGCAGTACTCGGTGGCGCTGCATTGGGCGATGGGGCTCATGCTCAGCGGATTGCAGCCCTTGGCCACGGGCGGCGCGCAGGTGCAGGTTTCGCAGCCCTTGGCGTCAAGCAGCACGCCGTTGGGGCATTGCGGCCCGCAGCCCAGCCCGGGACAACAGACGCCGGCCGGATTGCAGAATTCGCCGGTGCCGCAGGTGCCGCCTGTCTTGCAGCTGGCGTCGGCGATGGCGCTGTCGATTGCAGTCTCAGCGACGGTCGCATCGGTGGTGGCAGTTGCGTCGTCGATCTTGCCGGCGTCGACATCGCTGCCCGCGGCATCAGCGCCGGTGGCGCCCGTTGTGCCACCGCATGCGGCGAGCGCAGTGGTGAGCAGGAACGCGAGGCATGTGAAGTTGCGAGCCATGGTGACCTCCTGAGGGGCGGCGCGCATCGTTCGCGCCGACTGGACCTCAACGTTCAGGGTGCGCTGCAATTGCGGCCGACGCAACCGGCTGGAGTTGTTTGGAACCGTCGTCGAGTCCTTGACGCGACGACCGCCACCGCATCAGGTCCGCCACCAGCAGAATCAGCCAACTGACGCCGACGCCCGCCGACGCGAACCGACCGAACGCGTGCGGCGCGACCTGACCGAGCGCCACGACGACCAGGCCCCCCAGACACAACGCGCCCAGCAGCGTGCGCACGTTGCGCCGCGCGCTGACCAACCAGCCGCCCAGCACGCCCGCGACCGCCAACAGCAGCCATTTCACACCGGTCGCCCACGGCAGCAGCGCCAGCCACGCAGTCGGATGATCGGGATCGGCAGAGAGTTGGAGCAGGCAGGCATTTTCCACGTAGTCCGCGGCGCACGCGACGATGGCGCAGACGACCGCGGCCCGCGCGAGCGTTGGGTGGCGCGCGCGCAGCCCTAGGAGGCTGAACACCAGGAACGCGCCGTAAATCGGGATGAAGAGCGCGGTGTCCGCCCAGTTGGTGAAGTCGAACTTCGCGACGAGCGCGGTGCGGCAAGCGCTGGGCGTCGCACCGAAAATGGCGTGCAGGTCGGCGATGGAGCGGACGAACTCAAAGGCGAGAATCGGCGGATAGCGCGATTCAAGGCCGCCACACGTCGCGAGCGGCGGCTGCGTCGCGCTGAAAACGACGGCGGCGACAAGGAGGAGCGCGGCGACAAGGCCGATGCGGTCCAAAGTGCGGGTGGCCATGCCTCTCCCCTACGCGCGGATTCAACGCCGCGGTAGCGCGAGGCTGAACCTGCACCGAAAAGCGGTCAAGCACACGGGCTTGGGCAAGCGTGACGGCGGCGCACGGCCGGGGGCACCGACGGCGCCGTCACGCCCTCAAACGCTCAACCGGCGGCATGTTGCACTTTCTCTCCGGCCTTCTTGATCTTGGCGCCAGTCGCGTGCGCCGTCTCCTGTGCCTTGTTCGTGACCTTGACCTGCGTCGCGACAGCCGTGTCAGCCACCTTGACCGCCTTGCGCGCGGTCTTCTTCGCCGCGACGTTCACCTTGTGCTCGCCCTTGTGCAGCGCTTCCTGCGCCGCGTGAACCAGCTTGCTGGCCGTCTCCGCCACCGCATGCGTAAAATGTTCCGCCGCTTCAGCCACTTTGTGTTTGATGTCCGTCATCGCCATTCTCCTGCGGTCGTCGCGAAAGTGCGACGGGGCGGTTGGCGCGGTTTCGACAAGACACCCGAACGCACCAACGCCTGCACAGGCACCGGTGAAGCGGGCAACCGCCGCGTCAACCATCAGCAAACTAGGCGGCTTTGGCCGGCGCGCAATGTGCCCGTGCCCTTCCCGCGCCCCGCCAACCGTGCCAACATTCCGTCTGGAGGACCCAAACGCATGCACGCCCTGCCCCTTCTGCTGCCTGCGCTCTGCGTCCTGGCGATCGCCTACCGCTACTACTCGGCGTTCCTCGCGACCAAGGTCCTCGTTCTTGACGACACCCGCATCACGCCCGCGCACACACTGTCGGACGGCCACAACTTCCACCCGACCAACAAATTCGTGCTCTTTGGCCACCATTTCGCCGCCATCACCGGCGCGGGCCCGCTGATCGGCCCGGTGCTCGCCACGCAATTCGGCTTCATGCCCGGCTTCCTGTGGATCCTCGTCGGCGTCGTGCTCGCGGGCGCGGTCCACGATTTTGTCATCCTCACCGCGTCGATCCGCCATCAGGGCCGCGCGCTCGCGCAGATCGCCGCCCAGGAGATCTCCCCGCGCTCCGGCCTCATCACCAGCATCGCCGTCCTGTGCATCATCGTCGTCGCGCTCGCCGGCTTGGGCGTCGCCGTCGTCAACGCGCTCTCAGAATCCGCCTGGGGCGTCTTTGCCGTCGCCGCGTCCATTCCACTCGCGCTCTTCATGGGCGTCTACCTGTACGTGTTCCGCAAGGGCAAGGTCATCGAGGCCACCGCCATCGGCGTCACCGGCATGATCTGCGCCGTCATCTTCGGCCGCGACGTCGCCGCCAGCTCCATCGGCCACTTCTTCGTCCTCTCGCGTGGGGAAATCACCGTCGCCATCGCGATCTACGGCTTCCTCGCCTCCGTGCTGCCCGTCTGGCTCCTGCTCTGCCCGCGCGACTACCTCTCGTCCTTCCTCAAGCTCGGCACCATCGGCGCGCTCATCCTTGGCGTCCTGACCGTCAATCCGGAATTGCACGCGCCCGCGATCTCGCAGTTCGCCAACGGCGGCGGTCCCATCGTTCCCGGCAAGCTCTTCCCGTTCATGTTCATCACCATCGCATGCGGCGCCATCAGCGGCTTCCACTCGCTCGTCGCCAGCGGTACCACGCCCAAGATGCTCGACCGCGAATCGCACGCCCGTCCCATCGGCTACGGCGCGATGTTGCTGGAAGGCTTGGTCGGCCTCACCGCGCTCATCGCCGCCGCGTCCTTGCATCCCGGGGACTACTACGCCATCAACGTCAGCGCCCAGAAATTCGCCGGCATGGGCCTCAGCATGGTCAACTTGAAGGAGCTGGAAAGCCAGGTCGGCGAGGCCATCGCCGGTCGCCCCGGCGGCGCGGTCAGCCTCGCGGTCGGCATGGCGCAGATCTTCAGCGCGATTCCCGGCATGCGCGGCTTGATGAGCTACTGGTACCACTTCGCCATCATGTTCGAGGCGATGTTCGTCCTGACCACAATCGACACCGGCACGCGCGTCGCCCGCTTCCTCGTGCAGGAATTCCTCGGCCGCTTCCACCCCAAGCTCGGCGAGACCGCGTGGCTCCCCGGCAGCCTGCTCGCCGCCGCGCTCGTCGTCCTCTGCTGGTCCACGTTCCTCTACAGCGGCTCCATCGAGACCATCTGGCCGGTCTTTGGCATCGCCAACCAACTGCTCGCGGTCATCGCGCTGTCCGTCGGCACGATGGTCATCCGCAACAGCGGGCGCGCGCAGTACGTGTGGGTCACGCTCGCGCCCCTGTGCGTGCTGGCGTGCACGACGTTGACCGCGGGCGTCTTCAGCATCCGCGACATCTTCTTGCCGATGGCGCAGAAGCCGGGCTTCGCGTTTCGCGGCTACTTCAACACCGCGCTGGCGACGGCGATGATGGCGTGCGTGCTGCTCGTGGTGTGGGAAATGGCCAAGCGCTGGCGGGCGACGGCGAAAGCGTGAGGGTTATGCCCGCGTTCTTGCAGCCCGCTCAGCCGTCGTTCCCGCTGCTGGCGGCAGTCTTGCCGGCCGTGGCCCACCACATCTCGCGTTCAGGCCAGCGCAGCGCGCCGACACAGGCCAAGTGCGTCGATGCGCGGGTGACGCCGTTGAAGTCCACGCAGGCAAAATCACCGGTCATCGCCACCCGACCCGACGACGGAATCTTGCCGTTCGCCACCAGATCCAGACTCCAATCCCGCAGATCGGGATGCCCGGACGGATGCGGCGGCGCGAAATGGCCGCCAACGGGCGGCACGTTCCAGTAGTGGCCAAAAACCTGCGGCTTGTCCATCAAGTACGCCGCGTTCGCGTCCTTGTGCCACCAGACCTCCCGGACGCGGTCGCGCTCCTTGCGGTCGTTGTCGAAGAACGGCGGCGCGGCGACCTCAAAGCCCTTGATGAGCACCTCATGCGGCGCATCCGAGTCATCGTTCGCCGTTTCCCCGGGCAAACCGGGCAGCAAGCCGGTCGTCGTGAACGGCGAGCGGAGCGCGACGTGCGACAGGACCCACGTCATCGCGTCCGCACCCGCAGGCGCGCGCTGGGCGGTCACGCGCAGGTGGCTTTCAATCCGCTTCAGGCTCTGCGTATGCCAGCACGCGTGGATGATGCGCAGGTCGGGCAGATCGATGCCGATGGGCAGGTCGCGAAAGAACGCCAGGACCGATTGCCAGCGCCCTTCCGTGTCCGCCGCGATCGCCGCGAGCGTCGACCGGTTGGAGTGCTTGGGCTTGGCATAACCGTCAACGCCGAGGTGATGGGCGACCAAGTTGTACTCGTGGTTGCCCATGATGCAGACGGCGCGGCGTTGCGCCACGAGGTCCCGCACCAGCTCGCCGACCTCCAGGCTGTGCGCGCCGCGGTCCACGAGATCGCCGAGGAAGACGAGCAACCGGTTGTCGGGGTGCGTCCAGCCGCCGTCGACGTCATAGCCGAGGTTGCGCCCCAGTTGCAGGAGCGCCGGCAGTTCGCCGTGTACGTCGCCGATGATGTCAAAAGCATACGCAGTTGAAACCGCAACAGAACTGACTTCGCCATTTGCCGCGTCCATTGAACCTCCACGCTCGCCTGCGTCGCGCCGAGTCTGCCCCTTACTCCAGCGCGGTCAAGCGCTGACGCCGATGAGTGTCAGTAGCTCGTCAAGATGTCCGCTTTTCGTAGCT
>CAINLT010000485.1 GCA_903850505.1 uncultured Myxococcales bacterium | reverse complement strand
GTCGATGAGGATCGTGCCGTTGCTTTCCGGACACGTGAAGTGCTCGAGCGCGGCGTGCGGTGTTGCTGTGAATTCCGCCTGAATTCCGGTGTCCATCTTGACGCTGTAGTAGCCCGGCGTGGCGACCTCGTCGGCTTTCTTGAACGTCGCGGCGTAGTTCTCTGCGTGCACTTTGCCCGAGTCAAAGTGCGCGACCGGCATCAAGCCAACGCTGCCGTAGTCCGTCGCGCCGGTGCCGTGCAAATGCAAGTGCGAGAACGCGCGGATCGTGTCGTCGCCGCCCCAGTAGCCGGAGAAGTGCAGAAAACCGATGGTGCCGTAGTAGCCGGAAGTGTCGGGGCCCACGCGCATCATGCCGTTGGGCGCCGTGGCCCCGACGAAGGCGCTGCCAAAGGCGAACCCATAGCCGCCGCTGCCCATCTGCGGGCTCGCGTACTGGCTGGGGTCCGTGACAGCGCTGGCGGCAGCATCAACTGCGTCGGCAGCGTCGCTCGCATCGCCCGCCGCGTCGCTCCCGGTATCTGCGACAGGCGGTGAGGCGCATGCGGCAGCGGCTGCCAGGAGAAGTGTGACGCCAAAGTGGGTGAACCGCATCTGCTACCTCGCAAGAGGCGCCATCGTACGGCAACGCGCGGTGCTTTGCACGGCGGTGGGCGCGCGACGCGTTCACGGAGGGCGGGCGATGTGTGGGGCGTCCGACGCAGCGGGGAAACAAGCGCCTGCGCAACGTCATCGTGACAGCATCCATGTGCGTGTGTAACCAATCTGTCACAATCAACGCGCCGAGCAGTGTTGCACCTACATTGAGTCCCACGCATACCGGCTTCGTTGGCGCCCAACGGCCGTGCCCGCGTTGGAGCTACCCACATGAACAGCAAACCGATTCTCGTCCTCGCCCTGATTTGTGCAACCAGTTTGCTGCGACCGTCGCTGGCGGCCGCGGAGGACGCTCCGGTCAGCGCAGAGGGAACGCCATCCACCGACGTCAACAGACCAGCGGCCATCGAGTTCTTCTCGTTGACGCCCATCATCGGCATGGAAGTCACGCGGATTGGCGTCGCCAGTATTGGCAATTCGAACACGGTCACTTTTCAGGGCTTGCGCGTCGCACCGGCTTTGACGTTTGGCGCCATCGCTGGCATCCGCTTGGGGCCGCTGGGCCTCGGCCTGCTGTTTCAACAGACTGAAGGTCAGAAGGCGGAGGACAGCCACGACGTCGCCATGACCAAGCTGTACGGCCAGGTCAGCGTGCAAGTCCCGTGGAACAGGGTCGTGGGCCTGATGCACATGGATTTTGGCTGGGCGGTGCTGGCGACGCAGGGGATCGTGACGCATGGCATCGGCGGCAAACTGGGCGTGGCGTTGGATTACTACCCGGTGCGCTGGGTGTCCATCGGTGCGGGCGCCGACTTCGACGTCCAAGGCTATCGGACGCCGTCGTCGATGCTCGGGAGCTACGGCGGCACCTTCGTGGCGCGCTTCGGCCTGCATCTCTAAACATGCTGACCTATATCCAACACCACTTCTTCCAGTCAGACCTGTTGCATTTCGGACTGGATCCGCGAGCGTG
>CAINLT010000484.1 GCA_903850505.1 uncultured Myxococcales bacterium | reverse complement strand
CGGATTCGCCCAAACGAACCTCTGCCTGCCCCTCGGCTTAGTAGCGGTAGTGATCCGGCTTGTACGGACCTTCCACCGGAATCCCGAGGTACTCCGCCTGCGACGCGGTCAGCGTCGTCAGCTTCACGCCGAGCTTGTCGAGGTGCAGGCGCGCCACTTCTTCGTCCAGCTTCTTGGGCAGCACGTGCACGCCGAGTTCGAACTTCTCCGTCCACAACGCCAGTTGCGCGAGCACCTGGTTGGTGAACGAGTTCGACATCACGAAGCTCGGGTGACCCGTCGCGCAACCGAGGTTCACCAGCCGGCCGCGGGCCAGCACGATGAGCGTCTTCGCGCCGTTGTTGGACTGCGACGCCGGGATGTGGAACAGGTCCACCTGCGGCTTCACGTTCTCTTCCACGATGTCCGGCGTCGACTCGAGCCACTTGATCTCGATCTCGCTGTCAAAGTGGCCGATGTTGCACAGGATCGCCTGATCCTTGATGTTCTTGAAGTGCTCGCCCGTGATGATGTCGCAGCAGCCCGTGGCCGTGACGAAGATGTCGCCCAGCTTGACGGCTTCTTCCATCGTCGTGACTTCATAGCCTTCCATCGCCGCCTGCAGCGCGATGATCGGGTCGATTTCCGTGATCAGCACGCGCGCGCCGAGGCCGCGCATCGACTGCGCGGAGCCCTTGCCCACGTCGCCGTAACCTGCAACCACGACGACCTTGCCGGCGATCATGATGTCGGTCGCGCGCTTGATGCCGTCAGCCAGCGACTCGCGGCAGCCGTACAGGTTGTCGAACTTGGACTTCGTCACGCTGTCGTTGACGTTGATGGCCGGGACCTTCAGTTCGCCGCGCGCGTGCATCTGCACGAGGCGGTGCACGCCCGTCGTCGTCTCTTCGGACAGGCCCTTGATGTCCTTCAACATTTCCGGGTACTTCTGGTGAACCCACATCGTCAGGTCGCCGCCGTCGTCCAGGATCAGGTTCGGGGACTTGCCGCCCGCGAACGCGAAGATCTGCTGGTCCATGCACCAATCGGCTTCCGCGAGCGTCTGGCCCTTCCACGCGTACACCGGCACGCCCGTCACCGCGATGGCGGCCGCGGCGTGATCCTGCGTCGAGTAGATGTTGCAGCTCGTCCAGGTCACTTCCGCGCCCAGTTCGGTCAGCGTCTCGATCAGCACGGCGGTCTGGATCGTCATGTGCAGGCAGCCCGCGACGCGCGCGCCCTTGAGCGGCTTGGTCGCGCTGTACTTCGCGCGCAGGGACATCAGGCCGGGCATTTCGCGTTCGGCCAGCAGGATCTCTTTGCGGCCCCAGTCGGCGAGGGAAAGGTCAGCGACCTTGTAGGGCATGCGGCCCGAGGCGGCCGGCTTGGCGGAAGGCGAGTGGACAGCGGTCATAGGTAGTTCCTTGTTCTAGAGGGAGTCGGGACAGACTCCTGGCTATTGGGATGTTGCAGGCGCGCGGCAGATGCGGCACGGGCCGCAAAACGGCGCATAGTTTGCCAGATCCTCAGGGGGTTGTCGATCCACATTTGCCTCGGCGTTTGGCCGCTGCGGCAAAAATGGCAACGCCGACGCGGAGTCCCGGACGAGACCCCAACGTCGGCGTTGCAAACACTTTGGCCGGAGCGGCTATTCCTGCTCGAGGCCCGTCTTCTTGCCTTCCAGCACCGGGATGACCTTGTTGATGAAGATGGTGTTCATCTCCACGGCCAGCTGGTCAGGATGCTTGAGCGGCGCCACGAGGCGACCCGCGACGATGTAGATCACCTTGCCGGTGTTTTCCGTCACGCGAATCGTGTAGCCCTGAACGATGTCCTTGAACAGGATGCCCTCGACCGTCGCGGCCGTGAACGAGATGAACAGGGACGCGTCTTCATTGCCTTCCACGAAGCGAATCGACGTGGAATTCATGACGCGGGCGCGGAAAATGTCCAGGTTGATCCCGGCAGAGCGCGTGGCATCCGACCCGGTTTCCGCCAGATTGGTGTGCATCTTGAGCTTGACGATGCGCTGGGTCGTGCGCGTCTCAATCGGATTGAAGACCGCGGTCGACGACAGGCAGCCAGTCATGAGGCTGGCGGAAGCGGCGAGCGCGATCATCGCGTGTTTGAAGTTCATGGGTTCCTCACAAGAAGTTGGGCAGTGTTGCCAGTCTTGGGTCGTGGTTCTCGGTCACCGCTTACAGCAGCAACTGCGCGATTTCATTCAGCGTGGCCGGCAAGACGTTCTTCATGTCGAACGCGTTCATCACGCGAATGAAGACGATCTCGCCGGTGCGGCTGGTCACGGAGAGCGAGTACTGACCCGACAACGCGACGAGGCCCGGGTTGTACCCGTACAGCAGCGAGCTGATGTGCACGACGTAGTCGGGCGCCTGCGAAACGACGTCGAATTTACCCTGCTTCATCATCTCGATGCGCAGGGTGTCGGCGACGACGCCTTCTTCGGGAACGAACACTTTGTTGCCCAACTTGGGCGCTTTATCGTCACGGAAAACGATTTCCTGGGGCGCGCCGCACGCCGACATGGCGACGGACAGCAGGACGCCGAGGAGGATAAGGATACGCGTCATGGTTTTCTCCTGAACTGCGCAGCTTCGCGAGAGGCTGCAGCGTCTGAATGGTCTGGCCGCATGGCTGCGACCGGGCTTTAGGACTTCGTGTTGCCCTGGAATTCAGCCAAGTTGCCCCGAATGAACTCCTGAACGTCGCCGTTGGTCGGAGCCTTGCTGTACAGGCCAATCTTGGAGAACAGGATCTTGCCGTTCTTGGCGTCCTTCACGGTGAACGTCATCGTCACCAGGATGAACTTGGAGTAAACGCTGCCGCCGTTGAAGACATCGCTGTCCAGTTCGATGGCATAGTCCGCCTTGCCGGCATCGATCGAATAGCCCTTGGCCTTCAATTCGACGACGATCAGGTCGTTGTTGTAGTCCACGCTCGAGACGAACACGTTCTTGGACTTGCCGACGCGGGCTTGGCCTGCCGGATCCAGGTACTGGTCATAGAGCAGGTACTGCGGCCCGCAGCCGACCGCCGTCAGCGCGAGCATCGCGGCCAAAAGCGTCCGCCGAACATTTTTCCACATCATTTCGTGCCCCCTTGTGCCTGTCCAACGACGTGCGCAAACCGTTTGCTGACGGAGTCCAAGCCGGGGCAGGATCAAACATGAAGAAGTGTTTTGTCAACGGTCGGAGCCGCCGTTCCGTCGACGTCAGCTACTGCTCAGCCTCAGCCGTCGCCGGTTTGTCCTGCGTATTCGGCGCCGTCGCGGCCAACGTCGCCGCGCGCAGCTTCTGCCACTTCTCGACCTTTTCGGCATATTTCGCGCGTACTTTCGGCAAATGCCGGCGAATTCCCGCGAGCGTGTCATAGGGAATCGATTTGCTCAGCGACTTGCACAGCCACGTCGGGATCCACCCGCCGATGTCGGCGTGGACGGTGAATTCCAGCTTCGTCGTCTGATCGTCGATCCGCTGCATCCGGTAGTGACCTTTGAGGACCGGCATCCGAACGACGCCATCCACCGGCGGACCGAGCGGCGTCTGGATGGACTCGAACCGGATCGTTACGTCGTCGCCGCGCTCCAGCCCCGTCGCCACCCCGTGCAGGACGGCGTCGCGATCCTGGACGGGCCACGGCGCGGTTGTGCGACTGTAGAAAATCATTTCGCTTTCGGTAATGCGCTTGATTATCCGCGACCCGAGGCAGCGTTTCGCCCAATCGCACGTGTGATCGACGTCTTCAATGAGCGCGGCGATTTCGTAAAAGTCGCCTTTCATGACCATCGTGCCGCGGACGTCCGGCATTTCCTGATCCGGCACGTCACGTGTTTCCACGAGGATGCCGTCGTCATTGGAAAGCTTGCTCCAACCGCCGGCCCACGCGGGCTGCGCGATGAGGAGGGGCAGGGCGAGCACGGTGGTGAGCAGAGGGCGAAATCGCATCATGGTCTTCCTTCACCGTCGTGTTCCGCCTGCCTCGCCGCCCGGCGCGTGCCAATCCAGCCGACCCGCTTGAAAGCATACAGCATCCCGAGGGCGACCGTGATCATCAATGCCCACGCGAACGCGTAACCCAACGGCCAGTGGATCTCGGGCATCACGTCAAAGTTCATGCCGTAGATTCCGGCGATAAACGTCAGCGGCAGGAAGATGGTCGAAATGATCGTCAGCACTTTGACCACTTCGTTCATGCGATTGTTCACAGATGACAGGTAAACGTCCATCAAACTCGCAGCAAATTCGCGATAGGTCTCCACCAGATCGACCACGTGGATGGCATGGTCCGCGGCGTCGCGCAGGTACACGCGCGTCGCGTCGCTGATGTGGACGTGG
>CAINLT010000483.1 GCA_903850505.1 uncultured Myxococcales bacterium | reverse complement strand
TCATCAGCGCCGGCACGTTACCGACCGGCGGCGTCTGGTTGCAGACGAGATACGCCACCGGCAGCCGCACCGCCTCGCCCGGCAGCGCCAGCGCACGACTACGCCCGACGCACTCATCCATCCACGCGCCGCCGCGCTTGTGCGCCGGGCGACTGTAGGGATCCAGAAAGAACGCGGCGATCTCGCGCCGTTCTTCGTCCAGGACGCGGAAGAACTGCACGTCCGGATGCCAGACTTGCGCGGAGCCGCTGGCCGCGACGATCGTCACACCAAAGAGCCGATGCGCCAGCGCGAACAGGCCATCCAGCACAGTCGGCAGCGCAAAATACGGCCGCAGCTGTTCGTCGCTGAAATCGTACTTGGCTTCCCGCAGGCGTTCCGCCCAGAAGGCCACGTCCCATGGCTGAAAATCCACGCCTTCCGGCTGCCCGGATTCCTGCGCCAGCGCGCGCAAATCCGCCAGATCCTGGCGCGCCGCCGCCAGCGACTGGTCGCGCAGCCGCTCCAGCAAGTCCAACGCGGTCTCCGGTTGCGACGCCATCTTTTGCACGAGCGACAGCTCGGCATAGTCGGCAAAACCGAGAATGTTCGCCAGCTCCCGACGCAGGCCGAGAATCTCATCCAGCAGCGGCGTATTGTCGTGCGGCGGCTGGCTGGCGCGCGTAATGCTCGCCCGGTAGACCGCTTCGCGCAGATCGCGGCGCTGGCTGTGCTGCAGGAACGGCGCGGTCAGCGGCATGTCCAGGGTAATGCGCCACGGCCCCGTCGCCGCGGGATCGTCGCTCGGCGGCGCGTCAGCATGCGCCTCCCGCCACATCTGTGCGGCCAGCCGCAGCAGGCTCGGCGGCAGTCCCGCGACCTCCGCCGACGTCGTCAACTCCAGCGACCACGCCTTTGTCGCATCCAACACGTGATTGGAGAACCGCGTCGCCAACTCCGCCAACTGCAACTGGATCGCGTTGAACCGGTCGCGCACGGCACCGTCCAGGCCCACACCGGAAAGTTCCGCGTCGCGCACGTTGCACGCGACGATCCGCTGCTGCGCGGCCGTCAGCTTCGACCACTGCGGACCGTCGCGCATCGCTTTCCACGCCTCGTACAGGGGCCGCGATTGGCCTGCCCGCATCGACACTTCGATGACCAACGGCTGCACGGCATCGTGGGCCGCCCGCAGCTCCGGACTGTTCGCCACGCCCATCAGATGGCCCACCGTCCCCCAAGCGCGGCCCAGCCGGTCCTGCAACCGCTCCAGCGGGACGACCAAACCCTGCCACGTCGGCACAACGGCCGCTTCCAGCGCCGTCAGGCCGTCCGCCATCTCCGCGCAGATTTGCCGCAGTGCCGGTTCCACGTGCGCCGCCGTGATCGTGTCAAACTGCGGCAGCGCCGTTTCGCTCAACAGCGGATTATCGATTTCACCCATCGCGATTCCTCTCCCAAGTTGATGCGGCAGGTCCCGCCGCGAGCGGCACAACGCTACCCGCTCAAGCGGCGGGCGGCAATGCTTGCCCGGACGACAGTCCTGCGCCAATGTAGCCCGCGCGAGGGAACTGTGCCGCCAATCGACGTCGAAAAGGTCCTGAACGACAACGCCGCGTGGCAAACGCAACTCATCGAGGCGTTTGGCATCTGTCCCTTTGCGCGGCAGTGTCGCGAGGAAGGTCGGCTGCGGCGCGACGTCCTGGCGGCGGATGATGCCCAGCTTCCGGACGCGTTGACGACGGCCATCGCCGACCTGCACCGCCAGCCCGAGCAGACTGGCGAGATAGCGGAAGTCGCGCTGCTGCTCTGCCCGGCCAGCGCGCGCGATGCCAGCGATTTCGAGAGGCTGGTTCACCAGAGCGCCGATCGCGCGGCTGCGCAGGTACAGACGGAAGGCTTGACGCCGGCGTACCATGTCGTGGCCTTTCACCCGCAGATGGCGTGGTCGGCGGAGAGTCCGGAGAAGCTTGTCGGCTTCTGGCGACGCGCACCGCATCCGACGGTTCAGCTTGTGCATATCGACACTTTGAATCGCCTGCGCGGCCCCCGGCTGCCGACCAAGTACGTGGACCCCGAAGATCTAGCGGCGATCCAGGCTCTCCTCGGACAGACCTTTTCAGGTGACTTGGCGGATCGCATTGCCCTAGCAAATTGGCGGACTTACCACGCGCAGGCCGAAGCGCTCGTGGCCAAAAGTGAGCAATTGCTGGGGACTCGACCCCACAGTTGACGGCCGCCTGTATTTGCGGCACCACAGATGCGCACAGTTTCAGTTCACTCGCTGTGACGAGTGGGGCAGACTGTGGGCGGGCAGGCGCGATTGGCGGGGCAAACCCGCCGCTTGCGTCGTCCAGAAGGGCCGATGATCGACGTCCGCAGCCCAGACCAGTTGTCAGGGGAAGTCGCGCGCAGCCGCCGCGTTGCGCTTGTTGGCGCCAGCATCGCCGCTTGGCTCGCCGCGCTTGGCGTCGCGCTGCCGTTGTTGGGTCAACCGGCGATCCAGCCGCCGCTGTCGGCCTTCAACATGCTCCTGCTCGCGCTGGTGCACCTCGCCGATGCGCCGGGCAGCATCCTCCGCTGGCCGCGCAAGGTCCGCCTGACCCTCACCGCGCTGCCGCTGATCGCCGCGACGCTGGCGGGGATGTGGCTGGCGTTCCATTGGCCGTTTGACATCTGCACCGCGGCTTGGCCCTTCCCGACGGAGATGGCGCCGACCCCGGCGTGTGTGAGCGCCGTGTGGCTGATCGCTGCGAGTCGGCTGGCCGCGGATCGACCGGGATGGACCCGCCTTTCGGCGATCCTCGGCATCGCCGCGTTGCCGCCCGCGGTGACGAGCCTGGTCGGCTGGGTCTTTGGGCCGACTGTCGTGAGCTCCGTCGCGTCGCCTCTGTACCTGCGCGTGCCGGCGGCGATCGCAGTGACCGCCCTGGTCGCCGCGCGGATGACCTCCCCGCTCCAGGAGATGCCATTCCGGTGGCTCTACACCGACCGCCCGACCGCCGTGTGGCTGCGCCGCTTGATGCTGGCCATGCTCGTGCTGATTCCCGCGCTGATGCTGTTGCAGGATCGCGCAGTCGACCAGAAGTGGTACCAACCGCACGCCGCGGCGATGATCAGCACGGTCCTGATGCTGACGATCGGCTTCACCGGGATTCTCTGGTCGGCGAGCAAGCTGAACCGCGCGGAGACCTTGCTGCGGAACGCGCAGGCGGAACTGGAGCAACGCGTCGCCGACCGTACGCATGAGCTCGCGCTGGCCAATCAGGCGCTGAACCGGGACATCGCGGAACGCCGGCGCGTCGACGAACAGCTGCGCGCGTCGCGCGAGCGGCTGCGGGCGGTGACGGAGTCGGCGGTCGATCCGATCCTGACGGTCGACGCGCGCGGCCAGATCGTGCAGTGGAACCAGGCGGCGACGCACGTGTTCGACTACCCGGAGTCCGCGATCCTGGGCGCCAGACTGGAGCTGCTGTTGCCTGAGCTCGCGGAAGCCATCAACGGCGTCAACGACTTCCCTCTGCGCGTGGCGAGCTGGCTGGGCCAGACCCGCCGCTGTCGGGGGCGTCGCAGCTCAGGCGCCGCCATCGATCTGGAAGTCTCGTGCGCGACGTGGCACGACCGGGAGAACGACTTCTATTCGATCATCGGCCGCGATGTGACAGCGCGAACGCGCGCGGAAGCGGAGTTGACCGACGCCAAGGAAGCGGCGGAGATGGCCAACCGGTCCAAGAGCCAGTTCCTCGCCAACATGAGCCATGAGATTCGCACGCCGATGAACGGGATCCTCGGGATGACGGAGCTCATCGGCAATACCGAATTGACGGAAGATCAGCGGCGCTACCTGCGCTCGACGCGCGAAGCGGGCGATCATCTGCTGGAGATCATCAACGACATTCTGGATCTGTCCAAGGTCGAAGCGGGCGCGCTGCAGCTGGATGAGACCGCGTTCGATATCCGCGAGCTGGCCGAGCAGACTGTGGAGTTCCTCGCGCCGCGCGCCTACAGCAAGCACCTGGAGCTGGTGTGCCACCTCGATCCGGCGCTGCCGCCATCCGTGATTGCCGATCCGCAGCGACTGCGGCAGGTGCTCGTGAACTTGCTGGGAAACGCCGTCAAATTCACCGATTCCGGTTGCGTCGAGCTGTCGGTGGAAGTCGCCGGGGCGGACCGCCTCCATCTCGCGGTCAAGGACACGGGCTGCGGCATTGCCCCGGAGATGCACGCCGTGATCTTCGACAGCTTCACGCAGGTGGATGCCTCGTCGACGCGGCGGCACGGCGGCACGGGTTTGGGGCTGGCGATTTCGCGGCAAATGGTCGAGCGGATGGGCGGCAAGCTCCGCGTGGAGAGCCGCGTCGACGCCGGGAGCACGTTCCACATCGACATTCCGGCGCAATTTGAGCAGCGTCCGGCTTGGTCAGTGGTGCGGGCGCTGGAGGCGGATCCGCCGTTGCGCGACAAGCTGCGAAACTGCCGGACGCTCATCGCCGGCGGCCATACGGTGTTCCGACAGTCCCTACGCACGCAGTTGGCGGCGGCGGGCGCGACCGTGACGGATGTTGCTGATTTTACGGCGATGTTGGCGCAGTTGCACGAGGCGGAAGCCGCGGGCCAGCCGTTTGAACTGCTGCTGCTGGACGCGGATGTCGGCGGAATCGATGGGTATGCGGCCGCGCGTCGGGTCGTTGACGCCGGGCTGGCGAATCCGCCGCGCGTGGCGGTGACCAAACCGAGCGAAGCAGCCGACGACGCGCACCAACGCCGGCAGGCCAACGTCGCCGTCGTTGTGCGCAAGCCGGTGCGCGAGCGCGCCTTGCTGGATGCACTCGCGGTTACGCTGGGGACGCGCCAGGCGCCCGAGCCGACGACCAGCGAGCGTGTCGATGTGCTGGCAGCGACCCCGCGCACGGTGCTGGTCGTGGACGATGCCGGCGACAATGTTCGGCTGATGGAAGCGTTCCTGCGCGATACCGGATGGCGCGTGGAGACTGCCGATGACGGCGCGCAGGCGGTTGAACGCTGGCAGGCGGGCCAGTTTGATGCCATCCTGATGGACCTCCAGATGCCGGTGATGGACGGTCTGACGGCGACGCGCGAGATTCGCCGGATGGAAGCCGAACTTGGCCGCGCACCGACGCCGATTATCGCGGTGACGGCGCACGCGTTGGACGAGGCGCGCACACAGAGTCTGCAAGCCGGCTGTTCGGCGTTCCTCGCCAAGCCGCTGCGCCGCGCGCGGCTGTTGGATGTGCTGACTGAAGTGTTTTTCGGTGCGCTGCACAGCCCGCCCGGCGGGGAAGGCAGGATCGAGATTGTGGTGGATCCTCTCTTGCTGACGCTGATTCCGAGCTTCCTCGAACATCGGCAGGAAGACGTGGCCACGATCGAGAACGCGCTCGCCAACGGCGATTTCACGGCGATTCGCCTGCTCGGCCACAGCATGAAAGGCTCAGGCGGCAGCTACGGGTTCGAGGTCATCAGCCGGATTGGCCGCGAGCTGGAGGTGGCCGCGCGCGACAAGGATGGCGGCGCCGTTCGCCAGACTTTGACGGAACTCGTCGACTATCTGCGGCGCGTGCACGTTCAGTAGCGTCAACAATCTTGCGCGAAGTGCTGATGAGGACTACGGTAAAGACCAAGCGATGGCTGGGAGGCGGGTCTTGACGAGCAAACAATCAGCGCACCAGAGACCGGGTCGCATTCTCGTCGTCGAAGATCAGCCCGATATTCAGGCGCTGATCGCCGCGATTCTCCGCCCCGACGGCCATCAGGTCACCTTTGCGAACGACGGTGAAGCCGGCGTGCAGATGGCCCAGCGCGATCCGCCGGACGTGATCCTGCTCGATCTGATGATGCCCAAGCTGCACGGTTATCAGGTGCTGCAGGCGCTCCGCTCCCATCCCGCGACCCAGCGCGTTGCGATTGTCGTGGTCTCGGCCAAGGCGTACGCCAGCGATCAGCGCAAAGCGCTGGAGATGGGCGCATCCGCGTTCCTGCAGAAGCCATTTGAGGCCAAGGCCCTGCGCGCATTGGTGCGCCAGCAGCTGGACAAGGCCGTGCTGACGTTCTGGGGCGCGCGCGGCTCGATCGCTGCGCCGGGGCCGGAGACTGTGCGCTATGGCGGCAATACGCCCTGTGTTTCGCTGTCCTATCGCGGCGTGCAGATCGTGCTCGACGCAGGTACGGGCATCCGGCCTCTGGGTGTGTCGTTGCAAGCTGCGGCGTGCGGAAAGCCTTTTGAAGTCAATCTGCTGATCACGCACACGCACTGGGATCACATCCAGGGCTTCCCGTTTTTCACGCCGGCGTTCGTGCCGGGCAACCGCGTCAACGTGTTTGGCCCGCATTCGACCGAGAAGCCGCTGGAGAAGGTGCTGCGCGGCCAGATGGACCACGAGTACTTTCCGGTGGCGCTGGGCGACATGGCCGCAACGATTACGGTGCGCGACGTGGCGATGGACCCGTTTCAGGTTGGACCGTTCACCGTGCGCGCGACCTACATGAACCATCCGGGCATGACGCTGGGCTACCGGCTGGAAGCCGAGGGCCTGATCGTGGCCTACGCGACGGACACGGAGCCGTTCCGCGCGCTGCTCCCAACGGTGAAGTCGGGCGAAAACGTTGCCGCGTTCGCACGCAGCCAGGATCAGGAGCTCATTGACCTTGTGCGCGACGCGGACGTGTACATTGCCGATGCCCAGTATTCGCCCGAGGAATACGCCAAAAAGACCGGCTGGGGGCACACGAACTACGTCGACGCCGTGACGATTGCGATCGAGGCCAACGTCAAGCGATTGGTGCTGTTCTCCCACGATCCCATGCATGGCGACACGCAAATCGACCAAAAGCTGGCCCACTGCCGCGCGCTCGTGGCGGCGGCGGGCAAGTCCATCGAGGTCATCGCGGCGGCGGAGAGCGTGCCGCTGGAAATCCTCGCGCGGTAGCCTCTCGCGCTTCACCCAGGGCGGCATTCCCAGCAGCTGATCGCTCCGGGCGACGCGGCGCAGTTTGCCCATCAGGAGCCAACGATGGCGCTCAAGGCGACGCAGAGGACGATGGGCGCGCTGGCGGCAGTGCTGTTACTGAGCCATTGCGCCAAGCCGTCTCCGCCGTTGCCGACCGCGCCGTTGGTGCTGCCTCCGCTTTGCCCGCCGCAGCCCGGCGGCGCGGGCGCTGAGGCGGTCGACCGCATGCGCGCGGCGATCCTGCGCGTGCTGGCGTTGCAGCCAGGCATGCATGTGGGCGACATCGGCACTGGCGGCGGATGGTTCACCGTGCGGGTCGCGCAGGCGATCGGCAAGAACGGCATGGTCTATGGCACGGACATCGACGCGGCGACGCTGGACGGTCTCCGCCACGCACCGCCGCTGGGCGAGGATGCCGCGCCGATGCGGTTCACCCTGGTGACGGGCGAACGCGAGACAGGACTTGACGATGTGCCGGACAGCAGCCTGGATCTGCTGATGATGATTGACTCGCTGTGTTTTGACGACCGCGTGCCGCGCGCAGCCAATCGCGCCTACCTCGGCAAGTTCCTGCGCGTGCTCAAGCCCGGCGGGCGGCTTGTCCACCACATGGATTGTACGTGCCGCACGACGGTGGCGGAGACCGAGGCGCTGTTCATCGCAAGCGGCTTTACGTTGCCGCCGGGCCAAGCGCAGCTGACCTGCGCTGAACTGTCGACGGCGGCGTGTCCAACGGCCGAAGCGCAGGCGCGCGCGCTGTTTGTCGGCGTGTTCCCGAAGGCGCGGTAGCTGGCGCACGCGCTCCAGCAACTGGACGACGCGGCCAATTCCCCCTATCGTCGCCGCATGACGCGTATCCTCGCCATTGCACTCACACTCTTTGCCCTTCCCGCCCTCGGCCAAATGGCCGCCGAGCCAACGCCGACTGCGGAACCATCGCCGCTGGCGGTGGCGCTGTCGCGGGAAATGACCACGAGCTCCGGCGACGTGTTTGGCGACGACGACGGCGGGCCGATGAGCATCCGCGCGCTCCTGCAGACCCGCTATGGCCAATCGTGGCCGACGTCCGTGCGCCCGGGCGAGCGCGCGCTGGTGCAGGCGAACGACGGCTGGCAAGTCGAGCGGGCGTTCGTGCGGCTCTCGGCCAAGCCGACGACCTGGCTGACCGGCAAGATCCTGCTTGATTTCGCAGCGCTTCGCAGCGGCAACGCCATCCAGACCGTGAAGCTTGCCTACGCGGAGATCGAGCCGGCGTCGCGCGTCAAGATCACCGCGGGCCTGTTCAAGCGCTCCTACTCGCTGCTTGAGCTGCTGCCGATCGCTGAGTACGAGTTTGCCGACACGGGCCTCGCCGACACGCTCATCCAGGACACCGGCTTTGGCGGCCGGGACATGGGCGCGATGGTCGCTGTGCAACCGTTGCCCAAGAAGAAGTGGCTCAAGCTGTTTGTCGCGGCCTTTCAAGGCGGGCACATCGCGACGGACGCGCGGCCCGATGGCCTGCTGACCGCGCGCGCTGAGTCGACGCCCATCAAGCACCTGCACCTCGGCGCGGATGTCGCGTGGCGGCGGGCGCAGACGGCGCCGAACATTCTCCCGGTGGATGGCCCGCAGGACGCTGGCGTGGCTTGGAGCGCGGACGCGATGCTGCAATTCGACACGTGGGAAGTGCGCGCGGAGATGCTTGGCGGCGATCGGACGGACGTGCTGCACCGCGCCAATCCGGATGTGGGCGCGGACGCGAAGACGTTCCTCGGCGCGTGGCTGCTCGGTGTCTACCGCATTCCGGTGCGGACGGCGGTGGTCATGCCCGCGCTGCGGCTGGAGTGGCTGGACACGGACCGCGATCGGCCCGTGGGCGGCCATCTGCTGGCATCGGGCGCGCTGAACATCGACTTTGGCGGTCGCGTGCGTCTGCTGCTGGATTTGACGCGGCAGTGGGTGCAGGACAACACGATTCCGATTGGCCAGAAGCCCACGGGCGCCACGGACCTGGGCACCTACATGACGTTCCACGACACCGCGTACTGGAAGTTCGTGACGCAGCTGCAAGTGCGGCTGTAGGAGCGCGCCAGCATGGATTCGCCGCAGCACAGCCTGCCGTCGCGCCTCGCCTTTGGCGTGCTGGTCCTGCTCGGCTACGTCGCCATCGCCAACACCGTGCAGCAGCTCTATCCGTTCTCCGTCTTTGACATGTACGCCCACCAGGCGACTTCTGCGAGCCGCATCGCGGTGCGTGACGCCGCGGGCGCTGTCAGCGAAGTCTCGGCCTGGACGGATTGGCGATGCGACGGGCCGATCGCCTTGGCGACCGCGCCTGACCACGCTGACCGCTCGCCGTACAGCATTCCGTACCGCGACCGTGAGGCGCAGGAATGGCTGACCGGCCACGTCGGCAACGGCGCGCAGGCGGTCGAGGTCGTGCGGCACATCTGGTGGCTCCAGCCGGAGGCAGGCCAAGCGGAGATCGAGGATCGCGTGCTGCTGCACTGCAAAGCGAGGCGGCCATGAGCTTCGCGCCCTTGGGCAGCAGCTACTGGGACGGCCGCTCGCGGAGCTTTCTGCGCGTCGGTTTGGCCGTCATCGTCGCGAGCAACGTGCTCGGCGCGGCGGCCAACGTGTGGCAGGACCAGCGCGGTACGTGGTCGCATCCCATGGCGCCGGATTGGCTGCTCAACCTCGGCGGCTCGCCGCTGGTCGGGCTGCTGCTGATCGTCGCGCTGTTGGCGATCGGCCAATTCGCCCGGAAGCCGGGACAACTCGCGGCGGGCGCGCTGGCGCTGGCGGCGATGGCGCTGCTCGTGGAAGCCGATGGCGCACTGAACGAGGGCCCCAAGCGCCACTTCTTCGCGCCGGGTCTGGCGTTGCTGGGCTGGCTGGCTGGCCTCGCGTTCGCGCGTCTGCTGGCGTGGCGGAGCGGACACGCGCGCGCGGACCTGACGGCGTGGCAGGAAATCCATGCGGAGATGGGCGCGGTCGCGGCGCTGGCAGGAAACTACGTCGATGCCGCCGCGAGCAAGCTGCTCCACGTTGGCCCGGGCTGGGCCAATGACACGACGCTGCGCTCGGTCATCCTGAGCCACCATCCGCTTGGCGATGGTTCGCTGGCCGGACAGTACGCGCACTTCGTCGCCGGGAGCGCTGCCGCGTCGCAGGTGCTGGCGGTCGCCACGCTGGTCGTGCAAGGCGGCGCGTGCTTGATGCTCATCGGTCCGCGCTGGCGGTTGCTCGCCGGCCTTGCCGTCTTCGCCTTTCACTGCAATGTCGAGCTCCTCGCGGACATCGGCTACGGCCCGGCGCGCATGACGTTGTTGCTCTTTTGCCTGCCGTGGCCTCTGTTCTTGCCGCGCCTGCTGCGGCGCTGGCCGCGCGCCGTGGCGTTCTTTGCCGTCGTTGCGCCCATGACGTCCCCCGCGGTTTCGCGTACACAGTTGCTGCGGGTGAGCGCGCTGGTTCTCGCGCTTGTCGCGGCGACCGTCGTCACGGCCCGCGCCCTGCCCATCCGCGCGTACACTGCGCTGCACCACAGCTATTCCGGCGAGCGGTCAGGACCGCGGCCGCAACCTTGAGGAAAACTGCCCATGCCGTCGCTCGCCGAGAAGAAATACAGCCACCTCCCGCCGCAGAAAGTCGCGTTCATCGGCCTGGGTGTGATGGGCGCGCCGATGGCGGGACACCTGGCGCGCGCCGGGCACCGCGTGACGGTGTTCAATCGCACGCCGGAAAAGGCGTTGGCGTGGCAGGCTGAATTTGGCCAGAGCACTGCGCCGACGCCGGCGGAAGCGGCCCACACCGCCAAGTTTGTCGGTCTGTGCGTGGGCAATGACGACGATGTGCGGCAGGTTGTGGCCGGACCCGATGGCATCCTGGAGAGCGCGCAGCCCGGCACGGTGATTTGCGACCACACGACGACGAGCGCAGAACTCGCGCGCGAACTCGCGGCGCTGTGTGCGGAACAGGGCGTGGCGTTTATCGACGCGCCGGTGTCTGGCGGCCAGGCCGGTGCGCAAAACGGGCTGCTGGCGGTGATGGCGGGCGGCGATCCAGCCGCGTTCGCCAAGGCACAACCACTGATGCTGGCCTACGCCAAGGCAGTCACGCGGATCGGCGATTCCGGCGCGGGCCAGCTGACCAAGATGGTCAACCAGATCTGCATCGCCGGTCTTGTGCAAGGCCTAGCTGAGGCGCTCGCGTTTGGCCAGAAGGCCGGTTTGCCGATGGAACAGGTCCTGGACGTCATCGGCAAAGGCGCGGCGCAGAGCTGGCAGATGGACAACCGCGGCAAGACGATGCTGGCGGGGCAATTCGACTTCGGCTTTGCCGTCGACTGGATGCGCAAGGACCTCGGGCTGGTCTTTGACGAAGCTTCCCGCGTTCAGGCGGAAGTGCCAGTCGCGCGCCTCGTGGACGCGTTTTACGCTGAAGTGCAGGCCCAAGGCGGCGCGCGCTGGGACACCAGTTCGCTGATGGTGCGCCTCACGGAGAAATGACCGCTCAGCCGCCACAAGCCGCGGCGTAGTCGTTGCAGCAATCGCCCTTGCCGACGCACGGCTGATCGCAGAAGCAGTCCGTTGATGCGCCGCCGCAGTGTCCAAAGCACGAGCCGGTCTTGGCCGCTTTGCAGTCGCCGGGACACGTCGTGGGCGTCTCGTTGGCCTCGCACAGCCCGTCGCCGCAGCCGCCAGCGCAGATGAGCATGCCGCACGACGCGAGCGCAAACGCCGCCGTGTCGCCGGTCCAGTTTGCCTGGCATTGCGAGAGGCAGCCTTGACCGCCGCCGCATGCGACGACGCAGTCCATGGCGGCGTTGATCGCCGCGGCGCAGATGGACGATTGGATGCACACGTACGTCTGGGACGGGCAGTGCTTCTGGAAGCACGCCTGGTTCGGCAGCGGCGACGTCACGGGCACATCGCTCGCATCCACGTCCGGCGTCGCGCCATCCACTTTGGCGTCGACCGCGTCGACCTTGGCGTCCGCGGTCTGACCATCCGGGGGCGTCGCGTCGATGAAAACTGTCGCATCGCCATTCACCGTCGCGTCATCGCCCGCGAACGGCGCTTCGCACGTCGTCAGCCGCGCGCCAGTGTCGTCCGGCGGCAGCATCAGGCACGCCTGCGGCAGTTGGCAGAGCGCGAACGGCGTCCATTGCCCGTTGGCGGGGTTGCAGACCTCGCGCCGCTCATGGGTGTCGTCGCACTGCTCGTGGTCCGTCGTCGGATCGCAGCGCGCCGCAGCGAGCTGGTCAGGCGTCGCCTTGCACGCCGTCAGCAACAGGAACAGCAACAGATACCGCATGAACACCTCCGCATGCAGCACATGCGCTGGCACACTCTCCACTGCTATGGCAGACTACTCCGCCGCCGGTCACCGCGCCACGGCCGCTTGTCGGTCACGCCACCCTCACCTGTTTGTCCAAGGACTGATGAGCACCTCCGCCGAAAGCCAGTCGCACCTCCAAGCGCTTGAAGACGAAAGCATTTTCATCATGCGCGAAGTCGCCGCGGAGTTCGAGCGGCCGTGTCTGCTGTTCTCGGGCGGCAAGGACAGCATCGTCATGCTGCGGCTGGCGGAGAAGGCGTTCCGCCCGGGGAAATTTCCGTTTCCGCTCATGCATATCGACACGGGCCACAACTTCCCGGAAGTCGTGGCGTTTCGCGACTACCGCGCGGCGCAGTTGGGCGAACGCCTGATCGTCCGTTCCGTGGAAGACAGCATCAGGAGTGGCCGGATTGTCGAACGTCCGGGCCAGGACAACTCGCGCAACCGGATGCAGATCCCGACCCTGCTCGACGCGCTCGCGGAATTCCGCTTTGACGCGGTGTTCGGCGGCGCGCGGCGCGACGAGGAGAAGGCCCGCGCGAAGGAGCGCATCTACTCGTTCCGCGACCGGCACGGCCAATGGGATCCAAAAAACCAGCGACCAGAGCTGTGGAATCTCTACAACGGCCGCATCCACAACGGCGAAAACATCCGCATCTTCCCGATCTCGAATTGGACTGAGCTGGACATCTGGCAGTACATCGCAACCGAGCAGCTCGAGATCCCGAGCATCTACTACGCCCACAAACGGCCGATCGTGATCCGCAACGGCCTCGTGCTGCCGATTTCGGATCTGCTCCCGGCGCTGCCCGACGAGATCGTGGAAGAACGCACCGTGCGCTTCCGCACCGTTGGCGACGCAACCTGCACGGCGTGCGTCGAATCGCCCGCGTCAGATCCATGGCAAGTCATTGAAGAAACTGCCGTCACGCGCATCACGGAGCGCGGCGCCACGCGCGTCGACGACAAGGTCAGCGAGGCGTCCATGGAAGACCGCAAGCGCGCTGGCTATTTCTAGACATGCTGAATTTTGTTGGATACCAGACTTGGCCGGCCAGCTGGACTGCATTTCGGACTGAACCGCGCGCATGCCCTTCCGGTGGCGCGCCGCAGCTTGAAGCGGCTTGATCTCAGACTTCTGTGACCGCGTATTGGGAGGATCGGAAATTGGATCTGCTTCGTTTTTCCACCGCTGGCTCTGTTGATGACGGCAAATCCACGCTGATTGGCCGGCTGTTGTTTGATTCCAAAGGCGTTTTTGAGGACCAGCTGGAGGCGGCCGAGCGCTCCACGGTCAATCGCTCCGCCGGTCCGATCGACCTTTCCCTGCTGACGGACGGCCTGCGCGCTGAACGCGAGCAAGGCATCACGATCGACGTCGCGTACCGGTATTTTGCCACGCCCAAGCGCAAATTCATCATCGCCGACACGCCGGGCCATGAACAATACACGCGCAACATGGCGACGGGCGCGTCGACCGCCGACTTGGCGATCATCCTCATTGACGCCCGCTATGGCGCGCTCGTGCAGTCGCGGCGGCACACGATCATCGCGTCCTTGCTGAAGATTCCGCAGATCGTCATCGCCGTGAACAAGATGGACCTCGTCGGCTTCTCCCACGAGCGCTTCCTCGAAATTCAGCGCGACTTCCAGCCTTTTGTCGACCAGATGGGCTTTACCGGCGTGCAGTGGATTCCGCTGTCGGCGCTAAACGGCGACAACGTCGTGACGTGCACGGACGTCGCGCCCTGGTACCACGGGCCGAGCCTGCTCGAGCACCTGGAGACCGTCGAGATCGCGCCCGTGGACGTCCGCGAGGACTTTCGCTTCCCGGTGCAGTTCGTGATCCGGCCGAACCTCGATTTTCGCGGCTTCGCGGGTCTGCTGGCGGCGGGCACGCTGAAAGTGGGCGATGAAGTGCTGGCGCTGCCGGCGGGAACGCGCAGCAAGGTCAAGCAGATCCACACGCACGACGCGAACCTGCCGCAGGTGTCCGCGCCGCGCTGCGTGACGGTGTTGCTCGAGGATGAAATCGACGTTTCGCGCGGCGACATGCTCGTGCATCCGCAGCGACTGCCGTGGGTCAAGCGCGATTTTGACGCGCAGCTGGTGTGGATGGATGCGACGCCGCTGGACGTCACGCGGCCGTACCTCATCAAGCACACGACGCGGACGGTGCGGGTCAAGATCGCGCAACTGCTGTACCGCATCGACACGAATACGCTGGAGCACGTGCCGGCCGAGACGCAGCAGCTCAATGAGATCAGCCGCGTGCGGATCTCAGCGGCACAGGCGCTCTACCTCGACAGCTATGAGAGCAACCGGACGACGGGCAGCTTCATCCTCATCGATCCGCTGACCAACGCGACGGTGGCGGCTGGCATGGTCGTCGCCGATCAGCCGGCCGACGAACAGGCGGTATCGACGCTGAGCCGCATCGATCGCGCGGCGCGTGAGGCGCACAACGGCCACCGCGCGCAGGCGATCCTGTTGGCAGGCACGAGCCGCGAAGCGCAGACGCAGTTTGCCCGCGCGCTGGAAACGCGGCTGTTCCACCGCGGCGCGCAGGTGCTGGTGCTGGATACCGAGAGCGCGCGCGGCGATCTGGCGGCGCTGACGGCGACGATTCGGCTGCTGCTGAGCGCCGGTCTCGTCGTGCTGATTGACCTGCCGCTCGACACGCGCGCGGAACGCGATGCCCTGCGGCGCGCGCTGGGCGTGGACGACGTGGTGGAAATGCTGATCGACGCGCCCGATTCGCCGACCAACGCCGACTTCCATCGGCCGGTCCTGGCGGATTGCACGGTTCCCCTGCGGCGGGCTGGCCTGGATGCGGCGACCGCGCAGGCAGTGACGTGGCTGGCGGATCAGGGCCTGTTCGGGACGCACCGCGTGGTGAGCCCGGGCGCGGGCATCTAGCCGGAGACGCTAAGCGTCAATCGAACCTTTGGTCGACGGCAGCTCTGCCACCGCCCGCGGGTGACGCGCGACGGCGATCTCCAGCGCACGGGCAAACGCCTTGAACAGCGCCTCGATCTTGTGGTGGTCGTTCTGCCCGCGGATCAGCTCCAGGTGCAGGTTGATGCCCAGCGCGATCGCCATCGCCTGGAAGAACTCCACGACCAGATCGGTGTGCAGTTCGCCGACGGTCTCCCGGGTAAATTCCGCGAGAAACACCAGGTGCGGCCGCCCACCGATGTCGATGGCGCACTCAGCCAGCGTCTCGTCCATCGGAAAGCGGCACGATCCCGTACGCCAGATGCCGCGCTTGTCGCCCAGCGCCTGCTTGATCGCCTGACCCAGCACAATCGCCGTGTCCTCGACTGTATGGTGCTGGTCGACGTGGAGGTCGCCGCGGATGTGCATCGTCAAGTCGATGTGGCTGTGGCGACCGAGCGCGTCGAGCATGTGGCCAAAAAAGCCGATGGGGCAATCGATCTGCGTCGCGCCCACGCCGTCCAGGTTGACCGTCGCGGAGATTTGCGTCTCTTTGGAGTTGCGCTCGACCGCGGCGATGCGCGGTGGATTCAATGCTGTAGCCATTTCAGGACCTCGCCAACTGAAGCGAACACGACTTCCGCGCCGGCCGCGTAGAGCTTCTCGGCCAGGCCGCTGCTCCAGGATTGCCCTGCCGGCAGGATGCCGATGGGGTAGACGCCCGCCGCGCGCGCCGCCTGCATGTCATCGACCGAATCGCCGAGATACGCCGCGCCCGCCACCGGCGCTTGCACGTGCTGCAGCGCGAGAAAGATCCCGTCTGGCGCCGGCTTGGCCGCCGAATCTTCCATCGCCACGAGCACCGGCCAAGTTGCCAGCGCGCCGTTCAGCTTGAGCGTGTGCAGCGCTTCCTCGCGCGGCCGCCCCGTGACGATCGCCGTCTGGAAATGGCCGCGGATGTGCGCCCGCTGCTCGGCGTCGATGAGGAAGGGCTCGCCGGCGATCAGCCCCTCGCCCATCTCGCCCCAGTAGATGCGCTGGAACGTCTCGTAGATCGCGTTGGTGTCGACCTCGCCGCCGACTGCCGCGATCAGCGCAGCGGTGCAGTCCCAATCGTTGTTCAGCCCGCCGCGGCGCTTCAGCAGCTCGACGTGCTCGAGCGTCAACTGTGCCAACACGACTTCTTTGGCGCCTTGCGCGATCAGCAAATCGCGCGCCGTCTCAACGATGGCGACGCGGTAGCTGCGGCTCGTGTCGACAAGCGGCCCATCCATGTCAAAAACCAGCGTCTGCAGCCGCGGCGGCGGCGCCACGAGCACTTTGCGGATCGCGCCCGCCGTCCGCGCCATCTGCGACCGGTCGCCGATCGCGATGCGCGCCCAGCCATTCAGCCGCGGGTGACTGCCCGTGCGGTTGCGGATGAGGATCGCCTCTTGCGCCAGATGCGCCGTCACTTCCTGCGCGCGATCGCCAAAGTGCGCCAGCACAAAGTTGGCGTTGGCCGGCCCCGGCTCGACGTTCATCGCCGTCAACGCCGCGACAAATTCGGTCCGCGCCAGCGTGATTTCATGCACGTGCGCGCGGGTTTCTTCCGGATGCGCCATCACCGCCAGCGCCGCAGCGATGGCCGCGCGGTTGACGTTGAACGGGTTGAGCACCCGCCGCAGCGCTTCGATATTCTGCGCCTGGCTCAGCACGGCGCCCGCGCGCAGCCCCGCGAGGCCATGCACCTTGGAAAACGAACGGATGATGAAGAGGTGCGGAAAGCGCGGCAGCAGGTCCGCGACCGAACGGCCAACGAATTCGGCGTACGTCTCGTCGATCACAACCGGGCAGGTCACGCGCTGCAGCGTCTCCTCGATGATCTCGCGCTCGCACAGCGTGCCGGTCGGATTGTTCGGCGTCACGAGCGCGATCATCCCCACGTCGGGCTGGGCAATCGCGTCCAGCCACGCCGCGCGGTCAAAGCTGAAGCCCGGGAGGAGCGGCACGCCCGTCATCGGATTGCCATACAACTGCGCCCAGATCTTGAACATGTCGTAGCCGGGATCGACAGTCACCAGCGACTTGCCCGGCAGCAGATGCGCCTCGCAGATCGCCTTGATCGCCTCGTCGCCGCCCGCCGCGCAAGTCAGCTCATCGACGCCGACGCCAAACCACGCCGCCGCTTTCGCGTGCCATTCGGCGTAGACCGGATACGTGGCAATGGTCGCGGACGAGAGCGCCGCGTGCACGGCTTCCACGACAAATGACGCCGCGCCGCCCGGATGCTCGTTGACGTCCAGACGCAAGTAGCCAGCCCGCTCAAACTGTGGAATGCGATACGGTTCAACCGCTTCCAGGGCAATGCGCGAAGGCAGGAATGGCTTCACGGAATCACCTTGCGCAGGTCGGTTTCCAAAATGTCCGTGGCGCCCAACCGCTTGAGCTCCGGAATCAGACGCGGAACCAAGGACTTGCGGACCGCGACTTTCACTGCGTAGCCGCTCTGGCCATAGAGCTGGGCGATCGTCGGCGACTTCATCGCCGGCAACTGCGCCACGAGCAGCGGCAGTCGCGCTTCGTCGATGTTCATTTCCAGGATCACGCGATCGCGGGCGTCGATGACCGACTTGATGAGCAACAGCAGTTCCTCAATCACCTTGCGTTGTTCCGGATTATCCATGGCGCGCGGATTGGCGATGATCCGCGTCGTGGACCGCAGCAGCGTGTCGAGGATCTGGAGGTGATTCTCCACGAGCGTCCGGCCGCTCGCCGTGTTGTCGACGATCAGATCGGCGTCTTCGGGCGGAAAAACTTCCGTCGCACCGTAGCTGCGCATGTAATGAAAATCATGCACGTTCTTACTGTTCAGCCAGCGCCGCGTGAGGTTCTCGTACTCGCTGACCACGACGAGCTTCGGCCGGCCGAGAATCGCCTCCGCGCTCAGGCCTTCCGGCGCCGCGGCGACAATGCGGACCGGATCGAAGCCAAGATCCAGCAATTCCACGACCTCCGCGCCGCTCTCCTGCACCCAGTCCAGACCGGTGAATCCGAGATCGTGCGAGCCAAGGCCAACCAGCGCCGCGACATTTTGCGCCTTGAGCACCTTGATCGTCAGACGTTCGTCGTTGCAGTCCGGGCGATAACCGCGGTCGGGCATGCGCAGCGCAAGCCCGCAGTCATTCAGGAGAATCGAGACTTTTTCAAAGATCCGGCCTTTCGGCAGTGCGAGTCGCAGCATGTTCCATCCAGTGCCGGGCAGCCGGCGGGGCGCGCAGTCTAACAAAGGTTAGCGGCCCAACATAGGTGCCCGCACCAGTCGATCGCGCAGGGCGACGATTTCCTGCGGCGGAGGCGCGAGCACCGTCCCGTCAATGGCGCGAATCGCGCGCAGCAGGACAATCGCGTTGGTCAGCACCGCCCAGCGGATGTGCGGCCGCTGCGTGGCGTCGAGGCGGATCGGCATGATCGGCAGCAGCGCGGCGAGCGAGGCGAGGGTCGTCCCCGGCAGCGCCATCGACGCAGGCCACGGCGTCGCGATCCGCCCGTCGTCCAGGCCGCACACGAGGTTCGCCGTCGTCGCCTCCGCCCATTGGCCGTCGGGCCCGGCGAGCAGCGCGTCGTCGTCCCCCTGTGTGCGCGCGTGTTCGCGCCAGTGGAGCGCCGCGTGCAGATCCGTGGATTTGCAAGGGCGGAGATCCGCTGCCCGCGCGGCGACGGTGCCCAGCGAACGGAGCGTCCACGGCTGCGGCGCCACTTCGTCGGCGTCCAACGGTCGCCACGCCAGTTCAATCCCGCCCGGGAACGCCGTCAGCCGCACCCGCCAGGCCGTCCCTGGCGGCAGGAACGCCGCGGCATCCTGCAACAGCGCCGGCAAATCGTGCTGCGGCAAGTGCAGCGCCGCCAAACCGAGCCGCCAACGTTTTTCATGGTGCGCCAAGCCCGGCGGCGGCCCATCCTGCCACCGCAAGGTCTCATACACGCCGCGTTGGGCGCGCAACGCGGGTTCCTCGTCCGGACGCACCGCGCCGTGCAGCCAAACCGTGCGCATTATTGCCCCCCGCGCAGGGTCGCCAACAAGCGCAGCGCGCCTTGCGCCTTGACACACAGCTCCTGCCACTCGCGTTCCGGCTCGGACTGCGCGACGATCCCCGCGCCCACCTGCAGCACCGCTTCGCCGGGTTGCAGCCACACTTGCCGAATCCCCACGGCGAGATCCAGCGCGCCGCCTGGCAAGTCCAGCCCCAATGCACCGCAATACGGCCCGCGCCAACGCTGCTCCAGCCGGCCGATCACGCGCGTCGCCTGGATCTTGGGACAGCCTGTCACCGACGCCGGCGGCAGCGTCGCCACCAGCAGCCCGGCGCGGTCGTCGGCATCGCGCAGCACGCCGTGCACTTCCGATTCGAGATGCCATAGCGTTGCGTAGGGCGTTGGCTCGCACAGCGCCGCGACCTGCACGGATTGCCAGTGGCTCGCCCGCTGCAGGTCATTGCGCACCATGTCGACGATCATCGTGTTCTCGGCGCGCTCCTTCACCGTCTGCGCCAACTGCGTCGCGGCCTCGACGTCGGCCGTCGGATCCGCCCGCCGCGGCGCGGTCCCCTTGATCGGCCGGGACTGCACGCGCGCGCCCTGGACGCGCAGGAACTGCTCCATCGAGCCGGAGAGCAGCGTGCCCTGCTCCGCCTGCCAAACCAGCCCGTACGGCACCGGCTGGACGGCGAGGAGCGCCGCGAGCAGCTCCGGCAGCGGCCGCTGCGTGGCAAAAGGCAGCGCCGCCGCGACGCTGAGGTTGACCTGATAGACCTCGCCCGCGCGGATCGCATCGAGCGCTTGGTCGACGGCGCGCTGGAACCACGCGCCCTGTCGCAGCAGGCTCTCCGGCAACGGCAGGGCGGGCTGCGGCGTCACGGCGGGCAGCGCAGTCGGCTCCAGATCGCCCGGGGCAAACGCGCAGAGATCCGCATCCGGCCACTGGCTCGCGTGCGCGTGCGGCGCGACGCCTTCCAGCGCGGCACCGAGGTCGTAGCCCAGATAGCCCGCCACCGCGAGCCCCGCATCCCGCCACGTCTGCCACTGTTGGAGCGCGTGGTGCGCTTGCTGCTGGAAATCCGCGGCCGTCAGGCGCACCTGCAAGCGATGGCGAATCGCGCGCTGCCGCAAGCCCAACGCCGGTCGGTCGCCCAGCGCCAGCCAACGGCGCGGTCCCTCACCTGCGAGCAGAAACTGCCAATCCTCGCGATGCGCCATGAGCTCCAGACCGGGTGCGTGAACGCGTTTGAGACTGCCCAAGCGCCGCCCGCCGTGCTACAAGAGCCGCAGGCGGACGGCGGGCGGTGTGGAATGGTAGCGCAGACACAGCCTGAGATGCGACACCACGCGCAAAGCGGCCGGCAGGACGAGACCGTCGGCTGGCGCGACTACATGCAGACCGTTGAGAATTGCTTCCTGGAAATTCGCGGGCGCGGCGTGCACTGGTCGGAGACGGATCGCGCGCGCGCGTCCGCTTGGTACGCGATGGGCCTGCCCGCGGGCGCGACGGTGCGCGTGCTGCAAGCCCGCGTGCAAGCGTGGCGCTTCCGCCATGGCCAGAATGCCCGCGTGCCGATGAACCTTGGCTGGTACGAACCCGCGGTGCTGGAGCACGCCAAACATCTGCGGCAGCTGGGCGATGAGCGGCTCGATCCGCTGATCGCGCAGCCGGTGGCACCGCCGGCGTTTACCGTGACGGTGCTCGTCGCGGAGCTGGCGGGGCTGATGGCGGCGACGCAGCATCAGGTGCTGGGCCACGTGTACCGCAAGACTTTTGACTGGCTGGACACCGCGCTGCAGGGCGCGGCGCCCGACGCCGATCCAGACGCGGAAGTGGCGATGGCGGCGGCGCCGGAGCTCGACGTGCTGGTTGGCCAATGCCGGACCCGGATGAACAAGCTGCTGCAGAGCGCCCTGGACGACGAAGC
The DNA here is from genome assembly GCA_903850505.1 of uncultured Myxococcales bacterium. Classification (GTDB taxonomy): domain Bacteria; phylum Myxococcota_A; class UBA9042; order UBA9042; family UBA9042; genus CAIYBN01. The sequence goes on along the minus strand of CAINLT010000483.1, from coordinate 451 downwards.
CCGCGGCGCGCTGGCGCAGTTTCTCGCGGACGATCCCGGCGCGGGCGGCATCAGCAAGAATGCCCGCAAGATGCGGCAGGAGCGCCTGACGGAGCGCTGGCTCGCCGGGGCTTTTGGCCATCGGGTGCCGACGTTGACGGGCTGGCGCGATCCGCGTGAAATGTGACAACGAGGTTGTGATGTCTGCGTGTCTCGCCGAACTCGGGATGAATACGTGCGAATGGTGCCGCGGCGAGGACATTGTCACGCGCGCCGGGCCTGAACGCGCGGAGGCGGCGCTGTGCAAGCACCTGTCGACGTGCAAGACGTGCGGCGGCACCGGCTACTTGCGGACGCGCGACGCCCGCGGCTACGAAGTCATGGGCCACTGTGCGCGCGCCGGGATCGTCCGCCGCGTGACGCGTTTCAACGACATGGCGCTGCCCGCGCGCTTTCACGACGTGCGGTTGGC
>CAINLT010000482.1 GCA_903850505.1 uncultured Myxococcales bacterium | reverse complement strand
GTCGTGGAGTTCCTGAACTCCGCGGACAGCACGCGCTACCGCGTCGATTGGAGCAGCGCGCAATTGGCGGGTGATCGCAACCTGCCCGTTCACCTCGACCAACCGACGACGCTGCTGCGGCGGCTGTACGCAACCGGTCGGCTGTACCTGCTGAATGGCAAGGCGAAGACGCTCGCTGGCGTGGAAGTCGTGCTGCCGGGCGGCAAGGCGCCGTTCTCGCAGCAGGAGCACCGCGTCTATGCGGTCGTGGCTGGCTCACCCGGCGGTCGCTACTCGAACATCACGGTGCGCTACAACGGTCAACGCCTCGGCATCGACTTCGGCGATCCGACCCAGGCTTGGCTGGGTTCCCCGTCGACCTTGGCGCTCGATGGCAACGGCTATCCGGTTGCCAACTCGGTCGGCAACGTCGCGCTGCCGCAGACTTTCTGGGGACCGGCCGGTCTGGCGCAGAATGCCGGTGGCAAGTGGCCGGACAGCCTCGCTCGGGCGAGTGCGCCCGGGTCGATCCAGGTGGGTGGCAAGACGTACTTGCTGACGAACGTGCAGCGTGCGCCTGGCCCCGGCAATCTCGTGGACTTCTGGCTCGACCTCAACAACTTCGCCGCGGAGCCGCAGGATCTGTTCCCCGGCAAGATGGAGAAAGGAATCCTCATCGTGCTGCCGGACGGATGCAAATTTGACCCGCCGGATCCGGGCACGATGTACATCGAGAAGACGTGGCTGAAGAAGCATCTCACCGCCTGAGGCGGACCTGAGCATGGGAGGTAGGCATGTGGTACCGCACGGAGCAAAAGGACGGGGTAGTCCTCTACCGCTGCATGGTCTTCTCCAACCTGCCCGACGACAGCGTGTTGGGCCCGCTCATGCGCAGATGCCCGTGGGCGGCGGTCACCGATTCGGTGGACATGTTGCCCGGCGTGCTTGAAGGTATTGTTGACAGCTTGCCGCCAGAAGCGGGCGGCAAGCTGGACCGGATCGACCTCGTCGGACATGCCGGCAGCGCCGCCCTGCAACTGGGCGACGGAACCGGCAATCCGAACGATCTGTCCGAGCACTTCATTCACATGAATGCAGACGCGCTGGCGACGGTGTCCACCGCGGTGCGGCAGCTCCTCCGGGTTGGCGGCGAGATCCGGCTCCTCGGCTGCCAAACCGCCACGACGCCGGCGCGTGGCAGTGTTTCCCTCGACAACGACGGGGCTGGGCTCTGCGGCACGCTCGCGCGGCATTCCGGACACATCGTCCAGGGTTCATGCCGGGACATCGTCACCGGCGATTTCGACGCAGACGGATTCGTTGACAAAGAGCAGATGCTCGTCGCGTTCAACCCGCTTGCGCTCGGTGCCAGCGACCCGCTGGGAGGACCGGCGCCACCGGTCGAGGCCGCCGAAACAGCAACGCCGGTCGTGCGCAGTGTATCGATTGCAACCGCGGCGACAGGCGGTGGTCGCAAGGGTTTCAGCGTCGATGATGGCGTGGTCCTCCTGCCGTCGGAGACGCCGCTTGGACCTCCGGACTCCCGGTGGCCGTGGTCGCACGCCCAACAAAAGCTGGTCACCGCACTCGATGCCTTGACCGTGCCGACGCTGCTGGCGTTCTTTCAAGCGCCTCTCACGCGGCGCGATCCCGCGCTTGGGTTGCGGCGTCGCGTCCGGCGGATCGTCGGGCTGAACGGAAAGCCGCTCGGCGAAATCGCGCTCATTGGCAACGGCGAATTGCTGCACATGGCCGACGGTCAGGAGTCCTGGAGTGTGGACGGCAGTGCGCTGATCGACATGCTGGAGGCGCAATCCGACGCGTCGGACGGGACCTTGGCGTAGCGCCCTACCCGACAATCGCGACGCAATCCGCGGCACGCTTGGCCTTCGCGCGCGCCTCATCCGTCGTCGCGCCCAGCGCGAGCGCCACGCCCATGCGCCGGAACTTGTGCGCGCGCGGCTTGCCAAAGATGCGCAGGTCCGTCCCCGGCTCCGCCAGCGCCGCCGCCAACCCGGTATAGCGCGGCGCCTCCACGGTCCGGTCAGCGAGGATCACCGCCGAAGCCGCCGGTCCGTACGTCCGTACGTCGGGAATCGGCAGGTCCAGCACCGCGCGCAGGTGCAGCTCAAATTCGCTCATGGACTGGCTGATCAGCGTCACCAAGCCGGTATCGTGCGGCCGCGGCGACAGCTCCGAGAACACGACGCCATCGGCGGCAAGGAAGAACTCGACGCCAAAAAGCCCCGCGCCCGGGCCGTGCTCGCCCTTGCACAGGGCGCCGGTCACGCGTTCCGCCATGTCCTGCGCGGCCTTGAGCACGTCCGCCGGCATCGCCGCGGGCATCCACGATTCCTGATAGTCGCCGCGCTCCTGGCGATGGCCAATCGGGTCGCAGAAATGCACCTTGCCATCGCGCGTCCGCACCGTCAGCAGCGTGATTTCCAGGTCAAACTGGATGAAGCCCTCGACGATGACGCGCAGGTTCTTGGCGCGCGCGCCGGCCATCGCGTAGTCCCACGCGACCTGCACATCCGCGGGCGTCTTGCACACGCTTTGGCCCTTGCCCGACGACGACATGATCGGCTTGACCACGCACGGATAGCCGAGCTTGTCCGCCGCCGCGCGCAGCTCTTCCGCGGTTGTCGCGTACGCATACGGCGCCGTGCGCAAGCCCAGATCCTTGGCGGCCAGCTCGCGGATCATCTCCCGGTTCATCGTGATCTGCGCGGCCTTGGCGGTCGGACTGACGCGGATGCCCTGCGCCTCGAACTCGGCGAGCACGTGCGTGGCGATCGCCTCGACTTCTGGAATGAGCACGTCCGGCTTGGCCGCCAAAATGGCCGCCCGCAGCGCGTCGGCATCGAGCATGGAGACGACGACGCGCTCATCCGCGACCTGCATTGCCGGCGCGCCGTCGTAGCTGTCCGCGGCGATGACATACTGGCCCAGCCGCTGCGCCGCGAGTGCAACTTCCTTGCCGAGCTCGCCCGAACCCAACAACATCAAACGCTTGGGAAACACAGTCTGGTCCGCCATGGTCAACCTCCGCGGCGCCCTTGTAGCCGGTGCGCGGCGCAGCGGACAGGGGGCGCGTGTGACGTGTGGGTGAAACTGGCGCGCAGGCGGCCGCCGTCAGGACCGCTTGCCGCCAAGGTCAGGATGGAACACCCGCCCGTCGCGCAGCATCGCGACGATGGCCGCCAGCCGTAGCAGCGACGAGCGCGTAGCAGGCTGCGGCCGCCAACACGACCGCCGATGCCCCGACAAAAGCTGCAAGCAAGGCCGCCAATCCGCCTCCAGCCACAGCGCCCAGGCCATCGACGGCATACAGCGCCGCGCGATCTGCGCCGTCCGCGCCGCCTTCACGCTGCAGAAGCGCCGGAAAACACGGCCCCATCGCGAGCCCCAGCGGCAAGACGAGAAGTGCGACGGCCAGATGGGCGAACGGCGGCGGAAACGGCAGCGGATGGCCGCCGGTCGGCCCGAAAATCGCCAGCAGCACCAGCCCGACAACCGTCAACAGCGCAGCGCCGACGAGACGCTGTTGGGCCGTCAATGGCAGCCGTTGCCCCAGAATCGCTCCGACCGCCGACGCCGCGAGCAGCCCGCCAACGGTCCATGCGACCGCCAGCGGCGGAAAACCGAGCAGGAACTGCGCGTCGGCCAGAAGCGCGCCCTGGACCAGCATCAGCCCGGCGCCCAGCAGCAGCGCTTGGACAAAGCTGCGACGCGCCAACGGTTGGGCGCGGCGGCGCGGCCGGGCAAACAGCAGCCACGCCATGAGCAGCACTGCGGCCGAAAGCGCGGCGTAGAGGACTGCCAACAGCGGGTGGAGGGCAAAGAAGAACGGGTGGGCGTCGGTCGGCGCGTCGGGCGCACGCGTCAGGGGCGGGAGTGCGCGCGGGTGCGCCCCCACGAGCGCCGCGCGGGCGATGAGCGTCGAGCGTTCCTCAGCGCTGAATGGCTGCGGCCGCGCCAGCAGGAGTTGGGAAAACGGATTGCGCTCCGCATCGGGCAGTGCAACGACCAGGAGATGCGCTGCCACGGCATGAGGCGCCACGCCGCGCGCAAGGAGCGCCGCGGCCAGCGTGTCGACGGTGCGATCGGCGATCTCACGTGTGTTCTGGACGACCGCCAGCGTGCCTCCCGGCGTCAGCTGCTGCAGGTAGGTTTCGGCCGCCTCTCGCGTCATCACCCAGTTCTGCACGCCGGCCAGGCTCCGCAGCGACGCCGAATCGGTCTGCATCAGCGCAAGTTGCACCACATCCCACGGCGCGTGCGCTGCCCGCAAGAAACGCCGCGCTTCGTCGGCGTGAACGTGGACCGCCGGCCGGTCGTAGACGTGGCCCGAGAATGCGCCGAGTTCACGCACAAGCGCCACCATCGCGGCGTTTACTTCCACGGCGTCGATCTCCACCGCGCCTGACTGCAGCGCCAGCGCGACGTCGGACCCACCACCCGCGCCGAGCACCAGCACGCGCGCCGGATGCAACGCCGCGAACGGCAGCCGTTTCAACCGCGAAAGGGCGTTCGCCTCCGCGTCGGGAAACTGCGGCGACTGGCCATCCCAACGCACGACGCGCGCCGGATACATCCGGTCCGTGAAGAGGTAGCGGACCCACGGCTCGTCGGTCTGCACGAGGTCCGTGCGCGCGTAGCTGTCCGTGCGCGTCCGCAACACATGGCCGTGCAGGGCGCGCGTCTGCTCGACGAGGTGCGGCCGAAAACCCGGCGTGGCGAATGGGTCCAACCGGAGCAGACCACCCGGCGTGGCAAGTTGCGCCGGCAGCAGGACGAGCAGCGGCAGGAGCAGCCACAGCGCGCGACGGATGGCCATGCCGGGGAGCAGCACGAGCACGGCGGGAACCAGCAAGGTGAGCGCGAGGAGCGCGGCGCTGAGGTCGCCAAACGCCGCGAGCAGCCAGGGACCAAGCACTGCGCCCGCCGCACCGCCAAGCGCCTCGAGGGCGAAAATAGTCGTCGGCGAAGGCGACAGGCGATACGCGGCTGCGGCAAATGCGCCCGAAAGAAAGAACGGCCACGCGAACGCGCCAGCGAGGAACAGGAACGGCGCATAGACGGCACAGAGGAGCGCCAGGACGCCCGCGAGCGCACCGAGCACCGTGAGCCAGACCAGCAGATCCGCGGACACCGGCCGCCGCGCGGCGTAGCGGTGCAGGAAAGCCGCGCCCAGCCCGAGCGCAGCCAGACACGCGGCGAGCAGGAGCGCGGTCAGGTGCGTGAAGAAAAGCGCGGAGGCCACGCGGGTCAACGCGACTTCAAACGCCAGCGTCGCCGCCGCGCTGCAGAGCACGGCAAGCCCGAGGGAACGCGCGGTCACGGGAGGCGGTTGGG
>CAINLT010000481.1 GCA_903850505.1 uncultured Myxococcales bacterium | reverse complement strand
CTCTTCCCCGCGCGGCTTGCCCTGCACGTAGGTCACGGTCGCGATCTTCACGCCTTTCTCGTCAAAGTACGTCGCCGGGCCGTCCATCATGCCGTCGTGGAAGGTCACTTCCGCGCGCTGCACGCCGGTGGTGTAGAACTCAACCTGCACGCCGTGCTTGCGCTCGTTGACGATGTTGACCACCGCTTCACGCTCGCCCGTCGGGTAGAAGAGCGTCATCGGGCCGTCAGGATCGCCGGCCTTGAAGCGAAGTTCCGTGCGTTTCTCGCCCGTGGGCAAGAATTCGAATTGCACGCCGTCGCGCAGGCCGTTCTTGTATGGCACGATGGCAATGCGCTTGCCGTCGACGTCGTAGCGCCACTCTTGGCCTTCTTTCTTGCCGGCGATGACGTGATACGACGCCTGGATTTCGCCGTTCGCGCCGTATTGGCTCCACGTTCCGTGCCGGCCATGGTCGGAGTACTTCACGTCGGCGATCTTCATGCCGTTGACGTCGTAGTGCTCGTCGCGGACACGCGTGTCGCCGCGCGCGTAGGTCACGACGCTGGCTTGGCCATTGGCGTGGCGCAGCAGGACTATCGGGTGCACCGGAATTTTGGCCTCGGCCGCCGCTTCAGCCGCCGCATCGCCGTTGACCTTGGGCGGCTCTTCCACCGCGGGCGCGCCACTGCACGCCGTCAGGCCCGCACACGCGCCCACGAGCAGCCACTGGCGCGTACGCCCGCGCGTCGACTGGATCCAACCCGTTGGAGTTGGCCGATTTTGCAGACGCACCTGATGCAACTTCGCGCTCCTTTCAGGATCAACGCGCCGGGCGCTGGGCAACCGTGACACGCCGCCACAACACACATCACTTCCCGCACACACAACCGCGGGCTTGCAAGGATCACCGTGGCAGCCCTTCATTGTCAACCAAACGTGCAGGACTGTGAAGGGCTGACCGGACTTTGCCGGGCCAAAACGACAACAGCAGCGGCCCTTTGCACAACTTTCACGACGCGGCCATTGCGCAAGTCGTCCGCCTCTTCTAGTCTCGGCGCGCACGTTTAGGCGTCATCTCGACGCCATTTGGACCGGTGGTATGACGACCCCCGCGACACCACTTCGCTTCTGCCCCGAGTGCGGTCAATCCCGCGCGGAAGAGGTGTGTCCGCAGCACGGCATTCCGACGCTGGTTCAGCAGACCGATGACTTCACCAAACAGCTGATCGGCACCGTGATTGCCGGGCGCTACAAGGTGGAAAGCCTGATTGGCCAGGGCGGTTTTGGCGCGGTCTTTCGCGCCATCAACCAGACGATGCGCCAGGAAATGGTCGTCAAAGTCTTGCGACCGGAGTACGCCAAGGATCCGATCCAGGTGCAGCGCTTTTTCAATGAAGGCCGGACCGCCGCGCAGTTGACCCACCAGCACACGGTCCGCGTCTATGATTTTGGCCAGACTGACGCGGGACAGCTCTACCTGGCGATGGAGCTGCTGCACGGCAATGAGCTCGCGAAGGTGCTGCGTGACGAGAAGGCGATGGAGCCGGTTCGCTCGATTCGCATCGCGATCGCCGTGCTGAAGTCGCTGGCGGAAGCGCATGACGCGGGGATGGTGCACCGCGACCTGAAGCCGGAGAACGTGTTTCTCTGTCGGATGCGCGGCGAGGACGACTTCGTGAAGCTCATCGACTTTGGCATCGCCAAGTCCTTTGAGCACGCCGATCAGGATCTGACCAAGACCGGTTTTGCCGTCGGAACGCCCAAGTACATGAGTCCGGAGCAAGGCCGCGCGGAGCCGTTGGATGGTCGCAGCGATCTGTATTCACTGGGGATTATTCTGTACCAGTGCCTGACGGGCGACGTGCCGTTCAAGGCGCCGAGCGCGATGGGCATCATCGTCAAGCACTTGCAGGAGCGGCCGGTGCCGCTGGAGCAGGCGTCCAGCCAGCCATTGCCCGTGGGGCTGGCGGAAGTCGTGATGCGCGCGCTGGCCAAGCGCCGGGAAGACCGTTTCGCCGATGCGGACGAGATGCGCCTGGCGTTGGAGCACGTGCTGGAGACGGCCGGCGAGTCGCTGACCGGGCGCGGACGTCCGCACACGGCGCGCACGCTGCCGACAACGACGACGGGATCGGGCGCGACGCCGGGATTCAATGGCACGCCGGCGCCGCTGCCTACGCCGCCAACACCTGGGTGGACGCCGCCGACCGTGGGAGCGACGACGCCGGCGGCGAACCCGGTGGCGCTGGACTCGCCGACGCTCGTGGAATCGCGTCCGCGGTACAGTTCAGGCATTGGCGAGTTCTTGTCGACCATGGGCAATCAGCCGCACGGGCAAAACCCGGTTACGTGGGTGCCGCCGGCGGAGCCGACCGACCGCGATTCCGCCAACGTGAAGGCTGCTGCCGCATCGGCTGGGACCAACCGCACGCCGGCCCAGAACCGCGCGCCGGGCCAGAATTCCGCGACGCCGGGGCAAGTCCGGGCGCCGTCGAGCGGTGTTCTGCCGTCCCAACCCGCGACACCGTCGCGTCGGCCGCCGCCTGCGCCACCCAGCAAGACCGCTGGCGCGTGGATCTTCATGCTCGTCATGACGGCAATCGTCGGCGGCGCCGGCTGGTGGTATTGGAACCGCGCACAGACCGATCCGGACGCGATGGAGAAGTTCAAGGGCGTGACCGCGCTGATGGACAAGGGCAAGGCCAAGCTGGATGAGCTGACCGGCGCGACGGATCAGGACTCAGCCAAGCCCGCGGAAGCACAGGAAGCCGACGAAACCGCGAGCAAGCGCAAGCCGGGCCGAGCCGCCAAGGCCAAGTCGGACGACGCGCCGACGCCGCAGGTCACGCAAGAGAGCGCCATCACCGCGACGCAGGGTGCCGTGCAGAAGTGCTATGCGAATTCGACGAAAGCCCGCGATTTTACGCACATCGCGGTCGACGTGACCGTGGATGACGCGGGCCTCGTCAAGCGCGCCGCGCTGCGCAAGAAGTTTGGCGCGGGTTCGACTGGCGCATGCGTTGAGAAGGCCGTGCTGCAGGCGAAGCTGCCGTCCGGACAGGCGGGCGACCGGACCCTCGAATACGACCTGCCGGTGCCCGACGAGAAGTAGTCGCAGGTCAGGCGGGCCAAGAATCTTCAGCTCAACAAACAGCGCGGCCGGCCCGAAATGACTCCGGACCGGCCGCGTAGTTTTGTTCGCCTGTCCGGGCTGCGACTACAGCGCCGTCACAACCGCGTGGACGCCGAGGTCGAGTTTCAGGTCAATCTTGCCGCTCGGCACTTTTTCGCCAGCCTTGACGACCAGCTTGCCGGACATCATCTGGCTGAACGCCAGCGTGTTCAGGTACGTCGTGCCGGCCTTGGCCATCGCTGCGGCGTCAATCTGCGCGTCAAACGCCGCGGTGGAACCCGCCTTGATCGACGGAATCGTCGCGACCTTGATGCTGTCTGCGGCGCCCTTGGCCGTCGTCGGGCCAAAGTACAGGTCCATTGCCGGCAGGTCGCCCGTCAGCGTGTTGGTCGTCGGGGTCACGGCGATCTTGTTGATCTCAACCGTCTTGATGTGACCGCTGGCGTACTTGGCCAAATCCGGCTGTTCTTTGGCCAGGTCAAGCGGCGCGGGCGGGGTCGTCAGGTCCTGCGTCAGGTCCGGACCCGGCGGGATCGTCTGGCCAGCGAGCGTTCCGGTCAGCAGGCTGACGTCGATCGAGATCTTCGTCGACTGCGTCACGTCAATGGGCAGCTGCGCTGCGTTCTCGACGGACGCCGCGGCCTGATTGAACAGGTCGCAAGCGGGCAGGGTCGTCATGGCCGCAAGCGGCAGCGCAAGAGAAACGGCGCGGACGAGTGCGGCGCGGCTGAGGAACGAACGGAAGTTACGCACAGAGAGCCTCCAAAATGGTTGGCCGCCGACGCCGGCGGACTTTTGACAAGGTGCCGGTTGCGCACGGCGAAATCAAGTTTGTTCGGTAAACCCGTCGCCGACAGGCCCCGGAGGGCATCGCGCGGCTCCTGAAAGGCACTGCACGCCATGCGGCGCATTGCGGGACATGAAGCCTTCGGGACGCTCCGGGCGGAGTTCCGGCTGACGCCGGGTCCCTCCCGGCAAAAAGTCCCTCCCCGCCGAAGTGCCCCCAGCCGACGCTGGACGCACGCCACCAATGCGGTCCCACGGCGCTTTTTCGCGACGTGCCCGCCCCACCTTCGGCGGCTCG